>DAIUBY010000058.1:11567-16284 GCA_036846425.1 Polaribacter sp.
GTAGAGCGTTTAGACATTAAAAAAAGTGTTTTTGAAAAAATTGAAAAATTCAGAACTCCAGGAACATTGATTACTTCCAATACTTCTGGAATTCCCATAAAATTTATGAGTGAAGGCAGAAGTGAAGATTTTCTACAACATTTTGCAGTTACGCACTTTTTTAATCCACCAAGATATTTAAAGTTATTTGAAGTAGTTCCGAGTGCAAAATGCAAACAAGAAGTTACTGATTTCTTAATGATGTATGGAGACAAATTCCTAGGAAAAACAGCTGTTTTAGCAAAAGATACTCCTGCATTTATTGGAAATAGAATTGGAATTTTCGGAATCATGAGTTTGTTTCACGTTGTCAAAGAAATGGATTTGACCATTGAAGAAGTGGATAAATTGACAGGTCCTGTAATTGGTCGTCCAAAATCAGCAACTTTCAGAACTATTGATGTGGTTGGTTTAGACACTTTGGTTCACACTGCAAATGGCGTGAAAGACAATTGTCCAAATGATGAAATGAAAGACCAATTTGTGATTCCTGATTTTGTAACTAAAATGATGGAAAACAAATGGTTAGGAAGCAAAACTAAACAAGGTTTTTATAAAATGACCAAAGATGCTCAAGGAAATAGAGATATTTTGTCATTAGATCTAAACACATTAGAATATCGCACAAAAAAATCAGCAAAATTTACCACTTTAGAACTTACGAAATCGATTGATAATGTGGCTGATAGATTTAAAATATTAGTTGCAGGAAAAGACAAAGCAGGAGAATTTTATAGAAAAAGTTTTGCAGCCATGTTTGCGTATGTTCAAAATAGAATTCCAGAGATTTCTGATGAATTGTACAGAATTGATGATGCTTTAAAAGCTGGTTTTGGTTGGGAACATGGTCCCTTTCAAATTTGGGACGCTATTGGAGTTGCCAAAGGAATTGAAATTATGAAATCTGAAGGAAAAGAACCTGCAACTTGGGTTACAGAAATGCTTGCAAAAGGCGAAACCTCTTTTTACACAGTTAAAAATGGCGCAACCTATTATTATGATATTCCCTCAAAATCTCAAGTAAAAAAACCGGGTCAAGATTCATTTATCATTTTAGACAACATCAGAAAATCAAACGAAGTTTGGAAAAATTCAGGAACAGTTATTCAAGATTTGGGTGATGGAATTTTAAATCTAGAATTCCGTTCGAAAATGAATACGATTGGAGGTGATGTTTTGGCCGGAATTAATAAAGCTATTGATTTGGCTGAAAAAGATTTTCAAGGTTTGGTTGTTGGAAATCAAGCAGCTAACTTTTCAGTTGGTGCCAATATCGGAATGATTTTTATGATGGCTGCAGAGCAAGAATATGACGAATTGAACATGGCTATCAAATATTTTCAAGATACTATGATGCGAATGCGTTATTCATCAATTCCAACAATTGCTGCTCCACATGGAATGGCTTTGGGTGGTGGTTGCGAAATTTCGTTGCATGCAGATAAAGTAGTTGCAGCTGCTGAAACGTATATTGGTTTGGTTGAATTTGGAGTTGGTGTAATTCCTGGAGGTGGAGGTTCCAAAGAAATGGCTTTAAGAGCACAAGATTTATTCAACAAAGGCGATGTTCAATTGAATATTTTACAAGAATATTTCTTAACCATTGGAATGGCAAAAGTTGCTACTTCAGCTTACGAAGCTTTTGATTTAGGATTGCTTCAAAAAGGAAAAGATATAGTTGTTGTAAATAAAGACCGTCAAATTGCAGAAGCTAAAAAGCATGCTGTATTAATGGCTGAAGCAGGATATACACAACCTGTAAAACGAAATGATATTTTGGTTTTGGGTAAACAAGCTTTAGGAATGTTTTTAGTGGGAACTGATTCTATGGAAGCCAGCAAATACATTTCAGCTCACGATCAAAAAATCGCAAATAAATTAGCGTATGTAATGGCTGGAGGTGATTTATCAGAACCAACCAAAGTTTCTGAACAATATTTATTAGACATTGAACGTGAAGCCTTTTTGAGTTTATGTACAGAACGTAAAACTTTAGAACGCATTCAACACATGCTAAAAACTGGAAAACCATTGCGTAATTAGATCCCATCTAAATCTTCCCAAAGGGAAGACTTAAAAGTGTAAAAATAAAATGAAGTCTAAAATTAAAAAAAATAGCCCGAACAAATCCCCTTTCCTTTGGAAAGGGTTAGGGATAGGATTATGAAACAAGCATATATCGTAAAAGCATACAGAACAGCAGTTGGAAAAGCTCCAAAAGGATTGTTCCGTTTTAAAAGAGCAGATGAATTAGCCGCAGAAACCATCCAATTTATGATGAATGAACTGCCTGATTTTGATAAAAAAAGAATTGACGACGTTATTGTTGGAAATGCCATGCCAGAAGGAGCTCAAGGATTAAATATGGCACGTTTAATCTCGTTAATGGGATTAAAAATTGAAGATGTTCCTGGTGTAACCGTCAATCGTTTTTGTTCCTCAGGATTGGAAACGATTGCAATGGCAGCTGCTAAAATTCAATCAGGAATGGCAGATTGTATCATTGCTGGTGGTGCAGAAAGTATGAGTTCAGTACCAATGACAGGTTTTAAGCCTGAATTAAATTACGACACTATTGCAGCAGGTCATGAAGAATATTATTGGGGAATGGGAAACACAGCAGAAGCTGTTGCCAACGAATTCAAAATTTCAAGAGCTGATCAAGATGAATTTGCACTACAATCGCACTTAAAAGCGTTGAAAGCTCAAAGTGAAAATCGATTTGAAAAACAAATTGTTCCCATTGAAGTTTCTCAAACTTACATTAATGAAAATGGAAAAAAAGCAACTAAAAAATATATCGTTTCTAAAGATGAAGGCCCAAGAAAAGATACATCATTAGAAGGTTTATCAAGTTTGCGTCCTGTTTTTGCTGCAAACGGAAGTGTAACTGCTGGAAATTCATCACAAATGAGTGATGGTGCTGCATTCGTTTTAATCATGAGTGAAGAAATGGTAAAAGAATTAAATCTAACGCCAATTGCAAGATTGGTAAGTTATGCTGCAGCTGGTGTTCCTCCAAGAATTATGGGAATTGGTCCTGTTGCTGCCATTCCAAAAGCCCTAAAACAAGCAGGACTGCAACAAAAAGATATCGAATTAATAGAATTGAATGAAGCTTTTGCCTCTCAATCTTTGGCGGTAATTCGCGAATTAGGTTTAAATCCAGATATCATAAACGTAAATGGAGGAGCCATTGCTTTAGGTCATCCTTTAGGTTGTACAGGTGCAAAATTATCAGTGCAATTATTTGATGAAATGCGCCGAAGAAATATGCAAAACAAGTATGGAATGGTAACAATGTGTGTTGGAACAGGTCAAGGTGCTGCAGGAATTTTTGAATTTTTAAATTAAATTAAAGACATTATAACATGGAAACAATCGAAAAAAACGTTTTAAGAGGTGGTCAATTCTTAGTGAAAGAATCAAACTGCGAAGATATTTTTACACCAGAAGATTTTTCTGAAGAACAAATCATGATGCGTGAAGCTGTGAAAGAATTTAACGAACGTGAAATCATTGCTCACAAAGCGCGTTTTGAAGCAAAAGATTACAAACTTACAGAAGATGTAATGAAAAAAGCTGGCGAATTAGGCTTTTTAGGTGTTGCAGTTCCTGAAGAATATGGTGGATTAGGAATGGGATTTGTTTCTACAATGTTAACTTGTGATTATATTTCAAGTGGAACAGGCTCTTTTAGTACAGCTTTTGGTGCACATACAGGAATTGGAACTATGCCAATTACGCTATATGGAACTGAAGAACAAAAACAAAAATACGTTCCAAAATTGGCTTCTGGTGAATGGATGGGATCTTATTGCTTGACAGAACCTGGAGCTGGGTCAGATGCAAATTCAGGAAAAACTACTGCTGAAATATCTGCTGATGGAAAATCATACAAAATCAATGGTCAAAAAATGTGGATTTCCAATGCTGGCTTTTGTAATTTGATGATTGTTTTTGCAAGGATAGAAAATGATAAAAATATTACAGGTTTTATTGTTGAATATGACAAAGCAAATCCAAATGGAATTACTTTGGGCGAAGAAGAACACAAACTAGGAATTCGTGCTTCATCAACAAGACAAGTATTTTTTAATGACACAATTGTTCCTGCAGAAAATATGTTATCAGAAAGAGGTGGAGGATTTAAAATTGCCGTAAATGCCTTAAATGTTGGAAGAATTAAATTGGCTGCTGCTTGTTTAGATTCTCAAAGAAGAGTTACAGATTATGCTTTAAAATATGCTTTAGAACGTAAACAATTTAAAACTCCAATTGCAGATTTTGGTGCAATCAAAGCTAAATTAGCTGAAATGGCAACTAATACTTATGCTGGAGAATCTGCAAGTTATAGAGCAGCAAAGGATATTGAAGACAGAATTCATATGAGAATTGCTGATGGAAATTCGCATCAAGAAGCTGAATTAAAAGGCGTTGAAGAATATGCTATTGAATGCTCAATCTTGAAAGTAACCGTTTCTGAAGATGTTCAAAATTGTGCTGATGAAGGAATACAAATTTTTGGAGGAATGGGTTTTTCTGAAGAAACACCTATGGAAGCTGCATGGAGAGATGCACGTATTGCAAGAATATATGAAGGTACCAATGAAATCAACAGAATGTTATCTGTAGGAATGTTAATCAAAAAAGCAATGAAAGGTCATGTTGATTTATT
>DAIUBY010000059.1:0-13710 GCA_036846425.1 Polaribacter sp.
GATGGTATCCTTCACGAATTTTACCCACAAATGGCGACTTTATTCAAAGGCATGCTGAAGCGGTTTTTTTACAACACTCAGTTAGTGTAATTCATATCATCACTGACCCTTATTTAAAAAAAAGTATAGAAATCTTTACTGAAAATATTCAGGGAATAAATACAAATATTGCTTACATAAAACAAACTAAAAACCCCATAAAAAAAGGATATTTATTTGTAAAAGCTTTTATACTACTTTTAAAAAAAACTGCTCCTTTTGATGTTGTTCATTTGAACGAAATATTTCCTTTTGGTATTTTTAGTCTTTATTTAAAATGGTTTAAAAAAATACCCTTTATTATTTCTGAACATTGGACAGATTATAAATTTCCATTATCAAAAAAAATAGGATTTTTGGAAAAAGAAATTTCAAAAATTATTGTAAAAAATGCCTCATTTTTATGTCCTGTAAGCTTTGATTTACAAAAATCATTAATTGATTTTGGATTTAAAGCTTCTTATGAAATCGTTGAAAATGTGGTTGATACCAACAAATTTTATCCAACAGAAATCAAAAATGATGTTTTTACCATTGTTCATATTTCAAATATGGTCGATGCTCAAAAAAATATTTCAGGCATCTTGCGAGTTATAGCAAAACTTTACCATCAAAAAATAGCTTTTCATTTTAAGATGATTGGCGAAAATGCAACTAGTTTTTCATCAGAAGTAAAAAAATTAGGGTTGGAAAATGAATCAATTGATTTTATAAATCACATTCCTCATTCTTTACTTATTTCTCATCTGCAAAAAGCAAATTTGCTTGTTTTGTTTAGTAATTACGAAAATTTACCTTGTGTTATTTTAGAATCTTTTGCTTGTGGAATTCCTGTTATTTCAACAAATGTTGGCGGAATTAAAGAGCATTTTCCAATCAATTTTGGCAGCTTGATTAATGCAAAAGATGAGATAAAACTTGAACAAGAAATCAAACTTTTTATTGAGAATAAAAAAACCTTAGCCCCTAAAAAAGAAATGAACGAATACATCACAACTAATTTTAGTAATTCCGTTATTTGTGAGAAATTTTCGAGTTTGTATTACAAAAGTTTAAACAGGTAATTTATGTGTGGAATTGCAGGAATTATCAATTTTAATGAAAATAGAAAAAATTCGGCGTCATTGATTTCCATGACCGAGAGTTTAAAACATCGTGGACCAGATGATGAAGGATATGTATTATACAATGAAAAAAAATATCATTTTTTTGGGGATGATTCTCGTGATAAAATAACAAACCATATAAAAACTGCTGAAAATCAAAATTTTAAAGTTGGTTTTGGTTTTAGACAACTAAAAATTATTGACCTTTCAAGCAAAAGTCATCAACCTTTGACGGATGTTACAGGGCATTTTTCAATAATTTTTAATGGGGAACTTTATAACTACATAGAGATTAAAAAGGAATTAGAAGGTTTAGGACATTCGTTTTTTTCAAATTCTGACACAGAAGTTGTTTTAAACGCCTACAAAGAATGGGGTAAAAAAGCACTTGAAAAATTTAATGGAATGTTTGCTTTTGCCATTATAAATACGTTGAATCAGACTGTTTTTATTGCACGTGATCGATTAGGAATTAAACCTATTTATTTTTATAAAAAAAATGAATTATTCGTTTTTGGAAGTAGTGTGCAATCCATTATAAAATCTAAATTATACATTCCTGAAATACATTGGGAAGGTTTGTGGCAAAATTTTAGATTTACAACTGCCCAAAGACCAAATACCGTTTTTCAAGACATTGAAGCTTTAGAACCTGCACATTTTCTTACAATTAATTATGAAAATAGTTCGATTGTCAAAGAGAGATATTGGGAAATTCCGACTCAAATACAAGATTTTTCCTTGTCAGAAAAACAAAGTGTTCAATTGATTGAAGAAAGTTTGTTTCAATCCATCAAATATCGATTAATTTCGGATGTTGAAGTTGGTTCGTTTTTGAGTGGAGGAATAGATTCTACATTAATATCAATATTTGCCTCTAAAATAAACCCATCTATTAAAACCTTTACGTTGGGTTTTAAAGAGTTTTCATACTTAAATGAAGTTGCTCAGGCAAAAGAAACTGCCCAAAAAAACCACCTAAATCATGTTATAAAATATGCGAATTTTAAAGAAATATTTGATAATTTAAACAAAGGCGTCATGGCTTACGAAGAGCCATATTTTCATATTCATGCCAATTTGATATTGGCAAAAATGGCATCTGAAAATAAAACAACAGTGGTATTAAGTGGTCTAGGTGGTGATGAACTTTTTGGAGGATATGATGTTTTTAAAAAAATTTCTTTGTGGAAAAAATTAAAAAACAATCAAAAATTAGTGAGCTTTTTGCCTGATTTTCATAAAAAAATTGTGAAAGGAAAACACATTGCCAATTGCAATACTATTGGTCAATATTATTCGCACTATTATACTTCTTTTTTTGATTCAGAAATTAATGAACTATTTATAAACAAGTCTTTTTCAACAACTTCAACGATTGATGATTTATATACAAATAACAAAAAATTTACAGATACTTTTGAAGCAATTAGTTTTTATAATTTAAAATCATACATTAGCAATCATCAAATGCGTGCACTTGATGCAACCACAATGGCTTATGGAATTGAAGGCAGATTTCCATTTTTAGACCACACATTTATTGAAAATGCTTTTAAAATTCCGACTAAATACAAGCTAAAAAACAACACACAAAAATATATTTTAAAAGAAATTGCCAAAAAATACATGACAAAAAACACGTTACAAATGTCAAAAAAAGGGTTGGCTTATCCCCTAAAAGATTGGATTGAAAGTGATTTGAAAGAGTTTGTTTTTGACACACTTCAGCAATTAAAAAGAAGGCATTTTTTTAATAATACCGCAATTGACAAAATTCTAATTTCTAAGAATGAAACTAAAATTTGGCAATTAGTATCCACAGAATTATGGTTGCAAAATTTTATTGATAAAAAATGAGTTTACTAAAAAATTACATCCAAAATTTTTTAAGCAGCGCAGGAAGCTATGTATTTATTGCTACAATTGTTGCAAGAGTTTTATCATTTATTTCATCTTGGATAGCATTGCAATTGATTCCAAACCAAGAATTGGGTATTGTACTTTTTGCATATAGCATTGTTGCTTTTTTACTCCCTTTTAGTGATTTAGGACTTCACCAAAGTCTTATTAGATTTGGAGCTTTGATGATCAATGAAACTGAAAAAAACAACTTATTCATGTATGTTTGTAAAAAAGGAATTGTAATTTCTATTTGCTTAATAGCTTTAGTCGCCCTATTCAGTGTATTTTTCCCTTTTAAATATCAAAATACAGGATATTATTTAGCATTGCTTTCTGTCAGTTTTCTTCCTTTATTTATTTTTAATATCATTCAAATTCAATTTAGATTACAACATAACAACAAAAATTTTTCAAAAGCAGATATTGTTTACAACTCAATATTATTGGTTTCTATAACTGGTTTGAGTTATTTTTTTAAAGAAATTGGATACATTATTGCTATAATCATTGCCCCATTGATCACCTCATTGATTTTTTTTAAAAAATTAAATATCAGTCAATTAAGCTATGAGAAACCAAAAAATATTATTAATTTTAGTTTTTGGAAATATGGTTTTTATTCAGGCGTAACAAGTGTAGTTACCAACTTACTTTTAGTGATTGATATTTTGTTGATTGGTCACTTGATAAGTGACTCAGAAATGATCACAGTATATAAATATGTTTCGTTAATTCCACTCAGTTTGGTGTTTATTTCCCAGTCTTTTATAACCACTGATTTTGTAACTTTTACAGAAAATATAAAAAATAAAAAATATATTTTTAAGTATATAAAAGGATATGTTTTGTTATTTACCTTGATTAGTATTTTTATTTGTTTCTGTGGATTTTTCTTTTCAAACATAATTTTAAAATTATTTAACGAGGATTTTATAAACTATGCTGATAGTTTTTTTATTCTAACAATAGGAATTTGTGGGATACTAATTTTCCGAGGATTGTTTGGAAATTTATTGTGTTCTATCGGAAAAATTGAGGTAAATTCATATATCATTGCCATTGCTTTGATGTTAAATGTGGTGGGTAATTATTATTTTATTCCAATATATGGCATAAAAGGTGCTGCAATAACATCCGCAATTTTGATGTGGTTTACAGGCATTTTTTCGGGAGTATCTTTTTTATATTTGTATAAAAAAATGCCACATTATGAATAAATTTAAAAAAATTATTCTTACCATTTCTTTACTTTTTAAAAAACCAAGTCTCGTAAATTTAATTGTAGATAGTGAGTATTATTGGGATAATTATGTTGCAAAAAAATTACCTGATTTTAAAAAACTTCCATCTGTTGATTTGGTTAATTTCCTAGCAAATGATGCCCCACAACTCAGCTATTTTTCATTTTTAGGAGGAGGTTCATTGCCTACAGATATTTTATTATTGAAAGAAATATGTTCAAAAATTCCAAATTGCAGCTATTTTGAAATTGGCACTTGGAGAGGTGAAAGTGTAATAAACGTTGCAGAAGTTGCCAAAGAATGCTTTACCTTACATTTATCTGAACAAGAAATGATTGCGTTAGGATTTTCGAAAAAAATGATTGACTTGCATGGAATTTTATCAAAAAAGAAAGGCAATATCACACATTTGATTGGCAACTCACTTACCTTTGATTTTAAAAGTTTACAAAAAAAGTTTGATGTTGTTTTTATTGATGGAAATCATCAATATGATTTTGTAAAAAATGATACTAAAAAAGTGTTTGAATATCTTGTCTCAGAAAATTCAATTGTTATTTGGCATGATTATGCTTTTAATCCCGAAAAAATAAGATCGGAAGTTTTAGCTGGAATTTTAGATGGAATTCCACAACAATTCAAAAAAAATCTTTACCACGTTTCAAATACAATGTGCGCAATATATTACCCAAAAAAAATCGTTGCTACAAATGAAATTTTTCCTATTAAACCTATTAAAAATTTTAAAATTGATTTTACAATTACCTCAAATGAAGTGAGTTAATTTTTCTCATAAGGTAAAATCAGTTGAAATAAAAGGAAAATTATAATATTGCAATTGTTGGTATTCTTCTATTTCAGCACCAAAACTATTGTAAAAAGTTGCTATATTGGGCATATTTCCTCCTTCAAAATCAAAAATAAGTGCCGATTTTTCGTTCTTTTTCAACATAAAATCCAGCAAAAAACTTGCTGCTTGTAACTCTCTTCCTAAGACTGTAAATGCCGAAAACAAATACACAATTCGTTTTTTGGAAAACACAAAAAATGCACCTCCCAAAAGAAGATCATCTTTAAAAACACCTACAACTTTACCCCCATTTTGTTGCAAAACAAGTTCAGAAAGTTTTCGTAATTTTTTTTCTGAAAATTGATATTTATACATTTTTTTTTGAAGTTCAATCAAGTTTTCAATAGAAGTTTCTGCAACCTTTAATTGATTTTTTTCAGCAACTTTTATTGCGTGTTTTCTTCCTTTTGAATAATTTTTGCGCAACAAATCGTGATTATCCGTCAACTTCAAAAACAAATTTTTCTTTGTTGGTTGACCAATCAACAAATTTTGAGAATTCAAAGCAAGTGAAACTTTCAAAAATTGAGCGGGTATTTTTTTTAAAAATTGCTTCTGATGTTCTTCTGAAATTTCTTTGGTGGAAAAAATCCCCAATTGCTGACAAAAATAAGGTTGGGTTATATATTTTAATGCAAATTTTCGTTTCCAAGGAATGGGCATTACAGCTTCATAATCGTTCAAAACCAACACCTCCCAATTGTCTGCAACAATATCCAAATACCAAGAAAACGCATAAACTCTTGATTGTAAAGAGTTTTCTATACACAAATTGTATTTTTCTACATCTAAATTGGCTCTTTTAACAACAGAAATCATATTAAGAAATAGCGATTTTTAGCATGGATTCATACAAACGTTTCCAACCTTTCCATCGTAAAAAATCGCTCAAACTTTCGTTGTGAAATAACGTGATAAAAGTGCCATTAACCGCTTTTACTTCATCTTTCAGCTCTTTTATTTTTCCTAAAGATTGTTTGGGTGTCAACTTCATATAATCATTTAAAGTGGTGTCCATCAGCGCAAAAGGAAATATTTTTAACGGAGTTTGAATTTCAAAATCCAAATCATAAAAATAAAAAGGCGAACAAGTACTTGCTCTAAAACCTACATGACTTGCATAGCCCATAGAATAATCTTCCTGGATTTCTAAATCAATCAAAATTTGGTAAGTTTCAGGTAAATTAAATCGCAAATAATGCTGTCTTGAACGTTGCACAGGCATATTTGTGATGTTTTCCAATCGCTCTTTTTCTTTTTGAATCATGGTTGCATCTTGAGTTGAAAAATAAGAAGGATGCAAACCAACAGTGGCATAATCTACAATATCTTTAATAAGCAATCGAAATTTTTTCTTAGAAGCTGAAACATTGGTGTCAAAAGAAGTGTAATTTCCAATCAAAAAGAAGAAAATCGTTGTTACTTTTTGTTCTTTTTTTAGTCGCAATATTTTTTGAAAAGTATCAAATGGATCATTTTTCAAATTGAGTAAAACTATCAATCGCAACCAAACTTCTACCAATTTAAACTGAACCAAATCAGCAATAAATCCGCCTAAACTTCGCAATAAACTTTTGTGTTTGTAGGCAAAAGCATTGTCAACATCAATGGTTGAAATGAATTTATAGGTTCGTTTTTTAAATTGATATTCTGGAAATTTTTCTTTTAAAATTTTCAATAATTTAAATGCCCAAATATCAACCACAGGTTTTTCTAAAAATCGGTATTTGAAAGCCAAACTTTGTGTAGCTGTGTATCGTCCATGAATGTCTTTTACGTGAGGTAAATATTCTTCATATCGAGTTATCAAATAAAAACTTGCCGCAAAAATGTCAAAAGGAATGGTTGATTTTGCATTCGTAGCAAAAAAACAAGGAACATCATCCCATTTTTGCATACTGATTTCCAAATCATTCACACCTTGCTCAAAAAGCAAGTCATTGCTTTTGATAAAAAATTCGTTTCCTAAAGGCATTTTACAATAGGAAATTTTGGGTCCACTGTGTGCCGCAAATTCTTCTTCTTTTGTCGTAAAACTTACAGGAATCAATAAAATTCTAGACAAAATATGTCTAAAAATATAATAAACTCTTGGAGTGGTTTTTTGAGTGAAGATTAAAAGCAAAGTGAGTGTTTAGTTGTTAGTTTTTAGTTGTTAGTTGTTAGTTGTTAGTCTTTAGTGATAAGTTTACTAATTTTTAAATTGTTACATTATTTTATTATTACATAGTTACATTAAAGAATCCCATCATCTGCAAAGCTAAAATACGCTTTTTCGGTAATTATCAAATGGTCTAGGAGTTTTATATCTAAGGTATTTCCTGCATTTTTAATTTTTTGGGTTAATTGTAAATCAGCATCACTGGGTTTTAATTTTCCTGAAGGATGATTATGACAGACAATAATTCCGACTGAAAACAATTCTAACGCTTGTTTAAACAACAATCTGATATCTACAACAGTAGCTGTCATTCCTCCTTTACTTACTTGATGTTTTGCCAAAACTTTATTGGAATTATTCAGAAAAAGTACCCAAAATTCTTCGTGAGATAAATCGCCAATAATGGGTTGCATCAGTTTATAAACGTCATTGCTACCTCCTATTTTTGGTTTTTCGAGCAAATTTTCCAGTTGTCTTCTTTTGCCCAATTCAAGTGCTGCAATGATATTTACGGCTTTTGCTTCTCCAATTCCTTTGAAAGTCATCAATTTTTCAATAGACAATTTTGCAAGTTCATTGATATTTCCTTGCACAGATTGCAACATTCTTTGTGATAAAGCAACTGCGGATTCTTGCCTGTTTCCTGAACCAATCAAAATAGCCATTAATTCAGCATCAGACAAAACGGATTTTCCTTTAGCTACTAATTTTTCACGAGGTCTATCATCCAAAGCCCATGATTTTATTGATAACTTTTCCATTTGAAATTTTTTTCTAAAAGTAAGGGTTTATTTTATTTAAACGCAAAGAACGCAAAGTTTTTAAACCCTTTTTATATCATTTTTAAAATAATTCTTCACATTTTTAACTTTCTACTTTAAGCTTTTAACTTTCGGTTTTCCAACTTTTTTACCAATTACAAATCAATTATCCAATCTTAATTCTCAATTCATAATTCTTATTATCTTTGCAACGTTTTCTTAGATCATTGAAAAAATGAAAATTATCATTGCTGGTGCTGGAGACGTTGGTTTTCACTTGGCAAAACTACTTTCATACGAGTCTCAAGACACGTATATTATCGATTTTGATGGTGAGCGTTTGAACTACATCAACAATCATTTGGATGTTATTACTAAAAAAGGCGATGCAACTTCTATCAAATTATTGAAAGAAATTGGCGTGAGTTCTGCTGATTTATTGATTGCTGTAACCGAAAGTCAAAATACCAATTTTACCATTTCTGTTATTGGAAAATCTTTAGGAGCCAAAAAAACCATTGCAAGAATTGACAATCCCGAATTTTTAAAAGCTTGTGAAGTTGATTTTAAAAAACTAGGTGTTGATTTTATGATTTCGCCCCAAGAATTAGCAGCAAATGAAATCAAAATGTTGCTAAACCAAGCTTCTTTTAACGATACTGTCGAATTTGAAAGTGGGATTTTCAATGTGATGGGAGCAACTTTAAACTACAAATCTCCACTGATTGATTTAACGGTAAAAGAAGCTAGACATACGTTTCCAAATATCGATTATACAGTGATTGCTATCAAAAGAGAAAACGTATCTCAAACCATCATTCCTAGAGGTGATACTACTTTTGAAATGCATGACCAAGTGTATTTTTCAGTACCAAATTATAGTATGAAAGACCTCTACCCAATTATTGGAAAAGAGCAATTTCACATCAAAAATGTAATGATTTTAGGTGGAAGTAGCATTGGAGAAAAAACGGCTAGAAATCTAGGGAAAGAAAAATTCAATGTAAAACTTATTGAAAAAAGTAAAGAAAAAGCAGAATTACTTGCTGAGGAATTATCTGATACGCTTGTAATCAATGGTGATGGAAGAAACTTAGAATTGTTAGAAGAAGAAAATATCAGAGAGACTGATGCGTTTATTGCAGTTACTGGAAATTCGGAAACCAACATCATGTCTTGTTTGGTAGCAAAATCTAAAGGCGTAAAAAAGACAATTGCTTTGGTGGAAAATATGGATTATATTGATATTTCTCAAACTATTGGAATTCAATCTTTGATTAATAAAAAACTAATTGCAGCAAGTAATATTTTCAAACACATCAGAAAAGGTGAAATTCTAGAGATGGCAAATTTGCACAATATTGATTCAGAAGTGTTTGAATTTGAAGTTCCTGAAAATGCCAAAGTAACCAAAAAACCAATCCAAGAATTGAGAATTCCAAGAGAAGCTGTTTTTGGCGGAATCATCAGAAATGGCAAAGCATTGATGTGTAGTGGAAATATGCAAATCATTGCTGGTGACAAAGTAATTGTATTTAGTTTGCCAGAAGCAATTGAAACTGTCGAAAGTTTATTCAAATAAAAATGACGTCACTCAACATCAAAATTATCTACCGTTTTTTAGGCATTACAGCCATTTTAAACGGAATTTTCATGTTCATTTCATTTCCTTTTAGTTTTTTTAATCAGGAAGAATCAGCTTGGGGAATACTAAATGCAGGGATAATCACAGTACTTATTGGAGTGTTGTTGTACTATTTCAACAAACCAAAAAACACCAATATCCAAAAAAAGGAAGGATATTTAATTGTTACTTTAGGTTGGCTAACACTCACATTTACAGGAATGTTACCTTATTTATTATCAGGTGCAATTCCCAATGTAACCAACGCACTTTTTGAAACTATTTCTGGATATTCAACCACAGGTTCTTCTATTTTAACAGATATTGAAGCCATGCCCAAAGGCATTTTGTTTTGGCGTTCTGCAACACATTGGATTGGAGGCATGGGAATTATTGTTTTAACAATTGCCATTTTACCACTGTTAGGAATTGGAGGAATGCAGCTTTTTATGGCAGAAGCTCCTGGACCATCTGCAGATAAATTGCATCCACGAATTACAGACACTGCAAAACGTTTGTATTTGATTTACGTTACACTCACATTTGCCGAATTTTTTCTATTAAAAGCAGCTGGAATGACATGGTTTGATGCTATCAATCATGCAATGGCAACAATGAGCACAGGAGGATTTTCAACCAAAAACAGTAGTGTTGCCTATTACAATCATTTGCCTTACGTGCAATATATCATCATCTTTTTTATGATGGTTGCAGGAACCAATTTTGTATTGACTTATTTCGCTTTGAAAGGAAAAATTAAAAAAGTGTTTCAAAGCGAAGAATTTAAATATTATTTATTCGGAATTATTGGTGTTTCAGCCATTGTTACTGTGATTGTGCATCATTTTCAAGACCCAAATTTGCATAGTACAATTGCACATCCCAAAGTATTTGGCGAATTGGAATATGCCATTAGACATTCTCTATTTATGGTAACATCTGTGGTTACAACCACAGGATTTGTCTCTGCAGATTTCACCACTTGGAATTTATTTGCCACAGGAATTTTCTTTGCCTTGTTTTTTACAGGAGGTTCTGCAGGTTCTACAAGTGGTGGTGTAAAAGTGGTAAGACACATTATCATGCTAAAAAATAGTTTTTTAGAATTCAAAAAAGCCTTGCATCCAAGTGCGATTATTCCTGTGCGTTATGACGGAAAATCGGTAAATCATCAAATTGTGTTTAACATCTTGTCGTTTTTTATCATTTACATGTTGATATTTATTTTGGCATCTGTGATACTAACGCTTTTTGGGATGGATTTTTTCTCAGCTCTTGGAGCAGCAGCTTCATCACTAGGAAACATTGGTCCTGGAGTGGGCTCAGTAAATCCAGTTGCTAATTTTGATCATTTGACTGATTCAGCAAAAATATTTTGTGCTTTTTTGATGCTTATTGGTCGTTTAGAACTTTTTACCGTATTGATTTTGTTTACACCTTTCTTTTGGCGTAAGAATTAAATTGTTTCTTTTTATAATTTTCTTTTAACCTGTTACTAACTATCTGAGAAATAGGTGGTGAATGTTTTGTTGATTTGGGGGAAGTTGTTTAAACTTGCAGGTATTAATATAGTTGTGCAACATTTACGGGAACCAACAAAATCAACATTAAATGGAAAAAAATTTAAATGATTTAAAAACGGAAATTCAATTACAAGCCAAAAATGGAATTGATTTCATTCTTGCTGCTGGAATTTTATGGCCAATAATATCTTACATATGGACTTTGGAATACAGTTCTTACAACAGAAGTATTTTCACTTTTTTGATTGGAGCTATATTGCTTCCTCTTGCTTTTGGATTATCTAAAGTTTTAAAAACAAATTGGACAGTAAAAGACAATCCGTTACAACCTCTTGGGCTTTGGTTGAATTTTGCTCAATTAATTTATTTCCCTTTTTTAGTTTTTATTTTAATCAAATACCCTGATTATTTCATTATGACTTATGCTATTATCACAGGTGCACATTTATTTCCCTATACTTGGTTCTATGACGAAATTGGATACGCAATTTGGGCTTTAATAATATCTATTGGAGCGTTAGTGATTACTCTGAATGTTGAAGGTGAGAATATGTGGACTATCCCATTATTTACGTCAATTATGCTATTTTTTCTTGCAGGATGGATTACAATAAGACTTAAGAAATTGAAAAAATAAAAACGTTGGACAACAATTGTACCCCGCTAGTACAAGCATCACAATCTTACCCAAAAAAAATAACAACTTAGCAACACATTACAAAACTATGAGCAAGAAGTTCGCATTAGCCTGAGGGAAATGTTATACTAACTTAATTAGTTTCAGAAACAATCGGATATAAACGAGTGTATTGAATTTGGGACAAAAAGTCGCATACTATTTTTAAATGAACTATTTTTTTATTTTTGGTACATATCTAAATCATGAAAGATAACTTATACCAAATTAATAAACTTGCAAAACTTTCACCCCCGCTAGTTCGAGCATCACGCTCGTATCCACAAAGAAAATAAAAACTATTTTATACACTTACAATACAAATCCAAAAGCAAAACACTCGCGTTAGCCTGAGAACAAGAGTAATTTTTACATCCATTGCAACAACAAGAGTAATTTTTTAGTATTTTTACCCTCGTATTTAGAACAGGAGTAAAACTTACATTTGAACATAATGGAAAAATTTGATAGAAAAATTCCGTATAATAACCTTCCATCACTGCCTCCAAAGGCAGATATAGAAACAAAAAGAATTCTTCTAAAAACAATTTCGGCAGGAAGAGCATTGGCTCAACTAAATGGAACTTTACTCAATTTGCCAAACCCAACACTATTTTTAGACACCATTTATTTGCAAGAAGCAAAAGCAAGTTCTGAAGTAGAAAACATAATCACTACAAACGATGAACTCTATAAATCCCTAGTTGCTGACAGAAAAGTAGAAAACTCAGCTACAAAAGAAGTTTTGAGCTATAAAGAAGCACTTTGTTTAGGCTTAGAAGAATTGAAAACAAAACCATTAATAACAACCAATCTTTGCATCAAAATTGTTCAATCTATTAAACAAAATAATGCTTCAATACGGAATACACCAGGAACGACATTAAGCAATATTCAAGGTGAAATTATTTACACACCACCAAGTGGAGAAACTATTATTCGTGAGAAATTAGCGAACTTAGAAAAATTTATAAACGACAATGAAACGATTGACCCATTGATAAAAATGGCAATATTGCACTATCAATTTGAAGCAATACACCCATTCTCAGATGGAAATGGAAGAACAGGAAGAATTTTATTATTATTATACCTAAAACTCTCAGGCTTACTAAGCACACCAGCAATCTACTTGAGTGAATATATCATTAAAAATAAAATTGAATATTATAGATGCTTAAGAGATGTAACCGAAAAAAACGAATGGGAAGATTACATTTTGTATATGTTGGATATGATTGAAGAAACTTCCAATAAAGGATTGAAAAGGCTAAATAAAATCACATTGGCTATGGAAGAGACAGCAAACGAAATCAAAAAGAAATTGCCAAAAGTTTATTCTAAAGACTTGATTGAAATTTTATTTCGTTTACCATATACCAAACGCCAACACTTGATTAACGAAAATATTGGAAACTTAAAGACAGTTGGAAATTATTTGATAGCGTTAGAAGAAAACGGCTTTTTGAAATCAGAAAAAGTAGGAAAAGAGAAACTATACTTGAACCAAAAACTATTAGAAATACTTGAGTACAAAGAATAACAACCAATAATTACATCACTATTTTAGTAAAAAACACCTCATTTACCGAAATCGGTTTGTATGAAATAGAGATTAGTGATTAAATAACTTTCAGCATAAATACTATTTTTTAAACGCCTTGTCAATTGATGAGGCGTTTTCATTTTTAGCATGTACTCTTTTACTTTTTTTTGGAAAGACTAGGCGTTTTTAGGATGATATTCCTCTAAAAAAACCAGTATTTCTGTAAAAAATATGGCTTGCTTTTTCACTTTTCATGTAAAATGACTTTTAATTTTTAG
>DAIUBY010000059.1:13810-15200 GCA_036846425.1 Polaribacter sp.
CTTCAAATGGATGGACTACAACAGGAATTGATTTAACAGATTATTTTGAGATTACCTTAACTCCAAATGCAAGTTATAGTATGAATGTTACAGAAATTAACTTTAGTGAAAGACGTTCTGGAACAGGAATAAGAGATTATCAAGTACGTTGGTCAGTCGATGATTTTGCAAGTTCAACAACAATTGCAACAGTTAATGTCCCAGATAACACTGCTGAAAGACCTGGAAACATAACAGGCTTAAATATTAATGTTGCAGTTGGTAAAACATTAAAAATTAGATGGTATGGTTACAATGCAGAAGCTGCTGGAGGTACTTGGAGAATTAATGATGGCACTCTAAATGTAGTTGGGACTACAGCACTTTCTTCAACACCAACAATTTCATTTGATGCTGCAACTAGCAGCGTAAATGAAACCAATGCAACATTTACAACCACAATTCCTGTTAGCATGATAAATTATGCAGCACCAGTAACTGTAAGTGTTACTGTAAATGGTGCAAGCACTGCTGAACCAGCAGATTATACTTTAAATACAAACTCCCTAAATTTTAATGCTAACGGAACTTTAAATGTTTCTTTAGATATCAATCCTGATGCTGACACAGATCATGAAACCGTTATTTTAGATATAGCTGTAACTGTTGGAACTGCCACAGTAGCAATCAGCCAACATACATTAACCATTTTGGATGATGAAGCACCTAATGTAGAGGATTTCACAAATTCAAATGCAACAGCTTCCTATGCTGATGGAAGTTTTTTAGGAAATCATGGAATAACTTGGACATATATTCATTCAAGAAATGAAAATTCCGATTCAAATGGTTCAGGTATTGATGGCAAAGCACTAATGTTAAGAAGAACTGCTAACGGTAGTAAAGTTACTTCAAGCACTATAGCTGGTGGTATAAAAGATTTTTCAGTAAAACTTTATAAAGGATTCACTGCTGCTGGAAATAGACAAGTTGAACTTTTCGTAAATAATGTTTCATATGGTACTTCAATTCCCTTTGACAACAACTCTGAACAAATTTTTACAATAAACAATATAAACGTAACTGGAAATATTGTTTTAGAAATAAGAAATATTACTTCAAATCAAGTAATTGTTGATGATATTACTTGGTCAAGTTTTTCTCCTGCAACAGTAACATGGGATGGAAGTGAAAGTACAGATTGGGCTACAGCTGCAAACTGGGATACCAATGAAGTACCAACTGCAGGAGATAATGTAGTTATTGCTGATGTAACAAACAAACCTGTAATTAGCAGTAGTACAAATGCTGAAACAAATGATCTAACAATTAACGGAAGTGCAACATTAACTATTAATAATAACGGAATATTGAGAGTTTATGGTAGTTCAACAGGAAACGTAACCTACAA
>DAIUBY010000060.1:0-14921 GCA_036846425.1 Polaribacter sp.
CAAAGCTGCCAATTTCAAATCAAATCTAAGTCCAAGTTGAATGGCATTTTGTAGTTCTGAAGTTTCAAAATTTGTGTTTTCTAATGCAAAAAAGTAAAATAGCAATCGAAAGATTACAAGGTAAACAAAAAGAAAAAGTACATTATTGAAAATATACTTTATATAATTCGGCATTTCTTACAGCTTTAATTCATCATCAAAAGTATTAAATTAATGTTAATTAAATTAGATCTCTTTTTTCTTTTTTTTAATGCAGTAAAGACCTTTTAAAAAGGTAAAATCAATAATAATTATCAGTGTTATTTTAGAGAAAACTCCAAAAAAGTTGATTAAAAAAACGTAAATTTGCGCAGATAAAATTTCGAAAATAAGATTATGAAAATATCGTACAATTGGTTAAAACAATTTTTGAATATAAGCTGGGAAGCTTCTAAGACTGGAGAATTGTTAACTGATCTAGGATTAGAAGTAGAAGGTATAGAAAAAGTAGAGTCTATAAAAGGAAGTTTAGAAGGGATTGTTGTTGGTGAAGTTTTAACATGCGTTCAACACCCAAATGCTGATAAATTGAAAATCACCACAGTTGATTTAGGCAATGGAATACCTTTGCAGATTGTGTGTGGAGCAGCCAATGTTGCAGCTGGACAAAAAGTACCTGTAGCCACTATTGGAACAATTTTATATTCTGAAAAAGGCGAACAATTTACAATTACAAAAAGCAAAATTAGAGGCGAAGAAAGTCATGGTATGATTTGCGCTGAAGACGAAATTGGTCTAGGGAAAAATCATGACGGCATTTTAATTTTAGACAATTCATTAAAACCAGGAACTCCTGCTGCAAAAGTATTTAATATTTCAACAGATTACGTTTTTGAAATTGGACTAACTCCAAATAGATCTGATGCTATGAGTCATTACGGAGTTGCTAGAGATTTGAGAGCAGGATTGATTCAAAGAGGCTTAAAATTGGAATTAATTTCTCCTTCTGTAAGTGATTTTCATGTAGATGAAAGAACCTTACGTATTGATATTGAGGTCCCAAACAAAGAATTGGTTCCACGTTATTGTGGAATTTCCATTTCAAATATCAAAATTGATGCTTCTCCAACATGGATTCAAAATCGTTTGAAAGCGATTGGAATTACGCCAAAAAATAATGTTGTTGATATCACTAATTATGTGATGCACGAATTAGGACAACCTTTGCACGCATTTGATGCTCAGAAAGTTACAGGAAATAAAGTCATTGTAAAAACACTTCAGGAAGGAACAAAATTCACCACTTTAGATGGAATTGAAAGAACACTTTCAAATGAAGATATTATGATTTGTGATGCCAATGAAAAACCAATGTGTTTGGGAGGAATTTTTGGCGGAATCAATTCAGGAGTTTCAGAAAATACTAATTCAATATTTTTAGAAAGCGCTAATTTTAATCCAATTTCCATCAGAAAATCAGCAAAACGTCATGGATTGAACACAGATGCTTCTTTCAGATTTGAACGAGGCATAGATATTAATATGACAGAATATGCACTTAAAAGAGCAGCTTTATTGATTGAAGAGTTTGCTGGTGGAAAAATGGCGAGTGACATCATTGATATCTATCCTTCCAAAATTGCTGGTTTTCAAGTATTTTTATCTTATGAAAACGTTTCCAGATTGATTGGTCAAGTGATTTCAAAAGATATTATTAAGAACATTTTAGTTTCATTAGAAATTAAAATTAATAGCGAAACTGAAAGTGGTTTAGGATTAACAATTCCTTCCTATAGAACTGATGTTCAGCGTGAAGCAGATATTATTGAAGAGATTTTACGAGTTTATGGATATAATAATATTGAATTTTCATACAAATTAAATACTTCCATTTCCTTTGATAAAAACGACGAAGTAAAAATTGAAAATACCATTGCAAATCAATTGATTTCATTGGGTTTTCACGAAACTATGGCGAATTCTTTGACAAAAAGTGGTTATATAAAATTTACTGAAAATTTAGATGAAGCTGCAAATGTTTCCATTTTAAATCCCTTAAGTACAGATTTGAATGTGTTGCGTCAATCAATGCTATTCAGTGGTTTAGAATCTGTAAATTACAATATTAACAGAAAAATGAATTCTTTAAAACTATTTGAATTTGGTAAAACATATCATCATTTCGAAAACGGTTATAAAGAAGACAAACATTTATCGCTTTTTTTATCAGGAAATAGAGTTAAAGATTCTTGGAACATACCTTCTAAACCGACTGAATTTTTCTATCTAAAAGGTATTGTAATTTCGCTTTTAAATCGTTTAGGAATAAATGATTTGAAAAATAATCCTACAAAAAATGATATTTTTTCAGAAGGAATTTCTTTGAGTTTAGGAAAAATAAAGTTGGTAGATTTTGGAGTTGTGAAAAAATCTATTTTAAAAGAATTTGGGATTAAACAAGAAGTCTTATTTGCTGATTTTAATTGGGAAAATGTTTTGAAATTGTCAAATAATCAACAATTTAAGTTGAAAGAATTACCAAGATTTCCTTTAGTTAAAAGAGATTTAGCGTTGTTGTTAGATTCAAAAACGGAGTTTAAAGAAGTGTATAATTTGGCTTTTCAATCAGAGAAAAATTTGTTGAAAGAAGTTGATTTGTTTGATGTGTATGAAGGAAACAATTTGCCTGAAGGAAAAAAATCTTATGCTGTTAGTTTTGTGTTGCAAGACGAATCAAAAACCTTGGATGAAAAACAAATTGAAAAAATAATGCAAAAATTACAGCAAACTTTTGAGAAAAATTTGAATGCTGTTTTACGATAATTGAAAGCTCCTTTTTGGGGCTTTTTTTAGATTTTTTAGTATGTATAAAATTTTAATTAGACCAATTTTATTTCTTTTTGATCCTGAAAAAGTACATTATTTTACGTTTTCTTTGATTCGTTTTTTGTCAAAAATTCCTTTTGTTCCTGCATTATTTCGAAAAATGTACCAAATAAACAATCCAAAATTAGAACGAACTTTATTCGGAATTACTTTTAAAAATCCAGTTGGTTTAGCTGCAGGTTTTGATAAAAATGCAGTGTTGTATAATGAATTGGCAAATTTTGGTTTTGGTTTTATTGAGATTGGTACTGTAACTCCAAAAGGACAACTTGGAAATACAAAAAAACGACTTTTTCGTTTGATTGAAGATCAGGGCATTATCAACAGAATGGGTTTTAATAATTTGGGTTTAGAAGCTGTTATTCAACAACTTAAAAAAAATAAACACCAAGTGATTATTGGAGGAAATATTGGAAAAAATACCTTAACAACTCCTGAAAATTATACAGATGATTATCTAGTTTGTTTTAAAGAATTGCATCCTTTTGTAGATTATTTTGTGTTAAACGTGAGTTGTCCAAATGTGGAAAGTCATGCAAAATTAAATGACAAAGAATACTTAATTTCCTTGATTAAAGCGTGTCAAAAAGTGAATCAAACTTTTGAAAAACAAAAACCAATTTTATTAAAAATTGCGCCAGATTTAAACAATCATCAATTGGATGAAATCATAGAATTGGTTGCAGAAACTAAAATTGCGGGCGTAATTGCCTCAAACACATCAACTTCAAGAGCAAATTTAAAAACATCAAAAGAAAAAATTCAAGCCATTGGAAATGGAGGATTAAGTGGACAACCTATTAAAAATATGAGCACAAAAGTGATTCAATATTTGGCTGAAAATTCTAAAAAAGCATTTCCAATTATTGGAGTAGGAGGCATTCACTCTGAACAAGATGCTTTAGAAAAGTTGAATGCTGGCGCAGATTTAATACAAATTTATACAGGTTTCGTATATGAAGGTCCAAGTTTGGTAAAACGCATCAACAAAGCCATTCTACAACAATCATAAATGATGATTGAAACACTTATTTCTTTTGCTTTTGCAACATCAATTTTGGCGATTTCTCCAGGACCAGATAATATTTTTGTATTAACACAAAGTATTGTCAATGGAAAAAAATATGGTTTAGCAACCGTTTTTGGTTTGATGACAGGTTGTTTAATTCATACAACTTTGGTTGCTTTTGGAGTTTCTGCAATTATCAAAAGTCATGAAAACCTGTTCTTTTTATTGAAATTATTTGGAGCTTCCTATTTGTTATTTTTAGCCTATAAAGTGTATTTGAGTAATCCAGAAATTTCGTTTTCTGTTGAAAATGTTCAAAAAAAATCAACAAACCAGTTGTTTAAAACAGGTTTTTTAATGAATGTTTTGAATCCGAAAGTGACTATTTTTTTCTTGGCATTTTTTCCTCAGTTTCTGTTTTCAAAGGAGCTTTCAACGGTTTTTCAATTTTACATTTTGGGATTTATTTTCATTTTGGTTTCTTTTATCATTTTTGGTGGAATTGCACTTTTAGGAGGAAAAATTTCAGAATATATTTTGAAACACAAACAAACTGGATTGATTTTAAAATGGGCTCAAATTATTGTTTTTGTGGGAATTGCTTTTCTAATTTTTATCTAAAAAACAGAAAAAAATTATACTATTCTTTAAAAAGCAATCTTATTTTTTGAAATTCAATAATTTTAGATAGTAAAATATTTTAGAAATTACTTTCTTTAAGTATCTTTGATTTCGATGAAAAAAGTTAAAATCATAGAATGTCCAAGAGATGCCATGCAAGGCATCAAAAGTCATTTTATTCCTACTGAAAAGAAAGCTTTATACATCAATTCTTTGTTGAATGTTGGTTTTGATACTATTGATTTTGGGAGTTTTGTATCGCCAAAAGCAATTCCTCAAATGCGTGATACTGCTGAAGTTTTATCATTACTTGATTTGTCCAGAACACATACAAAATTATTGGCAATTGTTGCAAATACAAGAGGAGCAAGTGATGCTTCGCATTTTGAAGAAATCAATTATTTAGGGTATCCTTTTTCTATTTCAGAAAATTTTCAAATGCGAAACACACACAAAACCATTGAAGAATCTATTGAAACTTTGGATGAAATTTTAGAAATTTCCATTAAAACCAATAAAGAAGTAGTTGCTTATTTGTCAATGGGTTTTGGAAATCCTTATGGAGATCCTTGGAATGTTGAAATTGTTGGAAAATGGACAGAAAAATTGGCTAAAATGGGCGTAAAAATTTTGTCATTATCTGATACAATTGGAAGTTCAACTCCAGAAATTATTGATTATTTATTTTCAAATTTGATTTCACAATATCCAAAAATTGAATTTGGTGCACATTTACACACCACACGAGATTCGTGGTTTGAAAAAGTAAATGCTGCTTTTAAAGTAGGTTGCTTGCGTTTTGACGGAGCAATTATGGGTTTTGGAGGTTGTCCAATGGCAAAAGACGATTTGACAGGAAACATGCCAACAGAAAAATTGCTGAGCTATTTTACAGCTCAAAAAGTGGAAATAAATATCAAACCTATGAGTTTTGAAAGTGCTTATAACAAGGCTCTAGAAATTTTTTTAAAATGAAAAATCGCCCTTTTTTAGTAACACTAATTTTTTCAATTTTCTTTTTTTCCTGTAAAAATGAGGATCAAAAAATTGATTTTACGTTTTTGCAACTCAATGATGTTTATGAAATTGCGCCCATTCAAGGAGGTAAATTTGGTGGAATGGCAAGAGTTGAAACCATTCATAAAACGTTGTTAAAAGAAAATAAAAATACGCTGTTGGTGATGGCTGGCGATTTTTTAAATCCATCTTTGTTAGGGACTTTAAAAGTTGAGAATGAAAAAGTTTCTGGAAAACAAATGATTGAAGTGATGAATGCCATGAAGTTTGATGTAGTTGCTTTTGGAAATCACGAGTTTGATTTGTCCCAAAATGACCTTCAAAAAAGATTGAATGAAAGTACGTTTCCTTGGATTTCATCAAACGTAAAATTGGTTTCAGAAAATGATAAAACATCATTTTACAAAGAAGATAAAGGTAAAAATGTTCCTTTGAAAGAGACCTTTATAAAAGAATTTTCTGATGACGATGGCACAAAAATCAAAGTTGGTTTCATCAGTGTTTGCATAGATTCCAATCCAAAGGAATTTGTTTTTTATGAAAATATGTTCGATAAAATTAGAGATTCTTATAACGCAATTAAAGATAGTGTTGATGTTGTTTTTGGATTGACGCACGTTAAAATTGTAAATGACAAACGAATTGCCAAATTATTGCCCAATATTCCTCTGATTATGGGTGGTCATGAACATACAAATAGTATGGATAAAGTTGGTAATGTATTGATTTCCAAAGCCGACGCAAATGCAAAAACAGTGTACGTTCATCGAATTTCGTATGATAAAAAAACAAAAAAAGCAACAGTAATTTCCGAATTAAAAGAAATAAATAGCGAAATTAAGGAAGATGAAAAAGTTGAAAAAATTGTTTCTAAATGGCAAAAAATCTTAACCAATAACATCAAAAAAATAATTGATAATCCTAATGAAATTATTTACAATGCCAATCCTGGATTGGATGGAAGAGACACTCCAATCAGAAGTGAGCAAACCAATTTAGGAATTTTAATCACAAAATCTATGGCGTATTCATTTGATAATCAGGTGGATTGTGCTTTAGTGAATGGAGGTTCTATAAGAATTGATGATGTTTTGCAAGGAGACATAACACCTGTTGATATTTTTAGGGTTTTGCCTTATGGAGGATCAATTTTGAAAGTACAAATCAAAGGGCGATTGCTGAAAAGAGTTTTAGATTATGGCCTTTTAGCAGCTGGAACTGGAGCCTATTTGCAACGTTTTAAAGCTGAAAAAGTAAATAATATTTGGATGATTGATGGTAAAAAAATAGATCTTCAAAAAACATACACAGTCGCATTTTCTGATTATTTATTGAAAGGTTTTGACATCCCTTTTTTATCAGAAGAAAATAAAGAAGTGATTTCTGTTTATCAACCAAATTCAAATGAATTGGCTTTTGATATTAGAAAAGCAGTGGTTGCTTACTTGAAAACTCAATAAAAAAAGCCTCACAATTTGTGAGGCTTTTTAAGTTATTAAAAACTTATTTACTTTCTTTTTCTGCCAAAACCACCAGCTTTTTTGTCAACGGAAGTTTTTGGACGATCACTAAATTTTCTATCTGTTCTTTTTCTTCCGCCAAAATCTGCGCCCTTTTTTGCAGTATTCTCATCACTTCTGCGTCTTCCAAAACCTCCATCTTTTTTAGCAAATGGTTTTTTTCCATCTCTTCTTTCTCCACCTGAACGTTCTTTTTTAGTGATTTCAATATTCACAGAACGTCCTTCAAAGTCTGGTTGATTTTTAGAAAATGCTTCTAAAGTTTTTTCTTCAAAGTTTTTATCGATTTCAAAAAATGAAAATGTATCTAAAATATCAATCGCTCCAATTTCAATTTTATTTCCAATGTTTTGATCATTTATTAATCCAATCAATTTTGCAGGATTCAAACTATCTTTTCTACCAACATTGATGAAAAAACGCGTCATATTATCACTTGTCGCTCTTGTTCTTGAACTGTCTCTGTCTCTTGACAAATCATTCAAATCTTTTGAATTTTCATAATACGATAAAAACGTATTGAATTCAAGTGAAACAAATTTCTGAATCAATTCTTCTCTCGAAAAATCGGCTAGTTTTTTATAAATACTTGGCAAAAATTCTTGAATTTCACTCTCATTTACAACAGTATTTTTCACTCTATCAATCAAGTGCATTAATTGACTTTGGCAAATTTCTTTTCCTGAAGGAACTCTTGTTTCAATAAATTTTTTATTGATAATTTTCTCAATTGGTCTTAATTTCCCTTTTTCTTTATTGTTTACTAAAACCAATGAAATTCCTTTTTTTCCTGCTCTTCCAGTTCGTCCACTTCTGTGATTGTAATTTTCAATTTGGTCTGGTAATTTATGGTTGATGATATGCGTTAAATTATTCACATCAATTCCACGTGCAGCAACATCAGTAGCCACCAATAATTGAACGCTTTTGTTATGGAATTTATCCATTACAGAATCTCTTTGCGCTTGAGATAAATCTCCATGCAACGCATCAGCATTGTAACCGTCTTTGATTAATTTATCAGCAACTTCTTGAGTTTCTCTTCTAGTTCTACAGAAAATAATTCCGTAAATATCAGGGTTTAAATCTGCAATTCTTTTCAAAGCAAGGTAACGTGTACTTTCGTTTACTACGTAATATTCGTGACTTACATTGTCTGAACTTTCATTTTTTTGACCAGAAGTAATTTCCACTGGTTTAGTCATGTAGTTTCTTGAAATTGCTTCAACTTCAGCAGGAAATGTTGCTGAAAACAACAATGTTTGTTTTGTTTTTGGGGTAACTTGTAAGATACTATCTAAATCTTCTTTAAAACCCATATTCAACATTTCGTCAGCTTCATCCAATACTAACCATTCAATATTGCCGAGTTTTAAGGCTCTTCTATTGATTAAATCCAAAGTTCTTCCTGGAGTTCCAACAATTATTTGAGCACCTTTGTTTAACTGACGAATTTGCTCTTCCATACTTGCGCCACCATAAACAGTAACTACTTTTAAATTTTTCAAATATTTTGAAAAATCTTGAATATTTTTTCCAATTTGAACAGCTAATTCTCTTGTTGGAGATAAAATAATTGCTTGTGTATTGGAGTTATTCTCATCAACCAATTGTAATATTGGCAAACTAAATGCAGCTGTTTTTCCTGTTCCTGTTTGTGCAAAAGCTTTTAAATCGCTTTTGGATGAAATAATTTGTGGAATTGCTTTTTCTTGAATAATTGTAGGATTTTCATATCCTAAATCTAATAATGCTCTTGTTATAGGTTCTTTCAAACCCAACTCTAAAAATGTTGACATACTGTGTTTTTTGTGATTCACAGACGCCCACCTGCAAACCGATTGTTACAATTCGACTTGATTTTAAACGAAATAATCTCGTTTCAAAAATCGTGCAAAGGTAATTTAAATAAATTGAATAGCAAATATTAAAATATTATTTTAATTTATTTAGATTTTCTAAATAATCATTCAAGTTTGGTGAGGAAATAGAAGCATAACCATTAATCACTTTTCCTTGTTTATTAACAAGAATTGAACGCGGCATTTTGGAAGTTAAAAATTCATTGCCTTTGCTATCATCAGAAAGATAATATTGCAGTTTAATATCTAATTTTTCAATGCGATCTGTTTTTACGCCATCAATTTTAATCGGAATAAAAGTGATATTTTGATACATATTTGATAAAAAATTGATGCGAGAAACTAAATACGATTCAGACACATATTCTGGACTCCAAAAGAAAAGAAAAGTATTTTTTCCGTTGATTAAATCGTGAATAGACCTTGGAGTATTTAGATAATCATTTACACTAAATTCACTTAACTTATTGTTTAAAATAATAGATTTTGTGTCGTTTATTATATTGGTAACCAATGTTTTATCTTCTGAATCAGAACTCAATTTTAAAAATTTTTCAAATGGTTCTATGTCTAAACTGCAACTGGATTTATTGAAAAAATGACTGATAATTGTTTGTTTTAAAAACGCATTTTTGATATCTTCATTTGATACTTTTTTGCTAATCATTGTCAATAAATCAGAAGTAAATTTTGGATGATAATTCTTTTTCATGGGAGAATGTCCCAAAGAGTAGGTTTTGTTATACAACTGATTTCTAACAAATTTGGAATATGGTGGATAATAAATTAAAGAATCTTCATCAATTTTCACATATTTTCTATATTCATAAAAAGAATCATCAATTATAGGAAGTTTTTCTGCTTCTGAGTATTTGGCATGTAAAATTGGAAATTTTTCAATTCGTGAATACAAAGGATATGTCAAGGCAACTTTTAAAACTTTCAAATATCCTTTACTTTCTTCTGGATGAGATTTTACATATTCTTCATACAAGAAAAACTTGTCTTTTAATAAAGAATCATATTTTTCTTTGAACTTTTTTGGCGACAATTTATTTAGTTCATAAGTTGCAATAGCCTCTTTTTCATCTTCCAAAAAGCAATCAATCAACACATTATTTCTTTCAGCACCTTTTCCAGAAAAAACCAACGATTCATCAAAATCCCACGTATTTAAACGCAATAATAAGCTGTCATTTGGCTGTAAATACATGTATTGATTTTCGTAACCGTGAGTAAAATAATACAATCCTTCAGATGCAATTTTTAGTTCTCCAAAAAAATTATTGTTTTCATCTAGATAAAAAGTATCAATAGGTTGCTCCATTGAATACAAAATAACGTAGTCAGATTTTGGATGAATTATTTTTCCGCCAAAGTAGGTATGAATTTCTTTATTACCTGATTTACAGCTTATTAAAGAGATTAAAAAAATAACTATTGTAATATTTTGTAAGATTCTAAACATTCAATTTTGTTACGATATACAAAACAAATTTAGCTATTCGTTTTAGCTATGTTTGTTAATGCGCTGTTAAAAAACAACCAATGTATCCTTAAAAATTCATTACAAATTTTAAGTAAAAAGCATTTAAAATCAAGTGTTAAAAGTGAATCAAATTCGTACTTTTGCACAAAATTTTACACTATGTTATCAGTTTCTAATTTATCTGTCCAGTTTGGAAAACGAATTTTGTTTGATGAAGTTAATACCAAATTCCAACAAGGAAATTGTTATGGAATTATTGGTGCAAATGGCGCAGGAAAATCAACATTTTTAAAAATAATTTCAGGAAAACAAGATCCCACTTCTGGTCAAGTTCACTTGGAACCTGGAAAAAGAATGTCTGTATTAACCCAAAATCACAATGAATTTGATGATCATGCAGTGTTGGAAACTGTGATTATGGGAAACAAAGAATTGTTTAAAATAAAAAAACAAATTGATGATTTGTACGCAGACTATTCTGATGAAAATGCAGAAAAAATTGGTGAGCTTCAAATTGTTTTTGAAGAGATGAATGGCTGGAATGCAGATTCTGATGCAGCAGCTTTGTTATCTAATTTAGGTGTTACAGAAGAATATCATTTCACATTGATGAAAGATTTGGATGGAAAACAAAAAGTAAGAGTATTAATTGCACAAGCACTTTTTGGAAATCCTGATGTATTAATTATGGATGAGCCAACCAACGATTTGGATTTTGAAACCATTGCTTGGTTAGAAAATTTCTTGGCAAATTATGACAATTGTGTGATTGTAGTTTCGCACGATAGACATTTTTTGGATGCTGTTTGTACACATATTTCTGACATCGATTTTGGAAAAATTAATCATTATTCTGGAAACTATACATTTTGGTATGAATCCAGTCAATTAGCAGCAAAACAACGAGCGCAACAAAACAAAAAAGCCGAAGATAAAAAGAAAGAATTGGAGGAATTTATTCGTCGTTTTTCTGCAAATGTTGCCAAATCAAAACAAGCCACTTCTCGTAAAAAAATGATTGAAAAATTGAATGTTGAAGACATCAAACCATCAAGCAGACGTTATCCTGCAATTATTTTTGATCAAGACAGAGAAGCAGGAGATCAAATTCTGAATGTAGAAGGTTTAAGCAAAAGTTTTGAAGGTGAAAAATTATTTGATGACGTTCATATCAACTTAAATAAAGGTGATAAAGTGGCTGTGATATCTAAAAATTCACGAACAGTTTCTGCATTTTATCAAATTATTACTGAAAATGAAAAAGCAGATTCAGGAAAATTTTTCTGGGGAGTTACCACAACTCAATCCTATTTACCTTTGGATAATTCATCTTTTTTCGAGGATGGAAATTTGAATTTGGTTGATTGGTTGCGTCAATATGCACAAACAGAAGAAGAACGTGAAGAAGTATTTCTACGTGGATTTTTAGGAAAAATGATTTTCTCAGGAGAAGAAGCTTTGAAAAAAAGTAACGTACTTTCTGGAGGCGAAAAAGTGCGTTGCATGTTATCAAGAATGATGATGAAAAGGGCCAATATTTTATTGTTGGACGAGCCAACAAACCACTTGGATTTAGAATCTATTCAAGCATTGAATAATTCGCTGATTAATTTTAAAGGAACAGTGCTTTTCACAACTCACGACCACGAATTTGCGCAAACTGTTGCCAACAGAATTATTGAATTAACTCCAAATGGAATCATTGACAGATACACTACTTTTGATGATTATATTTCTGATCCAAAAATCAAGGAATTACGAGATAAAATGTATGTTTAATAGAAAAAAAAGGAAGTATTTGCTTCCTTTTTTTTGTATTATCAATATTTATTTTTTTTGAATTGGACTAATAATTTTCACATCCGAAAAAGAGATTGCACCTCTTACAACACCATCAATAGTTTTTTTCAAAGCTTCAATTAGTTGCATTTTTAACTGTGACTTGTGATAAATTAGACTCACTTCTCTTGCAGGTGGAGGACTTTGAAATTCTCTTAAATGTTTTTGATCTTTTTCAGATAAATCCAACGTGTGTAAATAGGGAAGTAGTGTCATTCCCAAACCTTCTTTGGAAAGTTTTATCAATGTATCAAAACTTCCACTTGCTAATTGAAAGCCTTTTTTGTTATCCACTTTGTAGTTTCTACACAAATTAATAACACTATCTTTAAAACAATGTCCGTCTTCTAAAAGTAAAATATCCTCCATTTCTAAATCTTCAACAGCCAAATATCTTGATTGAAAAAGTCGATGATTTTCTGGAATTAATCCCACAAAAGGCTCATAAAATAATGGTCGTTCTTTTATAGCTTCGTTTTCTAATGGAGTTGCAACAATAGCTGCATCTAAATGACCTTCTGATAGTTTTTTTATGATATCTTCAGTGGTTAATTCTTCAATTATTAACTTTACTTTTGGGTATTTTTTTGTAAAATTATTTAAAAACATGGGTAATAAAGTTGGCATAATTGTGGGAATCATTCCCAATTTGAATTCGCCTCCAACATAGCCTTTTTGTTGATGAACAATATCCGTAATTCTGGTACTTTCATCCACAATTACTCTGGCTTGTTGCACAATTTTTTTACCAACTTCAGTTAATTCAATGGGTTTTTTAGATCGATTGAAGATTTTTACTTCCAATTCTTCCTCCAATTTTTGAATTTGCATACTCAAAGTTGGTTGAGTTACAAAACTATGTTCAGCTGCAACAGTGAAATTTTGATATTCTGCAACTGATAAAACGTATTTTAATTGAGTAATTGTCATGATAATAATTATGTCCTATAAAGATATTAAAACTATCAGTATTAATTATAGTTTACAAGATATATTTTAAATTTCTAGATAAAATATCTTTTAAATTGAAATTCGAGATAAATTTCAAAAAAAATAATTGAGTTGTAATAAATTTTTTAATAGGTTATTAAAACTTTGGAATATTTGATTGAAATCAAAAATTCGCTTTTGGTAAATTAATACAACACGAAAGAATAACCAACATCAAATCCCAAAATATTATAACCATCATTGGGTTTTTGAAAATCGAGATTGGAAACATGTCCAAAGTTTGTTCCAATATAAAAATGAGATTTTGAAGTATTTTTAAATAACAATCCAAAAGAAAAATTCTCAAAAAATGTAAATCCTTTTGCCAAACGTTCAGTGCTTGTGTCAATTGCTGCCAATCCTAAACTGATACTTCCTTGGAAATAAATTTGTTGTGTGATTTTTGTCAAACCTGCAAAAGCAAATTCAATTCCATATAAATTCATTTTTTTGGGTTGCGTAAATTCGGCTATTTTCTGTAAATAATTTTCTTGATCAGGAGTAACGAAATAGGAATTGATTAACTGATGATTCAAAAATTGAATTTGCGGTTGCACAATCAACTCAAAATCAAACTTTTTCCAAGAACCTAACTTGTAAAAAAGTTGTCCTTTGTAGGTATTTGTTGAATAAGTGTAATCTAAATCATCAAAAATGAAGTTTTCATTTGTTCCGTAATTGTATGAAAACCCAATTTTGTAAGGTTTATAAAAAGGGCTTTTTTTCTCTTGACTAAAACTGAAAAAAGTAACAAAGAATAAAAAATAAAGGAAGAGATTTTTTTTCATCAAAACTATCAAGAAAACATTTTCGAAACTTTTTCAGCTTTTTTATTTTCAGAATAATCATAAAAACCTTCTCCAGATTTTACGCCTAATTTTCCTGCTGTAACCATATTTACCAATAAAGGACAAGGTGCATATTTCGGATTTTTAAATCCTTCATACATCACATTTAAAATGGATAAACAAACGTCCAACCCAATAAAATCAGCTAATTGCAAAGGTCCCATTGGATGTGCCATTCCCAATTTCATGACTGTGTCAATTTCAGCAACTCCTGCAACACCATTGTACAAAGTTTCAATGGATTCGTTAATCATTGGCATTAAAATTCGATTGGCAACAAACCCAGGATAATCATTTACTTCTACTGGAACTTTACCAATTTTTTTTGATAAATCAACAATAAAATTGGTTACTTCGTCACTAGTATTGTAGCCTCTAATAATTTCTACCAATTGCATGATTGGCACAGGATTCATAAAATGCATTCCTATAACTTTGTCAGCTCTTTTGGTTGATGCGCCAATTTGAGTAATAGAAATAGAAGAAGTATTGGTTGCTAATATGGTATCTTCTGCACAAACTTCATCTAATTCTTTAAAGATTTGTTTTTTCAAAACCGCATTTTCAGTAGCAGCTTCTATTACTAAACTCGCATATTTTACGCCTTCTTTGACTGATGTAAAAGTGGTGATATTTGCCAACGTTTTTTCTTTTTCTGCAATCGTAATTTTTTCCTTGGCAACCATTCTGTTCAAATTATTTTCTATGGTTTCCATTCCACGTTTCAAAGCTTGCTCAGAAACATCAATTAATTGTACATTATAATCGCATTGTGCAAAAGTGTGTGCAATTCCATTTCCCATTGTTCCAGCGCCAATTACTGCTATATTTTTCATAAAATTATGTTTTCTAATTATCTAA
>DAIUBY010000061.1:0-4264 GCA_036846425.1 Polaribacter sp.
TTTTATTCAGCAAAATATTGTTTCAAAGCATTTCTGTGTTCTGGAATGCTCTTGTCATAATTTTCAACCAGAACTTCTAAAATTTCTGGAGGGTTTTTTCCAATTTCTTTCTTGTTTTTATATTTGGAAACATACAAATTATAAGTTTCACCCACTTTTTCAAAAATTAGAAAATGGGTAGCATTCAATTCAGTAAAACTAATTTCATTTGATGAAAATATTCCAGATGCATCTTTAAAAAAATCAGAAAATTGGTAATATTTGAAAATGTTTTCCATCTTTTTTTAAATCAATTCTGCTGATAATCCCAATTGTAGAAGCTTTGAGCATTTGGGTTCTAACTCTTTAAATTCGCCCGATTTTACAGTACATTTTCCTTTATAATGAACCAAATATGTGCATTGCTCTGCCTGTTCCAGAGTATGTTCGCAAACATTGATGAGTGATTCAATTACAAATTCGAACGTATTTACATCGTCATTGTGCAACACAATTTCATGTTGATGCGTTTCTTGCTCTAAAATGTCAACTTCTTCTTTACTTTTTTCTTTAGTTCCCATGCTCTAAAAATAAAAAAAATTATTGTTTTTTATAGTGTGCTGAAAGCCAATTATTTCGTTTAATTGTATGCTGAATTTTTAATTGATGTTTGGTTGCTTCCTCATCAATCAATGGCAAATCTTCTTCATAAAATCCACTCAATAATAAAATTCCATTTTTATCCAAGCAAGAAGAGTAGGTTTTCATATCTGCCAACAAAATATTTCTATTGATGTTTGCTATAATTACATCGTATTTTTTATCCATCAAAAGTGATGCATCTCCTTGATAAACAGTAATGTGACTGCAGTAATTGCGTTCAATATTTTCGATTGAATTGGTATAACACCATTCATCAATATCAATGGCATCAATAGGTTTTGCACCTTTTATCTCAGCAAAAATGGCTAAAATTCCAGTGCCACAACCCATGTCCAATACTTTTTTATTTTCTAAATCGAGTTTCAATAAGTGTTGAATCATCATGTGAGTTGTTTCATGATGACCTGTTCCAAAACTCATTTTTGGCTCGATAATAATGTCGTATTTTAAATTTGGATTTTCATGAAAAGGCGCACGAATGCTCACCAAATCATCCACTTGAATAGGTTCAAAATTCTTTTCCCATTCTTCATTCCAGTTGGTTTGTGCCACTTCATAAAAATGATATTCAATTTCAAATTCATCAGAATTTAGAATAAAAATATCTTCCAAAATATTTTCAAACCAATCATTTTTCTGAATGTATGCTAGCATTCCAGTTTCATTTTCAACAAAACTTTCAAAACCAACATTTCCTAATTCAGCAATTAAAATTTCGGTTGCAGGATCTTTGGGCGAAATTCTAAAATCGTATTCAATGTAAATGTTATCCATAAAAAAATGCGTCTAGATTTTTTTAAAATCTGACGCAAATTTATTGTATTTTAAAGGAATTTTTATCAAATATTGAATTTAAATTGCTTCGATAATAGCTACAAAATCTTCTGCAATCAATGAAGCACCACCAATCAAACCACCATCAACATCTGGTTTCGAAAAAATTTCTTCGGCATTGGAGGCTTTTACACTTCCTCCATACAAAATGGAAACAGCATCAGCAGTTTCTTGACCGAATTTTTTGGCTAGTACATTTCTTACAAAAGCGTGCATTTCTTGCGCTTGTTCAGGTGTGGCAGTTTCGCCAGTTCCAATTGCCCAAACTGGTTCATAAGCCAAAATAATATTTTTAAAATCAGCAGCGTTTAAATGAAACAGGGTGTTTTTCAACTGACTTCCCACTTCTAAAAGATGATTATCAACTTTGCGTTGTTCTAATAATTCACCAAAACAAAAAATCACTTCTAGATTATTTGCCAAAGCAGCATCAATTTTTCTTGCGATTAATTCATCATCTTCACCAAAATATTGTCTTCTTTCTGAATGACCAAGAATCACCGTTTTTACGCCAATAGAATTCAACATGTCTGCTGAAATTTCACCTGTGTAAGCGCCGTTTTTTGCTTGATGCATATTTTGTGCAGCAACTTCAATTTTGGAATCTTTTACGCCTTTGATTGCACCAACCAGATTTACAAATGATGGAGCAACAATAACTCTTGCATTATTCAATTCTAAATGAGCAATTGATTTTTTTACTTTTCGGATAAGCTGACTTGTTTCTTTTACGCCATTATTCATTTTCCAATTTCCAGCGACTATTTTTTTTCTCATAATTAAACTATTTGAAATTATACGTAAATTTATAAAATAGATGCTTATTAAAACGATTCAAATTGAAATACTTACTAAAACGTTGTATTAATTTGGTTGTAATGCATTTAAAATTTCATCATCTGTTATTTTTGTGGCTTTAAAAAGTAAAATTCCACCATTTTCATCCACAACAATATATCTTGGAATCCAACGTAAATTGATAAAATCTACAAAATCTCCATTTTTCATTCCTTTTGGTAAATTGAAATGTTCGCCTAAAATCCGAAATCTTTGAATACCTTTTTTCCAAGCGAATGAATTTTCATCTACTGAAATATGCAAAAATGTTACTGATGGATTTGCTTTTTGAATTTTTTTCAATTCAGGCAAACTTCTGATACAATCAGCGCACCAAGAGGCCCAAACATTGATAAGTACTTTTTTTCCACGGTATTGATGGATGATTTCTTTGAATGAAATGGATTCGTTTTGTATGTTTACCATAGATTCATTCAAGGCTTTTTCGGAAAATTCTGTGGGTGTTTCAAAAGAACAACTTGTCAAAAAAAGCATTAATATGAAGCTGTATTTTGTCATTATTTGAGGTAATCTTTTCGATTTTGTCATTTTTTAATTGGATAACTTAGATATTTCAGTACAAATAAAATACAAAATAAGTACTTTTGCGTTGCTTAACTACAATCAATGACTACAAAAGAGCTTGAATTTCAAATACGCAAAAAAAAATCATTTTTATGCATTGGTTTGGATGTTGATTTACATAAAATTCCATCACATTTAGTAGCTTTTGAAGATCCAATTTTCGAATTTAACAAAGCAATTATTGATGCAACACATCATTTGTGTGTGGCTTACAAACCAAACACCGCTTTTTATGAAGCTTATGGAATAAAAGGTTGGCAATCACTTAAAAAAACCATTGATTACTTGAATGAATTTTATCCAGAAATTTTCACCATTGCTGATGCGAAACGTGGAGATATTGGAAATACGTCAAGTATGTATGCAAAAGCTTTTTTTGAAGATTTAGGCTTTGATTCTGTGACAGTTGCGCCTTATATGGGGAAAGATTCTGTAGAACCTTTTTTAGCTTTTTCAAACAAACATACCATTTTATTAGCATTGACTTCTAATGAAGGCGCTTTTGATTTTCAAACCAAGAAAGTTGATGAAAATGAATTGTACAAACAGGTTTTAGAAACCTCAAAAACCTGGAAAAATGCTCAAAACTTGATGTATGTTGTTGGTGCTACAAAAGCGGATTATTTTAAAGAAATCAGAAAAATTGTTCCTGATTCATTTTTATTAGTCCCTGGAGTTGGAGCGCAAGGTGGAAATTTAGAAGACGTTTGTAAATTTGGTTTGAATTCACAAGTTGGATTGCTAATCAATTCATCAAGAGAAATTATTTATGCTTCATCAACAATTGATTTTGCTGAAAAAGCCCAATTGAAAGCAACAGAATTGCAATTAGCAATGGAAAGAATATTGAGTTAAGGGATTTTGGTAAGAAAAAATTACAAGCTAAACTCTCTGTCAAGATAGTTTACTTGGTTTAATTTTTCTTTCAGTTTCATTGCTTTAAAAGCTGCCAAATCACTTTTACTCTCATCTTCAAAACGGTAGTTATTAGACAACTCCAACAATTTTTCATATCGTTCTTGGAGGTGTTTTTTGTAACTTTTTAATTGATGTAAACGAGACATTTGAATAAATATTAGTTTATAAATATAGAAAATATTTTTAATTTTCTATTATTTATTTAAAATAAATTATTCAGTATCAAAAAAATACACTTTTGTTAGTTTTTTAGGATTTTGAAATTCTTTGAAAAAGTCTCAGATTGGATATTTAACATATAAAAACCACTCTTTAAAAACGAAACATCAACCGTATTTTTTGATGAATTTTGTTTAAAAGTATGCACTTTTTTTCCTGTTAAATCATAAATAGTTCCATTAAAATCTTCAGAAAAATTAGTCAATTGAATCTCTAATTGATCGTTTAC
>DAIUBY010000061.1:4364-14693 GCA_036846425.1 Polaribacter sp.
GTATTGTCTTCGCCATTTACTTGTAATAAAACTCTGTTGAAATCTGTTCTATTTGTTGGAATTGGAGAGTTTGCATCTAAGTTTATAAAAGCATCATTTTTAAAATCAAACGTAACAGTTTGCCATGTGTCCAAAGAAATGTTTTTTATCACCTCTGATTGTGATGACCAAGGTGCGCCAATATTACTATTCTGTAATTTTAATGAAATTTGATTGTTTTGATTTCCTGTAATGCTATTGGAAGGCACATAAATTTTTAATGTGAATGTGTGTTTTTCTGATAAATCGAAATTTTTAGGAACATCAAATCGCACATTGGCATATTGACCTCCATTGTCTTCATATCTTAAAACGGTATTTGAAGTATTGATCCCTTGTTTGAAAGGATTTGAAAATGGGGTGTTTAATACTATGGCATCTGCATCCCAAGAGGAAATAGTGCCATTTCCTTCAAAATCATCTTCTACTTTTTCTTGTGAAAATAAACTGATTGAAAAAATAAATAGAAAAGAAGTAATAATTTTATACATAATCGTTTTTTAGATTTTTCAAATATAATGGTAAAATGAATTAAACTGTACTAAGCAACCTATACTTTACCTTAACAAAAGGTTGTTTTAACATTCTTTTTCGATAGTAAAGCACTTATTTATGAAAGGAATCCGTTTTTTTATCATAACCATAAGGACAATGTTTGCAACCGCTTTTACAACAATAGCCTCTTTTTAAATGATATTTTTCTGTAAAAACTTTAAATCCTTGTTCATTTAGATAAAAGTCATCATCCTCTAATTCTATTCTTGGTTTAAACATATTGCAAAAATACGTGTTTTAACGAAATTGTAAACGCTTGTCTTTAATTGAGTTCAATCGCAATACTTTGTAATCAAGCAAGTAGTTTTGATACAATCTCCATGGAAATTTATCTCCTTGTTTTGGTAAAATATCTTTTGCTCTGTGTATATAGCCTGAATCTAGGTTTATAAGAGGCAATTCTCCTAAATTCTCTTTAACAACTGATACTTTAATAGTTTTGAAATGTTTTTTTTGTAAATATTTCAAAACTCTTGAGATATATTCACTAGTCAAATCACTTTTTAATGTCCAAGATGCATTTGTATATCCTGCAAAAATAAAAAAGTTTGGAAGTTCGCTGAGCATCAAACCTTTGTAAACAAATTGTTTTGTAATATCGAAATTTTCTTGATTGATGGAGATTTTTGCGCCACCAAATGGTAATAATTGTAATCCAGTTGCACTGATAACAATATCTGGTTCAAGAATTTTTCCTGAAGATAATTGGATGCCATTTTCAAGAAAAGTTTCAATAGTATCAGTTTCAACGAATGCTTTCCCTTTTTTGATTGCTTTGAAAAAATCACCATCAGGAACCAAACAAAAACGTTGATCCCAAGGATTGTAATTAGGAGAAAAATGAGGTTCAATAGGAAAATCGCCCATTTCTTTTTTGATACCTTTCAAAATGAATTTTTTCATAGTTTCAGGATATTTTCTGCACAAATTGAAAAAAATCATATCTGCTAAAATATTCTTTGTTCTTACAAGAAAATGAGCAATTTTGCTTGGAAATATTTTTTTGATGGACTTTGCAATTTTATCTTTATTAGGCAACGCTGCAATGTATGTTGTAGTTCGTTGCAACATGGTAACCTTTTCAACATCATCTGCAATAGCTGGCACAATAGTTACTGCTGATGCTCCACTTCCAATGACCACCACTTTTTTATTTACATAATCTGTGTTTTTATCCCATTTTTGTGGATGAAAAAAACTGCCTTTAAAGTTTTCTAATCCTTTAAATTCAGGAGTGTAACCAGTATCATAATTGTAGTAGCCACTACAATTAAAAATAAATTGGCAGGTAAATTTTCCTTGAATACCAGTTTTTGAATTGCTTGTGGTGACAGTCCACAAACTCAAATTTGTATCAAAGTTGTAAGAAATTACTTTTTCACAAAAGGTTATATGTTCTTTTACTTTAAATTCTTCTGAAGCTTCGTTTAAATACTTTAAAATCGATTGGCGCATCAGCAAAAGATTTATCGTCATTCCATGTTTTGAAAGAATATCCAAAGGTATACATGTCAGAATCTGAACGAACTCCAGGATATTTGAACAAACTCCAAGTGCCACCAATTTCCTCTCTTGCCTCTAAAATCAAATATTTTTTATCAGAATTTTTTCGATGTAAATGGCAAGCCGCTCCAATTCCTGACAAGCCTGCACCAATTATAATGATGTCATAATCCATTTTATCACTTGTTTTTGTTTTTGATTTCATTCTTTCTCATTGGCATTCCATCAATAATTGCAAAAAGTTTTTCTTTTGATAATACAGTATTTTCCTGTAATTTAATGCCACCATCCAAACCAATTAATCGAATTGTAAAAACATCTTTTTTGGGGATGAAACTTGAAAATAACTCTTCTGATTTTTTCCAGTTATTATCAAAATTCAACTTGTAGCTTTTTTTAGTAAAACTATAAATAATAATTTTTCTTTCCAGCAATTCTTTTGGATGTTTTTCTAAAATCGCAAATTGTTTTTCAAGTTCTTGACTATTTTCATCAGACGTATAAATCAATAAAACCCTATTTTTCCAAAGATGATTTTCCATGTTTTGTCCGAATGAAAAATGGCTTGAGATTATGAAAAAAATCAGCAATATTTTCATTAAAATTCTATTAATCTGTTGCTTTTTTGAAAGCGTTTTTACCTCCAACAATTGGAATTGTGATGGTTGTTCCTTTTAAATCAACCGTGATTTCAGTCCCTGGTTTTGGCAATAAAGTATATTCACTATCACTTGAAAAAATCATCAAACCAATTTGTTGTCCTTTTTTAATAATTTGATCATCTGGCTGAAATTCGAAAGTCATTTCATAAAATTTACCAGGTTTTAATGGACTGCTTTTTGAAAGTGATTGATAGTTTTGTAAATCTGCCCAACCACGAGTGATGATATTATCAGTGATTTTAGCATCTTTTTCATTGTTCCAAGGCAAAGAAACCAAATAAACAGAAAGGTTAACGGCTGGTTTTGAACTTGCAGCTTTGATGGTGATGCTCGCCAAACCAGAAATATGAATATCTTCTGTCAAAATTGGTGAAACATACAATAAACGATGATTGGTGAAATCGGCTTTTGCTAATGATTCTGCTGAAAATGAATAATTGTCAACCAATGTTTCTTTTGCTTTAGAATTTGAATTATTGATAGATAAATTACCAATTCCTGGTGCGCCAGGATTTAAATAAAAAACAACTTGTTTTGCATCAGGATTTGGGAAGTTTTTATAGGATGTTGGTTCTTCTTTTTTATCATTTTCTCTCACAATCCAAGCTTTTGGATCATTCTCTACACCATTATTAATTCCGTGTAAAAATCTTGTAAACCAACGATTCATCATTGAAATTGGAGGTGGACCTCCATGTCCATTTTGATGATAATAAATCTGAGTAGGCAACCCCATTTCTGAAGCTTTTTGATAAATTCTATAACTATGTTCGGGCATCACATTCCAATCATTAAAACCATGAGACATTAATAAGGCAGCTTTCATGGTTTCCATAGGATTCAAATAATCGCGTCCAGCCCAAAAAGAATTATAGTCTCCAGTGATTCTGTCCATGCCATTTGCCATTTCTGTATCTCTGATGACTTTATTATTTCTAGCCCTATTTTCCTCTTTTCCACTGTGGATAAAGTCGTATAAAACATCAATATCTTCGCCTAAATATCCTCCAGGCGAACGAACCAAACCATTTGAACGATAATAATGATAATAAGAAGTATTTGGTGCCACAGGTATGATTGCTTCCAAACCATCAACGCCAGTTGTAGCAGCTGCTAAAGGAATAGTTCCGTTATAAGAAGTCCCAGTCATGCCCACTTTTCCTGTTGACCAAAAAGCAGTTACAGTTTCAGTGCCTTCTCTTGACGTAAAACCATTTGCACGACCATTTAGCCAATCAATGACAGCTTTTGGCGCCAAAGATTCGTTTTCTCCTCCAACAGTTGGAGTTCCATCAGACAAACCAGTTCCTGGCGAAGAAGAATGCACTACAATATAACCTCTAGGAACCCAAGTTTTAATTTGTGAATAGGAAATAATAGGTCTTTCACCAATTCTTTTAACGTCAACATGCGTTCTAGGTTTTGGTTTTTCGCCCAATTCGTGTTTCACTTCCCAAAATAATCCAGGAGCATCTCCTGCAGTTCCAGCATAATAAGGGCTTGATTCATAAACTATTGGCAATTTTAATCCTTCAGTTTCGGTTTGAAAAGGTCTTGTAACGCCTACATGCATTCTGTCTAATTTTCCATCTCCATCAGAATCAAAAGTAGTTTCTACCCATAAATCATGACGAATCCATTTGTTTGGATTGTTAAATGCCTCAACAATTTGTGCTTCACCATCTTTAAAAATTGGTGTTGCTTTTTCTTGTGCTTTTAATGAAAATGCAAGAAGAAATAAAAGTAAAAATTGATTAATTTTTTTCATGATACTTGAATTATTTTAAGACTGAAAATTCGATGTATGAATCCGTAAAAACGGTATGTGTTTGTGTTTTGAAATCTTTTTCTTCGGCTTTGTAAATGTTTTCAACATAGGTTTGAGGGTTCAAATCTATCAAAGGAAACCACGTACTTTGCACTTGAATTTGCACTTTATGTCCTTTTTTAAAGGTGTGAAAAACATCTTGCAATTTGATATTTACATCCGTTTTTTTGTTGGCAATAAAAGGTTCTGGAAATTCAAAACTATTTCTAAAACGGCCTCTCATCACTTCACTACGAACCATTAAATGATAGTTGCTCATTTTTAAATGGTCTTGCATTTTATCATTATTTTCTTTGGCATCTGCTGGATGAACATCAATCACTTTTACAATCCAATCTGCTTCTGTTCCTGTAGTTGCGACTTTTAATTTTGCCAAAATATCTCCCGCAAGTGTAAAATCGGCAGTTAAAATATCAGTTTCAAAAACCAATACATCAGGTCTTCTTGCTGCAAAACGCTGATCATCTGTCATGTATTTTCTAGGTGTGAACACTGTTTTGATGTCTTCGGAATAAGGAACAGGACGTTTGATATCACTGATAAATGAAATTCCTTTTGTTTCTTTTTTGGCAGCTGTTAATTCTTGATTATCGGACAAAAACCAATTTTCTTTCACCACATTTTTTGGTGGCCAAACATCATACGATTTCCATTCTTTTTTGCCTGAGTCATAAACATAAGCTTCTGGCAATCCCGAATTTTTATCTCCTTTTCCTTTCAAGAAATGATGGAAAAATTTGGTTTCAATTTCTTTCTGAAATTTTAATGATATAGAATCTCCAAAATAGTAATTTCCAACAGCATTTTTTACTGAATTTCTTGCCCATCCTCCATGATCCCAAGGACCAAAAACGAGCGTATTATAATTGTTTTTCCCATGTTTTTCAATAGCTTTATACGTTTCTAAAGGGCCATATAAATCTTCAGCATCAAACCAACCACCCACAATCATGGTTGCAACAGACGAAGGAACTTTGTTTAAATGCTGAATGATTCCTTTGCTTTGCCAAACAGAATCATAGTTTGGATGATCTATAATTTCTTTCCAGAAAAAATCATCGATTTTTTCTTTGTTAGATGCTGAACTTACATCCAATTTCTCGTATTTAAAATAGTCATTCAAGTTTTTTAAAGGACCTTTATCTAAGAAAAATTGATATTGATCTTGTGTTTTTAAATCAGGAGTAGAGTACCATTCAGAGTCAGTAGGGGTGTCTTTATAAGTTCCAAAAAGAGAAATTGCTCTGAAATAACTCAATAAAAATGCGCCATTATGATGAAAATCATCAAAGAAAAAATCGCCAATACACGCTTGAGGAGAAGCTGCTTTTAAAGCAGGATGTGCATCAATTGCTGAAATTGTTGCATAATGCCCAGGATATGAAATTCCCCAAGTACCCACATTTCCATTGTTGTTTTCTACATTTTTTACCAACCAATCAATGGTGTCATAGGTGTCTGAAACTTCATCAGATTCTGTTGCTTTTTTGTTAGGCAAATAGGCACGCATATTGTCATACACACCTTCACTCATCCAACGTCCACGAACATCTTGATACACAATAATGTATCCATCTTTCATCAAATGTTCATTAGGACCAATTTTTGTTGCCATTTTTTCGGCTCCATAAGGCTCACAACTATAAGGTGTTCTTTGCATCAAAATAGGATATTTTTTGCTTTTATCTTTCGGAGAATAAATGGTTGTGTGCAATTTTATGCCATCTCTCATGGCAATTGTAACCTCACTCTTTGTATAGTTTTCCTGAACATACGTGTCTTTTGGAAGGGTTTTTTCGTCGGTTTTGTTGCATCCAAAAAAAAGGAAAAGTCCAATTATGGAAATCAAAAAGTGTTTTTTCATATATGTAAATTGAAATTAAAGACCATAAATTTACGAAACAAATAAGATTTTTTTAGAGTTGTGCAGTAATTTAGTATAAATAATTCAAAGAAAATTGACTTTTCTTATAGAAAACTAGAAATTGATTAGAAAAACTAATAATCAATGCTATGATGTGTTTAAAATTGCTTTATTTTTGCAGCGCAATATGAATACAACAAAACTTCAATTAACAGACTGGTTACCAACCACCAACAAAGAAGTAAAACTTCGTGGTTGGGAAGAATTGGACGTGATTTTATTTAGTGGTGATGCGTATGTGGATCATCCATCTTTTGGACCCGCAGTAATTGGTCGTATTTTAGAAAGTTATGGTTTGCGAGTAGCAATTGTGCCACAACCAAATGTGAACGACAATTTGCAAGATTTTGAGAAACTAGGCAAACCACGTTTGTTTTTTGCTGCAACTGGTGGTTGTATGGATCCAATGGTTAGCAACTATACAGCAAGTAAAAAACGTCGTGACAAAGATGCATATACACCCAATGGCGATATTGGTTTTAGACCAGATTATGCAACAACAGTGTATTGCAATATTTTAAAAGAAAAATTTCCGGAAGTTCCTATTTTAATTGGTGGTATTGAAGCTTCGTTACGCAGAGTTACCCATTATGATTATTGGTCAGACAAATTGATGCCAACCATTTTAGAAACTTCAAAAGCAGATATGTTGGTGTATGGAATGGGAGAGCAGCCTTTGCGTGAAATCGTAACATTATTGCAAAAAGGCGTACCTTTTTCTAGCCTGAAAAACATCAAACAAACGGCTCTTTTAATCAATCCAAAGGAAGAAAAAATTCCTGTGGTGAATGATTGGGAAGATGTAGAAATCAGTTCTCATGAAGTTTGTTTGAAAGATAAAAAAGCCTACGCTTCTAATTTTAAAGTAGTTGAACAGGAATCTAACAAACTGAAAGCCAGACGTATTTTTCAAAAAGTGGGCAACAAAATGCTGATGATCAATCCGCCTTTTCCCACAATGACAGAAGCCGAAATTGATGGCTCTTTTGATTTGCCTTACACACGTTTGCCACATCCAAAATACGACAAACGAGGACCAATTCCTGCGTATGAAATGATCAAATTTTCCATCAACATTCACAGAGGATGTTTTGGGGGATGCAGTTTTTGTACCATTTCTGCACATCAAGGAAAGTTTATTGCGAGCAGAAGTCAGGAATCTATTTTACGTGAAGTTGACAAAGTAGCAAATATGCCCGACTTTAAAGGGTATTTGTCTGATATTGGTGGACCATCAGCCAACATGTACAAAATGAAAGGAAAAGTTCAGGAAATTTGCGACAAATGTGTGGCTCCTTCATGTATTTCGCCTGTGATTTGTTCCAATTTAGATACGTCGCACAAACCATTAACGGAGTTGTATCAAGCTGTTGACAAACATCCAAAAGTAAAAAAATCCTTTATTGGTAGTGGCATTCGTCATGACATGTTGGTGCCAGAATTCAATAAAAATGCCGATCCAAAAGAGTTGGATGCCTACACAGAAGAAGTGATGACCAAACACGTTTCTGGACGATTGAAAGTAGCACCTGAACACACTTCTGATAATGTACTAAAATTGATGCGCAAACCCTCATTTAGTTATTTTCATAAGTTTAAAGAGCGTTTTGATCGCATCAACATCAAGAATAAATTGAACTTGCAATTGATTCCGTATTTTATATCCAGTCATCCTGCAAGTGAATTGGAAGACATGGCAAATTTGGCGGCTGAAACTAAGAATATGGGCTTTCAATTAGAGCAAGTGCAGGGGTTTACGCCCACACCAATGACAGTAGCTACTGTGATTTATTACTCTGGATATCATCCTTATACACTAAAAGAAGTACCTACTCCAAGAACCAAAAAGGAAAAAGAAGACCAACACAAATTCTTTTTTTGGTACAAAAAAGAAAACAAAGATTGGATTCGCAACACACTTCAAAAAGTAGGCAGAACCGATTTATTACAAGTTTTATTGCCCGAAAACAATTCTTGGAAAAAGAACAAAACGGCTCACAAAACTGCACAACATACTTTTGATGATGCGATTCCTTTTAATAAGCGAAAAAAGAAAGTGAGTAGAGCTCCTAGAAAAGGGTGAATTAATGCTATCTAAAAATTTTAGAGAAAGAAATATTTTGAATCTTTAAAGGGTTTGTTTCTTGTTTAGGCTTATACAATCAATTAATTTTAATGATTGGTACTAGTATTTTTTTCAGTTTCTTTTTAGTTTTAGTGGGTTTTGACGAGTATCAAAAATATCGAAAATTTTTATAATCCCAGTCTGTTCATTTACATTATAAATTATCTTGTAGTTTGATGCAATTAAATGTCTGTAATCTTGAATCCGATCGGTTAAAAGCTCTTCTCTTTTTCCAATGAAAGGACTTTTGCTTAATTCGGTTATATGATTCCTTATGTCAACTATTATTTTTTTAGCAAGTTTTACACTAACTTTTTCTGAATAGTAATTGAAAATCAAATCCAACTGAAATTGGGCAAATTTAGACCAAATTATTTTGTATTCCATTAATTGTACTTTTCAAAGACTTCTCCGTGAGTCTTGTAATCTCCATTTTTAAAGTCCTTTTCAGATTGGTCGATTCTGGAATTAAATTCTTCTAGTGACATTGGTTTTAAATCCTTTTTCGTTTCTGAGTTAAGAATGTTTTCAAATAAAGAAACCAACTCTTCACTTTGCAACTTTAAAAAAGCTTGTACAAATTCTATTTTTCGTGTTTGTATATCCATACAATAAAATTACAAAATTCTATTCAATTCCAATACTTTTTCAGTTAAGTTTGTTTTGGTTGCATGATTATACACCTATAATCTTTTTCTTGAATCTATAGCTAAGTTTACATTAGGAGTATCTCTAAAGTCGAGATTCGTTTGGCGTCATTACAGTGTATATTTAAAAATGTTGGGAAATATGGGGGAGGGTTGGGTTTGGGGGTTGAGTTTTAGGGGGTAATTATATTTAATAAGCTCAAGCGTTACGATTTTACAATAGGGGGAATTTATAATTATTATTTACTCATTTAAAGATGGTTGATTTTCAATAGATTGTTTTACAAAGGATGAAATTGCCTCTTGTAAATCTTTAACATCAGACATAATTGATACATAAGTTTCTGTGAATTCTTTTACATAATTTAGGTCATCTGTTTTTTTTACCAATTCATCAAAAGGTTTAGCTAATTCTAAAGAAAATCTCGTACATAAATCCATATAAGAACTACCTATGCTACAAAATACATTATTATTAAGCTTTATAATATCATCTAGAGCACTTATCATTCTATTTTTATTTTCAACTTGTTTTTTATATAATCTTTCAACATCATCTTGGCTTTCTATTATTGCTAATAATCTTTCTATTCTTTCCTGTTCTGAACTCATTCGTTTAATTTTATAAATTAATTTATTATAATGTGTTTTTTAGTTTCCTTATTTGCATATCCAGACCCTACAATTAACTTAACTAAAGTAACTCTTTTTTTAAAATACCTAATAATTTTATTTTCTGCCTCTAGCATTCTAAGACAAAAGCTCCATTTTTTTTAGTCTTAATTATTTAATATGCACAATTAAGATGTTCGCATTAGTTTAGATTAAATATTTATAAGTTACTCATAGTATTCCTTAGTAAGATTGTTAAATTTTAAAATAAGTTCTTGTTCTAGTGAGTCTAAATAAATAAATTTTGCTTTAGTATAATTTATGTCTGTATTTATAAAAACTTTTAAATTTTTATCATTTATTTCTTTTACTAAATCACTTGGATATACTAATTTAGCTGGGAGTTTAAGTTAAGAGAAAAAAGATTAATTTTA
>DAIUBY010000062.1:0-14622 GCA_036846425.1 Polaribacter sp.
TCTAATTCATAAATCCATGAAGGAAGAGGATTTAAATTGAAAATTTCTGCGCTATTGATTTCTATTACACTCATTTCAATTTATAAAAATTAAAAGAATTTATAGGCTATCTATAAAGTTCTTAGTTAGAAGTTGGGGGATTTTTGGTTGCTAGTAAAGATACTAATATTTTTAAGAAAATAGAATTTTACTGAATAAAATCTGATTAAAAAAATCAAAAAAAATCAATGATTTGAAACTGTTGAAAAAAAAAGAAATTGGAATTTTAAAAATAAAATTGTCGGGATGACAGGATTTGAACCTGCGACCACACGACCCCCAGCCGTGTACGCTACCAGACTGCGCTACATCCCGAAAATTAATTTATAAATCTTAAAAAAAGAAAAGTCTCAAAAACTCATTTTGAGACTTTTTGTTGAGCCGATAGAGGGACTCGAACCCACGACCTGCTGATTACAAATCAGCTGCTCTAGCCAGCTGAGCTACATCGGCTTTTGATGGAACAAATTAATGATAAAAAAAGAAGATTTACAAGAAAAAAATATCAGTAATGAATATTTTTTTTGATACTTATTCTATCATTAACCCAACGCTTCTTTATAGGTTTTCAAACAACGTTCTCTTGCAAAAGAGTGTTCTACAATTGGTTTTGGATATGTAAATTCCTGAAAATCAGGAACCCATTTTTTAATATATGCTAAGTTTTTATCAAATTTTTCTATTTGTGATGTAGGATTGAAAATTCGGAAATAAGGTGCTGCATCCACTCCAGATCCAGCAACCCATTGCCAATTGCCAATATTGCTTGCCATTTCATAATCGTGCAATTTTTCTGCAAAATAGGCTTCTCCCCATCTCCAATCAATCAATAAATGTTTGCATATAAAACTGCCAACCAACATTCGAACTCTGTTGTGCATAAAACCAGTTTCGTTCAATTGACGCATTCCTGCATCAACTAAAGGATATCCTGTTTTTCCTTCGCACCAAGCTTTGAATTCTTCTTCATTATTTCTCCATAAAATTCTATCGTATTTTGCTTTGAAACTTTCGGAAACAGTGTGAGGAAAATGCCATAAAATTTGCATGAAAAATTCACGCCAAATCAATTCTTGCCAAAAGATTTCATTTTTTTCGGCAATTGCTTTTGCGACCATTTTTCGAACACTAACTGTTCCAAAACGCAAGTGAGGTCCTAATCTTGAAGTGGTATCTTTTGCTGGAAAATTTCGTGTTTCTTCATATTCTTGGATTAATTTTGATGAAACTGTGTAAGGAACAATTTTTTGATTTGAAAATTCAAAACCAATATCAGTAAGTGCTACATCAGGAAAATCAAAATCCTTAATCAAATTATGAAGGTGATTTTCAGATTCAAAATGTGTTAATTTTTCTTTTTTGAACTGCTCTTTCCAAGCTTTCATAAAAGGTGTGTAAACCACATATGGATTTCCATCCTTTTTTACAATTTCACTTTTTTCAAAAATTACTTGGTCTTTGAAAGTATGAAACTGAATACTTTTTTCATTTAAAAAATTTGCTATTTCTTGGTCGCGTTTTGTAGCATAAGGTTCGTAATCGTGATTTGTAAAAACTGCTTCAATAGCATATTTTTCAGTAATTTTTTTGAAAATTTCTATCGGTTTTCCATTGAAAATAGTAATATTACTTGCGAATTTTTGTTGCAATTCAGTACGCATTTGTTGCAACGATTCATGAATGAAAGTTACTCTTGCATCATTTTTTGGTAATTTATCTAATATTTCAACATCAAAAATAAATATAGGAAGTACCTTGTTTTTTGATTGTAACGCATTGAAAAAACCGCAATTATCATCTAAACGCAAATCTCTACGAAACCAAAAGATGTTTATTTTTTCCATTTTTATTTTTTGATTTCTCCAAAGATTTCTATTAATTTTTGCTGTCTGTAATTGAAAATTTCTTCCAATTTTGGTTTTACTAAAAATGGATGCACCAATTGTCCTAAAATTCCTAAGGGAACTTTATAATCAATAATATCTTCCAACTCAATTCCACCTTCAATTTCATTGATAAAATGTTTGTGATGCCACAAAGCGTAAGGTCCATATAGTTGAATATCAACAAAATACTTTTTTTCAACCAAATGTGTGATTTCAGAAACCCATTTGGTTTTGATGCCCAAAATCGGCGTTACTAAATATTGAATAATTTGTCCTGCAAACATTGGTTTTTCATTGCCTGAAATGATGTCAAAACTCATATATGATGGCGTAATTATTTTCAAATTTTTTGGATTTGATAAAAATTTCCAAGCTTCATCAACAGTTATTGGAAGTTGTTGTTTTTTATGTACAGTGTAAATTTTCATCTTAATTATGAACTAAAATATATAAGTTTAATGAGGTTGCAATGCACAACCAAAACATATAAGGCAATAATAAAAACTTATATTTTCCAATATTTTTACTCAAGTTAAAGTAAAAATAAAATAATAAAGAGGTTAGTAATGTAATTCCTATCAATGCTGTAAAAACCCAATGTTGGTTAAAAAACAAAAAATTCCAACTTACATTTAATACAAATTGAATTAGAAATGCTATGGAAATGTTTTTTATATTTTCTTCTGAAGTGAAAAGTTTTGCTAAATAGATGGAAAAGCAAATCATGATTGTTGTCCAAGCAATTCCAAAAACCCAACCTGGAGGAGTCCAAGGAGCTTTGTTTAAATTTACATACCAATCAGAAATTGGTCCGTTATTCATTAAAAAACTACCAATTGCTAAACCTCCAAAATTTATAGCTAAGAAAATGAATACAAAATAACTTTGTTTCATCTTCCTTAATTTTTATTTTCTAAAAGATTGATTTTTTGTAGAATAACGTCTGCTTCTAAATATTTTTGGTCACTTTCACTTCTGTTTATGGATTGCAGTTTGAAAGCATCTTCCATCAATTTTTTATACTGCTCATGCAGTTTGTCAATTTCTGATTTCTTTTTAAACAATCCAAACATCTGATTTATTTTAGGTAACTAGTTATTTTTGAGCTTGTTGGTTTAGTGATTGAAAAATAATAATCTATCAATTCACCATTTTCATCCACCAAATATTTTTGAAAATTCCATTTTACAGATGAACTCTTTTTTCCATTCAAATCTTTTGATGTTAACCAAGCATACAAAGGATGTTGATTTTCACCTTTAACTTCAATTTTTTCAGTCATTAAGAAACTTACTCCGTAATTTACTTCGCAAAATTGTTGAATTTCAGAAGCATTTCCTGGTTCTTGTTTTCCAAATTGATTGCAAGGAACTCCAATTACAACCAATTTATCTTTATAAGTTTGATGTAGTTTTTCCAAATCTTCGTATTGAGGTGTAAAACCACACTTTGAGGCAACATTTACGAATAAAATGTGCTTATTTTTAAAATCAGCAAATTGGATTGGTTTTCCTTGAAGACTGTTTATTTTGATGTTGTATAAACTCATTTTCTTAAATTTTAAAACTTACAATTCCACAATCCAATTCGAAAATTTGACCTGAGATTGACAAGGCGTTGTCAGAAATTAAAAAACTTGCCAAACTTGCTACTTCACCAGGATTCAAAAACTTTTTTAGTGGATGACGTTCTGTAATGTTTTCAATCATTTTTTCGTTTCGCAATAATTTTGAAGCTAAATCAGTATTAGTAACTGTTGGCGCAATTGCATTTACACGAATTGTTGGCGCAAACTCAGCTCCCAAAGATTTTGTCAAACCTTCTACAGCCGATTTTGCAGCTGCAACACTTGCGTGAAAAGGCATTCCTAATTTGGCAGCAACTGTACTAAATAATAAGATTGAAGGATTTTTTCCATTTTTTAAAACAGGTAAAAAATGCTGAATTGCTTTTACAGCTCCAATCACATTTATTTCAAAATCTTCCCTGAATTCTTCCAATTTCAATCGAGAAATTGGTTTTAAATTGATACTTCCTGGGCAGTAAATTAAACTGTCAATTGCATCAATAGTTGGTAATTCGTGTGTTAATATATCACATGAATAATGTGTTAAATTATGATGTGATTTTTCAGGTTGATTTCTACTGATGTTAATTACTTCATTCTCAGAAACCAACGCATTTACAATAGCATTTCCTATTCCTCTACTTCCGCCAATTACAACTATTTTTTTCATTTTTTTTAAGGTCTTCCTTTCAAACGTTTTTCGATTTTTTGTTTCAAAAGTGTCAAACGTTTCATTTGATCCATAATTTCAGGATCTTTTTTTGTTTTATAAAATTCGTTCAATTCTAGGATTAAGGCTTTTACTTCTCTTGATGCCAAAATTCGTTCGCTTGTGGTTTTGAAAGCGAAATTTCTGTTTTCAAATTCTTGGGCTCTTTCTAATAAATCCATCTTATTTCGGGTAAATTTTTAACTTCCGAATATAAGTATTTCTATCAGAAAAACAAGAGAATTTTTTGCAAATTATGCTGCAGGAACTTTAAATCCTTTTAAACGTTTTTCGATTTTTTGTTTGATAGCCGTTAGTCGTTTCATGATTTCCATAATTTGCTGATCTTTACTTTGTTTGTAAACTTCGTTCAAACTTAAAATCAATGATTTTACTTCTCTTGATGCTAAAATTCGATCACTTGTAGTTACGAATTTCATTGGTCTTTGCTCAAATTCTAGAGCTCTGTGTATGATGTCCATAAATTAGTAATTTAATGTATTTTGTAATTCTGCAATCTTTTCTGGTGAGTTAAAAACACCACCAAAATAAGAAGTTACAGTTGCTGAAGTATCGTCTTTAATTCCTCTTGAAGAAACACATAAATGTTTTGCATCAATAATTACAGCAATATTTTCAGTTTGTAAAGCTGATTTCAATTCTTCTGCAATTTGATTTGTCAAACGTTCTTGCACTTGTGGTCTTTTTGCAAAGTATTGAACAATTCTATTCAATTTTGATAATCCAATAACTTTTCCTGATGAAATATAAGCAACATGTGCTTTTCCAATAATTGGCACAAAATGATGTTCGCAATTAGAATAAAACGTGATATTTTTTTCAACCAGCATTTGATTGTATTGATATTTGTTATCAAACAAGGCAACTTTTGGTTTATTTGCAGGATTTAATCCTGAAAAAATTTCGTCAATATACATTTTTGCAACTCTGTTTGGAGTGCCTTTTAACGAATCGTCTGTTAAATCTAATCCCATTACGTCCATAATTTCTGCAAATAATGATGTAATTTTTTTCTTTTTTTCTTCGTCAGAAATTGCAAAAGCATTTGGTTTCATAGGAGTTTCAATGCCTGTGTATAAATGGTCATCTCCAATTTCTTCAAATGAAAATCCGTTGAATTTTTGCTCTGTTTCTCTCTCTTTTAATACGATTTCAGTAATCATTTTTTTGTTCTTTTTAATGTGCTGTCTTTAAGTACTCCAAGCTTAAAAGCAAAGCACGTGGTTTATCTTTTTGATATAGAGTTATTTGATATTGATTTTTGTCTTGAACATTTGAAGCGTCCTTGCTCAAAAGTTCGTAATTTTTCATGTTTTGTTTTTCGTCCTTGAACACGTTCTCTCCAAATTTTGAAACTTTTTGGTTTCATTTCTTTGCGCATCAATTCGATGACTTCTTGTTCTTTTAAGCCAAATTGAACTTGAATTGCCTCAAAAGAAGTTCTGTCTTCCCAGGCCATTTCAATAATTCTATCAATTGCGATTTCGTTTAGACTTTCCATTTAGTACAATTCGTATAATTTGCTGTTTTCTATTTTCAAATCAACTAGTTTGTCGAGAAACTTTTTATTTTCTTTCAACAAATTATTTTTTTTGAATTGTACAAAATTTCCTTGACCGTGAATACTAAAAGTTTCAGTGTTATAAATATGCAATTGATAAAATGGAATTGACCAACTATAATTTTTCAATCCTTTGTTGATGTGAACTAGAATTCCTTTTTCTCTCAATTCAATATTGCCATAATTGATGTCAGCTACTTGATTCATCATTGATGAAAATTTTGGACTCACCTTTTCAATCATCATTCTTTTTGAACCAGTTCCACCTAATTTAAAAGATTGAAGAAAAGTGTAAGGTTTTCCAAGCAAGTCTTCAAAAACTGCTTTTGCTTCTTTATTAGTATGTGTTGTATCGTAAATCATAACTACATCAAAGGTAGTTATGTTTAATGAATTAATAATATCGTTAAACAGAAATTAACAAAATATTATCTTTTAAAAAAAAGTCTAAAATTATTCGCTTCTCAACATTCTAGTTCTATCTGAAAGCGTGTGTTTGATTAAAATACTTCTACTTTCGGTAATTACCTCAGGATCATTTCTTAAATCCCACAAAATTTCACTCGCTTTTTTTCTTGCAGATTTTGCATTTACAATTGGCAAAGGATAGTCAACACCCAATTCAAAATTATTGAATTGTTGATCTAAAGGAGTCATTAAATAAGGCTCATGAATAAAAGCCAAAGGCAAATTTTTCAACTCAGGAACCCACGTTTTTATAAAAGTTGCATCAGCATCATGTTCCAAACTATTTTTTACAGGATTGTAAATTCGGATGTTGTTGATGCCAGTCTCTGCAGCTTGCATTTGCAATTGTGGAAAGTGAATTCCAGGTTCAAAATCCAAAAACATTTGCGATAAATGATGTGTGGCTTCTTGCCAAGGTTGCCATAAAATATGCGTAAAAAAAGAGACCAATAAAGAGCGCATTCTAAAATTCAAATAGCCAGTTTCATTCAAACAACGCATACTTGCATCTACCAAAGGAAAACCTGTTTTTCCTTCCATCCAAGCTTTTTTATAAGTCGCAGAAATGCTTTTTTTCAATTTGTGATAGCCTTTATTGATGCTCGCATTTTCCATAGTATGTTCCATTTCAAACTTTTGAATGAAATGCGCTTGCCAACGCAATCTAGAAATAAAAGGTCCTAAATGACGCTTATTTTGTTCGGTTTTTAGACTAGTTGCTTTTTGAAAAACTTGTCTGATTGACAAATTTCCCCAAGCAATATAAGGAGACAATCTGCTACTACTTTTTCGAGAAGGAGCAGGTTTTGAAATGTTAAACATGTATTCTTTATGACGTTCTTCAAAAAATGAATTGGCATATTTCCAACCCATTTTTGAGCCGCCTTTTTGAAATATTTTATTTTCAGGAGTTGATATATCTGTTGTAAAAAAAGAATTTTCTAAGACCTTAATTTCATCAATTGAAATAAATTTTTCAGTTTGAAATTTGTTTTCAATGACTGGTTGCGTCATATAATCTTCCCATTTTTCAAACCAATCTTCTCTGTTTAGCAAACCACGTAAAACACCATTATTATTGTTTTCAACCCAAATAATTGAGTTATTTCTGCAATATCTTTTAAATTCTTTATCACGATTAAATGTAATTTCCAAGCCAGTTTCTTGATGTGAAAAAACGCTGTGAACTGCATAAAAATTAAATAATTGATTGAAAGCATTCACAACTTCTGTAGTAACTGTCAATACTTTGGTATTGAATGCTTTTAAATCTTCATTAATATCAACTAAAGATTGTTTGATAAAATTCCAGTGACGTTCATGATAATGAACATCTTCTAGCAAAGATTTTTCAAAAACATATAAAAATAAAACACGTTTGTTTGATGATAATGCATTGAAAATAGCCTCATTATCTTGCAAACGCAAATCGCGTTTTAACCAAATAACTGATATTTCTTCTTTAATATTCATCCAAATTATTGATAATGTGATGCGCTTTTTCCTGAATTGCAGCAATTTCTGATGCAGGCATTTTATTTAGCAAACTATACATCATTTTCATTCTGAAATTGGAGGATAATTTTTCTCTTTTTTCATCTAAAAAATTCCAATACAAACTATTGAAAGGACACGCATTTTTGGTCGTTTTTTCTTTGTAATTATAACTGCAAGAATTGCAATAATTACTCATTTTTTGGATATAACTTCCTGAGGAAACATAAGGTTTTGTGGCGATTTTTCCTCCATCAGCAAACTGACTCATGCCTCTGGTATTGGGCAATTGCACCCATTCAATCGCATCTACATAAATTCCCAAATACCAAGCATCAATTTCATCAGGATGAATTTGTGTAAGTAAGGCAAAATTTCCAGTAATCATCAAACGCTGAATGTGATGTGCATAGCCATTATCTAGTGAATTTTTCACTGCACTTTTCACACAATTCATTTTGGTGTTTCCTGACCAGAAAAAATCAGGAAGTTTGTTTTGATTGTTCAGGAAATTTTCAGTTTTGTAAGTTGGCATCAACATCCAATACATGCCACGCATATATTCGCGCCAACCAATAATTTGACGAATAAAACCTTCCACTTGCGAAATGTCAATTTCGTCTGATTTTTCACGATAAGTTTCTAAAGCTCTATTTATAATTTCTTTGGGAGAAATTAGTTTGGTATTCATTGCAAAAGACAATTTTGAATGAAACAGAAAAACGGTATCTGTGTGCATAGCATCTTGATAATCACCAAAATGAATCAACAAATTTTCGCAGAAATAGTCTAATTGTTCTAAAGATTGCTCTCTATTTATGGGATATTCAAAATACTTTGCATTGATATTTCCAATGGTTTTTACACCTGCAATTTTCAACTCTTCAACAATTTCTGAGACATTATTATCAAAATTTTTTGCTGGTGGAATCAATACTTCTTGATTCCATTTTAGCCTGTTGGATTTATCATAATTCCAAATGCCACCTTCAGGTTGATTATTCACCATTAAAATTTGATGTTTTTTTCGCATTTCGCGATAAAAATTTTCCATCAAAAATTGTTTTTTTCCACTGAAAAAATTACCCAATTCTTCTCTTTTAGTATAAAAGTGTTCTGTTGAAAATACGTTTGATTTTATACTGATTTGTTTGCGAAAATCAGCCAATTGTTTGTTTAATCGAAATTCGTCAGGTTCTTGATATTCAAAACTTTCGATGTTGAATTCATCAAAAAGGAGTTGTAAATTTTGAGTTAGATGTTGACTGTTTTTTGGGTCGTTAATTTTTAAATAAATTACGTTGTGATTTGTTTTTTCGAGTTCATTTGCAAAAGCTCTCATGGCAGCAAAAAATCCTACCACTTTTTGAATATGATGTGTTACATAATCTGTTTCTTGGCGCATTTCAAACATGCAATAAATTACATTATCATCCACATTAGAAAACCAAGAATGATTGCTATTTAGTTGATCACCAAGAATTAAGCGTAATGTATTCATTTTAAAACAAGGTTTTTTCTAACCAAAGATTCCTGAACTTATAATTTCCATCATAATTTTGTGCTTGCAATTGCGTATTGAATTTTCGATCTCTTGGATCATTTCCAACACCAGAAACGTACATCCAATTTCCATAATTGCTATGTACATCATAATCCAATAAAACCGATTCAAAATAAGCTGCTCCAATTCTCCAATCTAACAATAATTCTTTCGCAAAATACGAAGCAACATTTTGTCTTCCTCTGTTGCTCATCCAACCTGTTTCTTTTAATTCAATCATATTTGCGTTCACAAAATCATCTTTGGTTTTTCCATTAATCCATTTATTGATATCTTTTTGATAGGAGTTCCAATGATATTTTACTCCTAAAATTCCTTCAATTTGAAAAATTTTAGAACCGTATTTTAAAGAGATAAATTTGAAAAAATCTCTCCAAATCAATTCAAAAATTATCCAATAAGTGGAATCGTTTGCGCCAAATTCTTTTTCGTAACTCTTAAGTTTACAGTAAATTGTTTTTGGAGAAATACTGCCATTTGCCAACCAAGGAGAAAATTTGGTGCTGTAATCAATCCCAACTAATCCATTTCGTGTATTTTTATAATTGGAAGCTTTTTTGGTTTCGAAAAGATAATATTCCAATCTTTCTAGGGCTTCATTTTCTCCACCTTTAAAAGGGAAAGCTGATTTTCTGTTTGTTGTAAAATTTTCAAAACCTAAATCTTCCATTGTTGGAATTTTAGTATTATTTTCAATTAAGTTTGATTCATTCACTTTCGAAATCGGAATTTCAGCATCTATTTTTACCGATTTTTCAACTCCTTTTCTAAAGTTTGTGAAAACATCAGGAATATTTGAAAAATCATTAGAAACTTTACTTGGATGGTATAGAAATTGGTCAAAATCTTCTACAAAATTTACATTTTTTAAGTTCTTTTTGATGGAAATATTTGTTTCAATTTCCTCTGTAGTCCATTCTTTTTGAGTATAAATATCTGAAAATGAATGTTTTTGATGCAATTTTAAAAATCGTTCTTCGGGATTTTCAAAATAAGTTAAAAGTGTAATATTTAGTTTTTTCAGATTTTTTTCAAGAGCAATTACTGTTTCAATTAAAAATTTTGCTCTGAATTTTTCAGTTTTTTTAAATCCGAAATTATCAATTTCAAAATATTTAGGATCAAAAAAGTAGACTGCAATCACCTTTTCATGATTGTGAATTGCTTTAAAAAGAGATACATTATCATGTGTTCGTAAATTATTACGAAACCAAATTACGCCTGTTTTTTCTTGTTTCTGCTGCATTTTTCACTACAATATTTTACGTTTTCCCAATTTTTTTCCCATTTTTTTCTCCAAGTAAATGGCCTTTCACAAACCACACAAATTTTTTGAGGAAGGTGTTCTTTTTTCACTTTTTATTTGTTGATGTTGTTAATCATTCCATTAAAAACAAACCAATGAAAAGGCATTACTGCATACCAATATAGCCTTCCAGCAATTCCTGTTGGTCTAAAAGTAGCAGTTTGATAAAGGTAATTTCCATCAATTTTGAACTCTAACCAAGCTTCACCAGGCAAAATCATCTCAGCATATAACAATAATTTCCCTTTTTCTTTATCAGCATAAATTACGCGCCAAAAATCCAATGCATCACCAGCATTCAATTCTGTTGGGTGTCTTCTGCCTCTTCTCAATCCAGCTCCACCAAAAAACTGATCTAAAAATCCGCGAATTTTCCATAAAAAAGTGCCATAATACCAACCAGTTTCGCCTCCAACTGCCCAGATTTTATTGAGAACTTTTTCATGATTTGAAACTACTCTTTTTTTGGAATCTTTAAAACAACCAAATTCAGGAACGTTTATATATTCGTGGACATAATTTTTTAATTTTCCACTACTGATGTAAGAATCTTTCCAACTAGAAAGAATGCTATTTTGCTGTATTTTTTTAAAAGCCAATTCTACAGCTTCTTTGTAATTCATTGGATTGACATTCAATATTTTATTGATGTCACTTTTGTTTCCAATTACTTCAACACCCATTGAATTAACCAACGAAGTTGCCAATTTATAAGAAGTTGATGTGACGAAATACAGCCAATAAGAAGATAATTTTGGCGTCATAACAGGAACAGTTAAAATCCATCTTTTCAATTTTCTAACTTCTGCAAATTGCAATAACATTTCTTTGTAAGTCAATATTTCAGGACCAAAAATGTCATAAGATTGATTGAAAACTTCTTTTTTATTCAATGCATTGTGTAAAAAACTTAATACATCTCTAATTGCTAAAGGTTGTGTTTTTGTATTCAACCATTTTGGGGCAATCATAGCAGGTAATTTCTCCACTAAATCTCTAATGATTTCAAATGATGAACTTCCAGAACCAACAATAATCCCAGCTTTAAAAGTTGTTAACGCATATTTTTCTGAAGCTAATGTATTTTCAACATTTTTTCTTGATAATAAATGTTTAGAAAGTTTGGTATCATTGGTGATTCCACTTAAATATATTACTTGTTTGATGGATGATTTTTCTGCAAAACGTTTAAAATTGAAAGCGCATTTTTCTTCTAGAATATGAAATTCTCTAGCAGAATTTGTCATTGAATGAATTAGATAATACGCAATGTCAATATTTTTTGGAATTTTTTCTACACTTTTTGAATCTAAAAAATCAGCTTCAACCAAAATAATTTGTTCTTTTCCTTTGAAATAATTTTCAGCTCTTTTCAAATCTCTTACAGGACAAATAATGGTATGACCATCATTTAATAATAAAGGAATTAGACGTTTACCAATATAACCTGATGCTCCTGTAACAAGAATATTCATGTTTTTTATGATTTTTTTGGTCTTTGATATGGAAGTTGCTTTTTAAATTTTGGAATTGCATATGTATCTAAACCATTGATAGCAACAATATTTCCTAAAGATAAATTAATAAGTCCATCTTCCTGAAGTAACTCATCTTTCACATACAATTCTTGAATTTGCGCAACTATTAAAATAACATCATTTGAAGCAACATATATTTCTTCCATAAATTTCATGCTCATTTGAACAGGCGCATTTTTTAAAAAAGGAGCAGTAAAATTTCCTTTAAATTCGGGTTCTAAATTTGTCATTTCAAACTCAGAAATTGCGGAATCATATTTTGCTGAAGTATGATGTGCATCATCAATAATATCCTCCCAAATGTGATTGATGGTAAAAATTCCAGTTTCTTTAATGTTTTTATAAGTATCTCTTGGAACAGTTGTTGGTCGTAAAATGAATCCTAGAGTTGGAGGATTTGATCCTAAATGTGTAACTGAACTAAAAATTGCCACATTTGTAATTCCTTCTTTTGATATGGAACCCAATAAATTTGCTGATTTAAAACCAGAACAACTATTTATGAGGTTGATTTTATAAATTTTGTGTAATTCAGAAATATTTTTTGCGTCAAAAAACTTCATTTGGTTTTTAATCTTTCAACAAAGGTACGAATTGTTTAATCAATAGATTTTTTTGTTAAACAAAATTTACGTTAAAATTTATGCATAAAAAAAACTCCAGAATTTTTTTCTGGAGTTTTAAAAGTCGGGGTGGCAGGATTCGAACCTGCGACCTCCTGCTCCCAAAGCAGGCGCGATAACCGGGCTACGCTACACCCCGAAAAGTGTTTTTATTAGGATTGCAAATATACATTCTTTTCACAGATAACAAAGAAATCAAAAAAATATATTTGAAGTGTTTTTTTTATTTATGATTTTTATATTTTGATTGTAAAAACTTATAAACATTCATAGAGATAAGAATTAAAAAATTCTATTTTTACAAACTAAAATTTTGAAAAATGTCAAATTCAATAGAAAAAATAAAATGTCTAATAATAGGTTCAGGACCTGCAGGATATACAGCTGCAATTTACGCTGCTAGAGCTGATATGAAACCTGTGATGTACACAGGAATGCAAATGGGAGGGCAATTAACCACAACTACTGAAGTTGATAATTTTCCTGGTTATCCAAATGGAACTGATGGAACAGCAATGATGGAGGATTTAAAAAATCAAGCTGAACGTTTTGGAACTCAGGTTCGTTTTGGATTGGTAACTAAAGTTGAATTGAGCGATAAAGTAGAAGGAATTCATAAAGTAATTGTAGATGAATCAAAAGAAATTGAAGCGCAAACAATTATAATTTCAACTGGAGCAACTGCAAAATATTTAGGAATTGAAAGTGAACAAAGATTGATTGGAGGAGGAGTTTCAGCATGTGCAACTTGCGATGGATTTTTTTATAAAGGACAAGATGTTGTAGTTGTTGGAGCAGGAGATACAGCTGCAGAAGAGGCTACTTATTTGTCAAATATTTGTAGTAAAGTTACTATGTTGGTTCGTAAAGATTTTATGAGAGCTTCTAAAGCAATGCAACACAGAGTGAGTAAAACAAAAAATATTGAGGTTCTATACAACACTGAAATTGAAGAAGTTTTAGGAAAAAATGTTGTTGAAGGTGTAAGAATCATCAATAATCAAACAAAAGAAACTTCAATAATTCCTGTGACAGGTGTTTTTATTGCGATTGGACATACACCAAATACTGATTTGTTCAAAGGCGTTTTAGATATGGATGAAACAGGTTATTTAATCACAAAAGGAAAAACAACCAAAACAAATTTACCAGGAGTTTTTGCTGCTGGTGATGTTCAAGATAAAGATTATAGACAAGCTGTAACTGCTGCTGGAACAGGTTGTATGGCTGCTTTGGATGCAGAACGTTATTTAGGTTCTCTGGAGTAATGAATTCATTTTTCAATAAAAAAGCGTTTTCAAAATTTTTGAAAACGCTTTTTTATTTTATGTGATTTTGGAAATTTTGATTAATTTTCTGTTAGAAAAGCATCTAAATTTTCGATTGAATTGATGATTACTTTTACAGATTCAATATAAAATTTCTGATTTATGGTAGCAAATTTATCAGTAGGTCTATGATAATCCTTGTGATCTTCCACTCCAAAATATAAAAAAGGAATTTTTTCTCTGAAAAAAACTCTATGATCAGAGGAAAATGTCCAATCTGATTGGTCAACTTTTTCAGGATCATCATGTCCAAATAAAATAGTAACTTCCTGAGATTTTACTTTATTCAATGGTTTTTTAAAATTTGGATGATGGTATGTTCCACTAATGTAAAGTTCTGGATAATAATCACTATGTGAAATCATATCCATATTGATGTTAAGAGCAATATTATTTTTATTTGAATAATTTTTCAAAAAAACATCTGCACCAACAGATCCAACCTCTTCACCATCAACTGCTGCGAAAATTAAATTGTGTTTTATGGGTTTGTTTTTAAAATACTCAGCTATTGTAAA
>DAIUBY010000063.1:0-13947 GCA_036846425.1 Polaribacter sp.
TTCGGTTTTTTACGCAACGCTTTTTTGACAGAAGTTTTTTCTTTGGTTTCCAATCTTTTTCTGATGACGCTTTTACTGGGTTTTGTGGGCGTTCTTTTTTTTGGTTTTTTTAGATTTATTTCAATTAAAGAAACAAATTTTTTGATTGCCAATTCTTTGTTTTTATGCTGAGAACGTGTTTCTTCAACTGTTAAAATCAGTATATTTTCAGTGGTTAATTTGGAAGATAGTTTGGTTTTTAACAGCATTTTTTCATCATCATTCAATGCTTCAGAATGTTCCAAATCAAACGTCAATTCAATTTTTGAAGACACTTTATTCACGTGTTGACCACCTGCACCAGAACTTCTGATGGCTTTGAAATTGAGTTCTTTAATGATTTGTTCTTTGTTCATTTTTTAGCAATTTTATTCGAAAAAGAATGTAAATTTTCTCTTTCAGCAATGATTTTATTGATGGCTGCTGTTGCCAATCCAAGCCTTGTTTTTTTGTCTCCTTTTAATAAAATATAAGGACGATTGTGTTTTATCAACGCATTTTCAAAAGCGGTAAACATTTCCAAACGTTGTTCAGGTCTGTCTCGCAAATCGTCTTTTTCCCAAGGAGTATCAATATAGGTTAATAAATACAAATCATAAGTATTTTCTAAAGCCGTTTTTTCTAATAATGAATCTACAAATCCGTCGTAAAATTCTTCTGAATATACTTTGGTTTCCAATAAATCTGTATCGCAAATCAATACTTTATCAGCTTTTAAAGCGAGTTTATTTTCCAGTTTCATTTGTCCAATTGCAATCGGAATAAAATCGCACATTTCGCAGGTTTTACGTTCGTTATTCCATTTTTCTTGCAAATAATCACGCGCAAATTCAGGTACCCAAACTGTGTTGTAATAACGAGCTAATTGTTTTGAAAGTGTTGTTTTGCCAGAAGATTCTGGACCAAATAACACGACTTTTACAATGTTGTTGGGTTGTTGTTGAAGCTTTTTTTCCATGCGAAATAACCAGCAATTGCTATAAATGTGAATCCAAAATATTGAAAACTAGTGAATGTGTATCCTTTGTAAAAATAAAGTGGAATTGAAATGATATTGCCAATAATCCAAAAAATCCAGTTTTCGATTTTGCGTTTTGCCATGAGCCACATGCCCACAAAAAAAATCGCTGTTGTAAATGTGTCAATATAAGCAACCCAATTTGTCCATTTTTTGAAATATGAATACACAACATACACAAAAAGCAAGGTTGCAACAAACAGCAAAATTGCGATTTTTTTATCGTTAGAATTCATAATGGATATTTGAGTAACGTGAGTTTCATCTACTTTTCTTGTCCAAATGTACCATCCAAAAACACTCATGATGAAGTAATACGCATTGATCATCATATCACCCAATAAGCCCCATTGAAAAAGCAAATACACAAAAATTGCGGTGCTAATCATTCCTGTTGGGAATACCCAAATTTTATTTTGCTTAGAATACCAAACAGATAAAAATCCAAAAATAACGGCAATAATTTCTAGAACAGTTTCTGTAGTTGAATAGGTTTTGTATTGACCAAAAAAGAAATCGAAAATTACAGTCATTATGAATTATAGTTCGTAAAAATACGGATTTCTAGTAAGCATAAACGCATGTAAAGTCTTCGAATTCTAAAAATTCAATATCATAAGTGGCTTCTTTTCCTTCAAAACGAATGATTCCTGTAGTTTTTTCGTCTTCAAAATCGAAATCTTCAATATAAATATGATGTAAGAAAAGCAGTTTTTTCTTTCCGAAAATCTTGTATAAACTCTCTTTTGCGCCCCAAACAATTGTCAGTTTGCTAATCAAAGCATTCACATTTGCTATGGTTTTATACTCTTCAATTGGTGTGAATTTGTGCGCAATTTTTAGAATTTTTTCACGCTGTTTTTCAATGTCAATTCCAACACTTTTTTCCTCAGAAACAATCACTCCAGTAAATTGAAAAGAATGTGTCATGGAAATAAATCGTTCGTCTTTTAAATGTGGTTTTCCAAATTCATCATACTGTAAATCAGTATCTTGAATATTAAATTCTTTCAATAAATGTCTGTTGCTTAAAAACCCTTTTTGATGTATTTCCGATTTCATAGATAAAAACCGTTCTTCACTGTTTTTAGAAAGCAAAATACCTTTCTGTAAATCATCAATGGTTTCTTCAATTTTCCAAATAACAACTTTTGTTTTTTCGTTAATCGTTAATGTTTTGTAAAGTGGCATATTATTAAAATGGAGTTCGTAACTTTGCACTCGCAAAAATAAATCATAAATATATAGAATATGAATACAAAAACGGCATTTATACCTTACAAAGTGAAAGATCTTTCTTTGGCAGATTGGGGTAGAAAAGAAATAGAATTGGCAGAAGCAGAGATGCCAGGCTTGATGGCTTTGAGAGAGGAATACAAAGAATCTCAACCTTTAAAAGGCGCAAGAATTGCAGGATGTTTGCACATGACTATTCAAACTGCAGTTTTAATTGAAACGTTACAAGCTTTGGGAGCTGAAGTTACTTGGAGTTCATGCAACATTTTTTCTACACAAGACCAAGCTGCTGCTGCAATTGCTGCAAAAGGAACTGCTGTGTATGCTTGGAAAGGAATGAATGAAGAAGAATTTGATTGGTGTATAGAACAAACCTTATTTTTTGGTGAAGATCGCAAACCATTAAACATGATTTTGGATGATGGTGGAGATTTAACAAACATGGTTTTAGACAGATATCCAGAATTGGCGTCAGGAATCAATGGTTTGTCTGAAGAGACAACTACAGGTGTTCACAGATTGTATGAGCGTATGAAAAACGGAACATTGCCAATGCCAGCCATCAATGTAAATGACTCTGTAACCAAATCAAAATTTGATAATAAATACGGATGTAAAGAATCTGCTGTGGATGCAATTCGCAGAGCAACAGACACCATGTTAGCAGGAAAAAGAGTAGTAGTTTGTGGTTATGGCGATGTTGGTAAAGGAACAGCAGCGTCATTTAAAGGTGCAGGCTCTATTGTAACTGTTACTGAAATTGACCCAATTTGCGCTTTGCAAGCTTGCATGGATGGTTTTGAAGTGAAGCGTTTAGAAACCGTAATTCAAACAGCTGATATTGTAATTACCACAACAGGAAACAGAGATATTGTGCGTGCTGAGCATTTTAAAATGATGAAAGACAAAACGATTGTATGCAATATTGGTCATTTTGATAACGAAATTGATGTTGCTTGGTTAAATGCGAATAGTCAAAAAATAGAAATCAAACCTCAAGTGGATAAATATACAATTGATGGAAAAGATATTATTTTATTAGCTGAAGGTCGTTTGGTAAATTTAGGTTGCGCAACAGGTCATCCAAGTTTTGTGATGTCAAATTCATTTACCAATCAAACTTTGGCGCAAATTGAATTGTGGACAAATAAAGACGCATATCAAAATGAAGTACATATGTTGCCAAAACATTTGGACGAAAAAGTAGCGAAATTACATTTAGAAAAAATGGGTGTTGAGTTAACAGAATTGCGTCAAGAACAGGCTGAATATATTGGAGTTTCTTCAGAGGGACCTTTTAAGCCAGCATATTATAGATATTAATTTTTACCGATTTTAAAAATTTTCAAACTCCCTTACAATCAAAAATGTAAGGGAGTTTTTTTACCCAATAAATAGTATCTTTATATCGTCAATAAAAAAATGATATATGATGAAATCTATTTTTATAGCTCTTTTTTTTATTTTTTGTTCCCTCACTCACGCGCAAAAAAGCCCATATTTTTTGAGTTATTAGACAACACCAAAACGTATAATCTTAGCAATTGTCTTAGCAAATTTACAGATGATGCCACACTACAACTAAAAATTACAGAAGGTGATGAATCCAAAATTCAATCTTTTAAAATTTTAGTTTTTTTAGATGATAATTTCAGCATCACTTATGATGATTACAATCAATTTAAACAAACTCAATTGATTGGATTATTGAATGGCAACAACGCTTTTCAAAATTATACATCCATCACATTTACCATTGATGTTACGCTTCAAAATGAAGAAAAAGTAACACAAATTTTAAAAGTTTGTCTAGAAAATTTAGAATCTCCAAATATTATTTCAGAAAACATTATAGCTTCATCAGGCAAAGAAAAAAAATGAGTTTATTGAGATTCCTGTGTCTTTCGCAACAGATAGAAATGACACTAAAAACAGCGATTTAAACGAACGTTTTGGTGGAAAAAGAAGCGAATTGCAATATGGTAGAATTGTAGTAAGCATTCCTTACACACATACTTTAGGCGAAATTGAAAGACCTTCTTATTGGCGATTGGAATTTTCTGAAGACCCAAGTAAACACATCATGATGCAATCGTTGAGAAAACAAAACAAAGAAGATTTTTTCAAACAAATGAAAGAACGGATTGCTAAAAATGGCAAAAGCACCTTCCTTTTTGTCCATGGCTACAATGTTTCTTTTGCTGATGCTGCTTTTAGAACGGCACAAATTACGTTTGATTTACGATTTTCAGGAGAAGCCGTTTTTTACAGTTGGCCATCACAAGCTTCCACCACAAGTTATACTATTGACGAAGCCAATATTGAATGGTCAGCTTACTATATGAAAAATTTTCTGAAAGATTATCTAACAAAAACGGATGCTCAAAATATCTATTTAGTGGCTCACAGTATGGGAAATCGTGGTTTGACAAAAGCTTTGATTGAGTTGATGAACGAACATCCAGAGTTGAAAAACAAAATCACAGAAATCATTTTAGCAGCTCCAGATATTGATGCAGATGTTTTTAAAAGAGATATTGGCCCAAAAATGATTTCAAAAATTGGAAAACCTATTACATTGTACGTATCTTCTGATGATTTGGCGTTAATGGCTTCCAAAAAAGTGCATGGAAGTTATAGAGCAGGAGAGGCTGGAGCACAAATCGTAGTTTTAAAAGGTATTGAAACCATTGATGCTTCTGGGCAAGATTCTAGTTTTTTAAGCCATTCGTATTTTGCAACTACAAGCAATCTCATAAAAGATATTTTCGATTTGATGAAATCTGGCAAACGTGCTACAGATAGACAAACCTTAGAAAGAGTAAGCAAAGCAAATGTGCAATATTGGAAAGTGAAAAAAGGAAAAGAGTAGTTTTTTGTTCATACTTTTTTTGAATTTTAACAGTAACGTATTTCTTTTTCTAGTAATTTTAAGCATGGAATTTGACGAAGCAAAATTAGTAGAAAAATCAAAAAAAAGCTTTCGAGTTGTGCGTTCAACTCAGACAGGCTTTGCGAGTCCTGCAACGCATTATACAGAACCAAGAATCGATTTGAACGATGTGTTGGTTGCAAATCCTTCAGCTACTTTTTACGTTCGAGTTGTTGATAACAGTTTTAGCGAACTCAATATTCTTGAAAAAGACGTGTTGATTATTGATAAATCGCTCACGCCCAAAAACAATCAATTGGCTGTGGTGATTCAAGAAGGTAATTTTAATATCATCAGAATTGATTCCGATTCCAAAGAAGAAATCCAATTGTGGGGCGTAATTACCTACATCATCAAACATACATTATGATTGCGTTGGTAGATTGCAACAGTTTTTATGCTTCGTGCGAACAAGTTTTTAGACCCGATTTATTGGGAAAACCTGTTGTAGTTTTGAGCAATAATGATGGTTGCGTAATCGCTGCTACCAAAGAAGCAAAAGCCTTGACACAAATTCCGATGTTTGAACCTGTTTTTAAAATCAAGAAAATTTTAGAAGAAAATAACGTTGCTTGTTTTTCATCAAACTATACCTTATATGCTGATATTTCTCAACGAGTTATGGAAACATTGCGTGCATTTTCACCTTTTGTAGAAGAATATAGCATTGACGAAAGTTTTGTAGATGTTTCTCAATATCCTAAAAATGAGCTACATCAAATCGCTATAAAAATCAAAGAAACCGTTTTTAAAAATACTGGAATTCCTGTTGGAGTGGGCATTGCCAAGACAAAATCTTTGTCGAAAATTGCCAATAAGTTTGCCAAGAAACTTCCTGAAAACAATGGTGTTTTTATAGTAGATTCTGAAGAAAAACGAAAGCATTTGCTATCCATAACTTCGTTAAAAGATGTGTGGGGAATTGGACGAAAACATGCTCTCAGAATTTCAAATACAGGTGCCAAAACAGGGTTGGATTTCGCAAATATGCCTTTGCCTTGGGTTCGCAAAGAAATGACAGTTGTTGGCGAACGTTTGTGGCGTGAACTCAACAATCAGCCGTGTTTGGAAATGACAGTTTTGCCCGACGTCAAAAAAGGAATTGGTACTGCAAAATCCTTTGGACAAAAATTAACAGATTATCATTTGATTGAAGAAGCCACCAGTTTTTATGTAGCAGAAGTAGCAGATTTATTGCGCCAACAAGGATCTGCTGCTCGTTGTTTGGAAGTTTTTTTACAAACAAATCACTTTAGTAAAAACGAACATCAATATTTTAAAAATATTTTTATCACTTTAGATACGCCTACAAACAATACCATAACACTTACCAAAGAAGCCCTAAAAGGATTAAAAGCGATTTACAAACCAAGTTTTCGCTATAAAAAAGTGGGCGTTCATTTGCATCATTTGATTCCCGAAAATGACCTGCAAATGAGTTTATTTCATCAAGAACACAAAATCGAAAATGCTAATTTATCAAAAGTGATGGACGCCATCAACAGTAAATATGGCAAAAACAAAGTGAAAATTGCTACTGTTGGCAATCGTGAAAAAGAATGGGCGCTTGTTAAAGAACACAGAAGTCCTAGATTTACTACGCAATGGGATGAGTTGCTGACGATTGGAAAAAAGAGTTGAGAAAAAATGTAGCAATTTTTAAAAATCCAATTCTTTTAACCTGTAACATTTGATGTTACAATTGCATTACTTTTTATTCTCGTAATGATTGGATAGCCAATTCCAATCAAAAATAGCACACCACTCAATCCAAGTATAGCAGGTAGTTCTGTGAATGTAGTTCCTGCAGTGAAAATCCCTAAAATTAATCCAACAGAAATAGGCAATGATACCGCTATAATTCCCAAACTAAAGTTGGTATTAAAAGTTTTTGTAGCTGCATTCTGGTTCTTTTCTTTCAAGTTTATAGCCGAAATATGTGCAAATGGCCAAAAACTGCATGAGCTCAATCCGAAGACAAGCATCACCAAAATATCATTCGTGTTGGAAACTTTAAGCACCACCACAATTCCTGCAACAACTAACAGTGTAAATGAAGCTCTTAATAGCAATAAAGATGCTATTTGGAAAAATTGTTTTTTCTGAATTTTGGCAGCCAATCCTATAAATATCAGTACCAAAGGTGTCATGATTGCACTAAGCCTTGTGAGCGTTGATGCTAAAATAGTAGGCATTTTTTCTAAAGTTATTCCAAAGGAAACAAATACGAGTGCTACAAAAATGAACACATTTACAGGTTCATACAACAATGTTTTTAGCAGCGATTTCACTTTTAATTTCACTGATTTTTTTTCAAAATTTAGGCTGTTTTTATAATGCCATTTTAAAGCTACCAAATAAAGCAAAAAAAGTACAAAAAACTTATTTCCTAAATCGCCCATGGCAGCTTTTGCAAGTGAATCATCTCCTAAAAACTCCAAAATAAAAGGAAAACACGTCAATCCTGGAGCCAAAGAAGGAAGCAATAATTGAGCACTTTTTCCAGAAGGAGAATCAGGAGGAATTCCAATGATTTTCAATAGAAAGGGTGTAGCTAAAAACAGCAAACCGTTAAAAATTAAAACCAATACAGGCAATAATAATAAGTTACTAGTGATGTTTATTTTTAAAAGCGCTATAAAAATAGTTGCTGGCAAGGTAATTGTTAGAATGATACTTTTGATGCCATTCGTTTGTTCAGCTGTTGAAATTTTCTTTTTTAAGAGAATTCCAATAGCTATGAAAATTAAAAACGAGATGGACTTTTCTAAAGCACTATCCATATCCTAATTATGCAAAAATTTCGTCAATTGCTTTTGTAAAAAGTTTCATTTCGTCCATGGTTCCAATACTAACTCTACACCAGTTTTTATCCCAAAAATTGAACGATCTCACAGCCACATTTTTTCCATAAATTTTTTGAAGAAATTCCTTTCCATTCATTGGAATTTCAAAAATTACAAAGTTGGTTTCTGAGGGTAAATACGAAAACTTTTTAGATTTTAAGAATGAAATAGTATATTCTCTTGCAGCCGTAATTTTTGTTTTACAATCGTCTAAAAAATCCGTATTTGCCAAACTAGCACTTGCAGCAGCAATAGATGGACCTGTAATTCCCATACCACCTCTGGTGATTTCGTTGATGCTATCTAAGGTTTCTTTTTTGCCAATAGCATAGCCAATTCGCAAACCTGCCATTCCATGAATTTTGGAAAAAGTTCGGGCAACAATCACATTTTTTCCTTCAGCAACTAAAGTATTCATGGAATCTTTCAATCCGTTTTTAGACAATTCTATATAAGCTTCATCCACAAAAACAGGTACTTTTTCAGAAACTCTGCTGCAAAAATCACGTAGTTTTTTAGCATCAGTTATAGAACCTGTTGGATTGTTTGGATTGCAAATGTAAACGAGTTTGGTATCATCGTCAATGCCAGCTTCCATAGCATCTAAATCGTGCTGAGAATCATTTAATAATTTATATGATTTCCATTGACCGCCAACAGCTTTCGCAACAATCATCAATGACATATAACTTGGGTCTGCACTTATCACATTCCCGCCATTTTGGAATAATACCATAGCAACTTTTTCTAAAATGTCTGATGAACCTGGAGCCATTAATATTTGGTCTGTTTTTACGCCTTCGTTTTTGGCAATGGTTTCCATCAAATCATCCAACGTTTTCCAAGAATAACGATTTCCTGTAAACACCTCATCTTGAAACGCTTTTGCCGCTTTTGGTGGAGGTCCATACGGATTTTCATTCGCTCTTAAAATGACCAATGATTCATTTTCTTCAACAATTGGAGGCGTAAACTCATTGAAATAATTGCTGTAATTGTACAAGAATGTACGATTTTCTTTTTGCGCTTTCAGCACATTGCTACTCCAAATTTCTGATGGAATTAAAGTTAATGCACCTAAAGTAAGCGTACTTTTTTTAAGCCAATCACGTCTTGAAAAGTTTGTAGAATTCATTGTATCAGATGTTTAAGAAATTGTGTCTAAATTACATAATAAAATGATTTTTATGGTATGTAAAATGTAATAATAACATATCAAAATTGATAATAATGTAAAAATAATTCAATATAATTAGAATATTATAGTATAAAATTAATCAAAAAAGGATATTCTATGAGAAATATGAAAATCAGAAAAAGGTTTTCACCCCAACCAACCATCCCTATCCAAACTGCGATATTGAATGGCTTCTGCTATGTGTTCAGGATAGATGTTTTCGGAGTTTGCTAAATCTGCAATCGTTCTGGAAACCTTTAAAATTCGGTCATAGGCTCTTGCAGAAAGATTCAGTTTTTCCATGGCTGTTTTGATCAATTGCTTGCTTTGTTCAGACAATTCGCAATATTTACGAATGTGTTTTACATTCATTTGAGCGTTGTAATGTAAATTTTCAGTGTCTTTGAAACGCTGAGTTTGAATTTCTCTTGCAGCTGTTACACGTTTTCTAATTTCTACAGAAGATTCTCCTTTTCGTTCGTCAGATAATTTTTCAAAAGGCACAGGAGTTACTTCAATATGAATGTCAATTCTGTCCAATAATGGTCCTGAAATTTTGCTTAAATAACGTTGCATTTCATGAGGTGAAGAAGTCATGGGCGAATTTGGGTCGTTGAAATAACCACTTGGACTTGGATTCATGCTTGCAACCAACATAAAACTACTTGGATAGGTCACTGTAAATTTGGCTCTAGAAATAGAAACTTCACGATCTTCCAAAGGCTGACGCATCACTTCCAAAACCGAACGTTGAAATTCGGGTAATTCATCTAAAAATAAGACACCATTGTGCGACAATGAAATTTCGCCAGGTTGAGGCAAATTATTTCCTCCACCAATTAATGCAATATTTGAAATCGTATGATGTGGACTTCTAAAAGGTCTTTGATACATTAAACCTGCATTTTTTACTTTGCCAACAACCGAATGAATTTTGGTGGTTTCCAACGCTTCTTGTAATGTCATAGGTGGCAAAATGGATGGTAAACGTTTGGCTAACATAGTTTTACCAGAACCTGGAGGACCAATTAAAATAATATTATGACCTCCAGCAGCTGCAATTTCCATACAACGTTTGATGGATTCTTGTCCTTTTACATCCGCAAAATCATGTTCAGGAAAATCAATATTTTTATAAAATTCGGCTCTTGTATCAATAATTGTGGGCTCAATAAGTTGTTCGCCACTAAAATGATTGATGACTTCTTGAATGGTATCAGCTCCTAAAATTTGAATATCATTGACAATTGCTGCTTCTTTGGCGTTTTCTTTGGGTAAAATAAAATATTTAAACCCTTCTTCTCTGGCTTTGATGGCAATTGGCAAGGCGCCTTTGATGGGTTGCAAACTTCCATCCAAAGACAATTCACCCATAATTATGTACTCTTCAATTCCTTCTGATTTTATTTGATTGGAAGCTGCTAAAATACCAACAGCCAATGTTAAATCATAAGCAGCACCTTCTTTTCTGATGTCAGCAGGCGCCATATTGATGATGATTTTTTTTCCTGGAAGATTGTATTGATTGTTGTTCAAAGCCGCTGAAATTCGGAAAGAACTCTCGCTCACAGCTTTGTCTGGCAAACCAACTAAATGATATCCAACTCCTTTATCAATATTTACTTCAACAGTAATGGTAGTTGCTTCAATACCAAAAACAGCTGATCCATAAACTTTTACTAGCATCTTTTTTTGTTTTAAAGATAAATAAATCTATTAATTAAAATTTTATTTTTTTAAATATTACTTTTATTAAAATTAGTAGATATTTTTGTTAATTTAAATCTATTTCTAAATGAATGTTCTCAAGAGCTTAAAAGTTAAAATGTTTAATAATTTCTTTGATAGAGTAAAGGATAATATTCAACTTATTTTAATAATTCCTACTTTACTTGGAGGTTTATGGCAAATTTTTGAATTAACTAATATTTCAGTTTCATTTATTAGATTTTTTTCTCTCTCACAGTTAGTATCAGATGGACTTTTAATATTGTTAATACTAATTCTTATTATTCTTATACTTTATTTTTCAAAACTTGTAGTCAGAAAACCAGATGAAGAAGATAAAGAACTTAAAAATCCTAAAAGTTATTATAAAGCATTAAGGATAGTTTTTAATTGTGGTGTTGTACTTTATGTAATGTTTCCTTTATTTAAAAGTTTATACTATGAAGAAGAAATAATATTAACTCATCTGCTATTAGCTATATTTATATTAATACTTTTTGGTTTCAATTTTTTATTGTCTCTGTATCACTTGTATCTTTACTATTTTGAAAGACCTTTAAGATATTTCTTTATCAAAACAACAAGGAAATCAGTTTTTTTTCAATTTTTATTATTTTTATCAGAACGTTTTATTTATTTATCGTCAATATTATTATTCATTTATTTATTGGGTTTTAATATCTTTCATTTTTCTTCTAAAATCAGGAACTCTTATGTTTTTCCGAAGCAATTGATTAATATTTACAATGTAGAATGTATAATTGAAACCAATTATAATTTGAAAATATCCAAAGAAGATTTTATTTATTTTAATGATAAATATATTTTTATAAAAAATAAATCTACTAATAATTACAATCAAGAAATATTAATCATCAAATTTGATGAGCTTTTCGAGAATGAAGCATGTATAAAAAACAGAGAAAAATTTAATCGAAATAATACAAGACTAAAAGAAAAATTAGACTTAAAACAAATGATTGAAAAAAATTTAACAAATCAATTAAATAGTATAAATATTTTTTTTATAAAAATACGTAACTCATTATTAGTAAATGAAAAAAAATAGTTTCGACCATTTCTTTTTGAGATAAAATAATATATTTATTTATGACGTGATACTTAATTTTCTTGCAAAATAAATTAATTTACATTTTTTAATTTAAAGCAACCGAAATTCGGAAAGAACTCTCGCTCAAAGCTTTATCTGGCAAACCAACTAAATGATATCCAACTCCTTTATCAATATTTACTTCAACAGTAATGGTAGTTGCTTCAATACCAAAAACAGCTGATCCATAAACTTTTACTAGCATCTTTTTTTGTTTTTGATAAAAATATTGAAAAAAATTGGATAAAAGAGGGCATTTTCTTTTTTGAAAAAAAAATTTTAAAAATTAGGTTGGTTACTTTTATGTATAATCGTAAAAAAACCTGCGAGATTTTGAAAACCTTGCAGGCTATAACTTAAATTATTTCCTATTTTACTGAAATATTGAACAGAAAATACTACTCAAAGTTTACTTCTTTTACTCCTTCAGCATAATTTTCACCTCTCAATTTTATGAAAAGATTTTTCATTTCAGTTCTTTTTTCAGGATCTGAATTCGCTAGGTTTTTTTCTTGTCTGATGTCTTTTGAAAGATTGTACAATTGTTCAAAAGGGAAATTACCCACTTCAATACCAACTTCTTCACGGAAATTTTTCCCTTCATACACAGGAATATACAACCATTCTCCACTTCTTAAAGCTGTTTTTCCTGTAGCCTCAATAATCAAATGATCTCGCCCTTTTTTAGATTTTCCTAAAAAAGCATCTAAGATATTTTCACTGTCAGTTGATGATTCTTCTGTACCAACCAATTTAGCAAAAGACGCCAGTAAATCTACCTGACAAACAATCGCATCTGAAACTTGTGGTGTAATTTTTCCTTTCCAATAGGTTATAAAAGGCACTCTTGCGCCTCCTTCAAAAATACTGTATTTGCCTCCTTTCAATGCGCCATTTTCTTTGTGATTGCCAATTTTTTCAACAGCATCATCATAATATCCATCGTTTAAAACGCCGCCATTATCGCTTGAGAAAATGACTAACGTATTTTCTAAAATTCCCTCTTCTTTTAAGGTTTTCATAAATTCTCCAATTATCCAATCTGCTTCAATAATCACATCACCTCTTGGTCCCATGCCTGATTTTCCTACAAATCTTGGATGAGGAGTTCTAGGCACATGAGGTTGTTGCAAAGCATAATACAAAAAGAACGGTTTTTCTTTATGTGATTTTACATATTGTTGTGCTTTTACCAAAAAATGATCAGCCATGTCAACATCACTCCATTTGGCTGCTTTGCCACCTTTCATAAATCCAATTCTTGGAATTCCATTTACAATGCTGTTGTTGTGTCCATGATGCCATTTCATTGTCAACATTTCAGGATTGGAAATCGCAGTTGGTTCGCCTTTAAAATTTTCAAAATAATTCACTTCTATTGGGTCATTTTTTTCCAAACCCACCACAGTTCCATTGTTGATATACACTGTAGGAACTCTGTCTTGAGTTGCTGCCATAATATAAGCCTCTTCAAAACCAACTTCATTTGGACCTGGTGAAATATGCTGATTCCAATCCACAACACCTGTTCCTAAACCCAAATGCCATTTACCAACGATGGCAGTTTGATAGCCATTATTTTTTAGCAATTTTGGCAAGGTTTGCTGTTCAGTGCTGATTAACAAAGGCGCAGTTCCTGGTAAAATTTTCGCATTTTTATTTCTCCAAGGATACACGCCTGTGAGCATTCCATATCTACTTGGTGTGCAAGTTGCTGAAGTTGCATAGCCATTTGTGAATTTAATTCCTTCGTTAGCTAAAACATCAATATTGGGTGTTTTTAGTTTGGTTGCACCATAAGAACTGAGATCTCCATAGCCTAAATCATCCAAATAAATGATGACAATATTTGGTTTTTGT
>DAIUBY010000064.1:0-13711 GCA_036846425.1 Polaribacter sp.
TACCATTACACCATAGGCCAATGCTCTTTAAGCGGTTGCAAATTTAACGCAAAGTTTTTATTTGGCAAACAATTTTATGTAATTTTTAGGTTTAACAAAGTTTTATGACAGTCTAAATTGTTAGAAATCTTGTAACATCCTTATTTTATTGATATTTATTACTAAATTCGCCTCTAGTTTAAATGTATTTTATGACGTCAGAAAACTTTAAAAAATGGAATCTAATTCTAGGATGGATTACATTTGGAATAGCATTAATTACATATTCGTTAACCATAGAACCCACTGTAAGTGCTTGGGATGTAGGAGAATACATTGCAACATCCGTAAAATTGGAAGTTGGTCATCCACCAGGAGCACCTTTGTTTCAAATGTTGGGAGCGTTTTTTGCCATGTTTACTTCAGATGTGACTGAAATTGGAAAAATGGTGAATTTTATGTCCGCATTATCAAGTGCCTTTACAATTTTGTTTATGTTTTGGACAATTACCAATTTGGCTCAAAAAATAGCTCAAAAATCAGGCGAAATTACAGAAGGAAGTTATATTGCAATTTTGGGAAGTAGTTTAGTTGGTTCATTAGCTTATACATTTTCTGATAGTTTTTGGTTCAGTGCTGTAGAAGGTGAAGTGTATGCAATGTCATCATTTTTAATGGCAATTTTGTTTTGGTTAGGATTGAAATGGGAAAGTGAAATCCATACGCCAAGAGGTAATAAATGGCTGATATTGATTAGTTTCATAGTAGGTTTATCATTTGGTGTTCACATCCTTTCATTGTTGGTAATTCCTGCAATTGTGATGTTGTATTTCTTTAAAACGTATAAAAACATCAACCTAAAAACTACGGCAATTGCCACTGTTTTTTCGGTATTTGTGTTGTTATTGGTTTTTAAATTTATATTTCCTTTTACCCTAAAATTCTTTAGTGCTGCTGAATTATTTTTCATCAATACTGTTGGATTGCCCTACAATTCAGGAACAATCATTGCTGGAATTATATTAATCATCCTATTCTATATTGGATTAAAAAACACCAAAAAACATCAAAAAGTAACCGCAAATACGCTTATTTTATCTTTACTTTTTATCATGATTGGGTTTTCATCTTGGATGATGTTGCCAATCAGAGCAAATGCAAATACTACAATTAATGAAAATAACCCTTCAAGTGCGCGCGAATTATTAGCGTATTATGAACGTGAACAATATGGTGATGCCAATGTTTTTTATGATACCTATTATTCCAATTCGTATGAAAGAGAGCAAGATGCAAACAATCCAACAAAAGATGACAAACCTAAATACGAAAAGAAAAACGGAAAATATGTCATCGTAAATAATTACAAAGGTGTTTTACCCAATTATTCTGATAAACATAAAGGTTTTATCCCTAGAATGGTAGATCCATCTAAAGAAAAAATGTACAAACAAATCGCTGGTATTCCAGAAAATAGCAAAAGAAGACCCACTTTTGTTGAGAATATTAAGTTTATGTTTAGCTATCAATTTGGCTATATGTATGGCCGATATTTGATGTGGAATTTTGTGGGTCGTCAAAATGATATTCAAGGTCAAATGGATATTTTTAACGGAAATTGGTTGAGTGGAATTGATTTTATTGACGAAGCAAGATTGGGTTCTCAGCAAAAATTACCTACAGATGTTTTAGAAAATAAAGGAAGAAATACCTACTATTTTTTACCACTAATTCTTGGGATTTTAGGACTATTGTATCAAATAAAATGGGATAAAGAAAACTTTTTTACACTCTTTTTATTTTTTGCATTTACTGGATTTGCCATTCTTTTTTACACAAATCCAAAACCGTTTGAACCCAGAGAACGTGATTATGCTGTAGTGGGAAGTTTCTATATTTTTGCCATTTGGATTGGCTTTGGAGTATTGGCTTTGTACGAATATTTCAAAAATTTCATCCATAAAAAAGTATTGGCAATTAGTGTAAGTGTACTGTGTTTATTGGCAGTTCCAACATTAATGGCTTTTGAAAATTGGGATGATCATGATCGTTCAAACAGATATACAACTCACTTAAATGCACAAGCGTATTTGGAAAGTTGTGACCCAAATGCAATCATGTTTACCATTGGTGACAATGACACTTTTCCTCTGTGGTATATGCAAGAAGTGGAAGGAATTAGAACTGATATTAAATTGGTAAACACGAGTCTTTTTCAAACAGATTGGTACATTGATCAAATGAAACGTGCTACCTATGATGCGCCTCCAATTCCGTCGCAATTAACTCATGATGAATACAAATACGGAACTTTGGATGTTGCATATTATTTTCAAGAATTGTTTCCACAATTGAAAGATTCAGTATTGGATTTAGACAATTTTATGAAATGGATTCGCAGCAATGACAAGCGCACTTTTTATGATTTGGATGATGATGGAAATCCTGAAAAAATATTGCCAACAAACAATATCAGAATTCCTGTAAACAAAGAAAATGCGCTAAAATACGGAATTGTTGCTGCAAAAGATGCTGACAAAATAGTACCATACATTGATATTACTATTGATAGAGCAATTGCCAAAAATACCATTTTGATGTTGGATATATTAAATAATTTTGACTGGAAACGTCCTATTTATTTCACAGGTGGTTCAAATGCAGATAGTGAATATATTTGGTTAAAAGAGTATCTACAATTGGATGGTCTAGCTTTTAAATTGGTGCCAATTAAAACTCCTACCAAATTTTATGATGAAAATGGTCAAGTTTTGAGAGAAGTTAGCCTGTTTGATATTGGAAGAATTGATTCGGAAAAAATGTATAAAAATATCCAAAAATGGAATTGGAGAAACATCAATGATGGTAAAATATATTTGGACGAACAAACCAAAAGAAACTCCATTTCTATGCGTAATAGTTTGATGCGTTTGTCAAACCAATTTGCAATTGAAGGTGATACCACAAAAGCAATTGAAGTGTTAGATTTGTCTATCGAAAAAATGCCTATCAAAGATTTTGATCACTTTAGCTTGTCAGTAGAATATCCTGATATGTATTATAAATTAGGAGAAGTTGAAAAAGCACGAGCTGCAGCAAAAACTTTGATAAAACTTTTCAGAGAAAAATTAGTTTGGTTTAGCACCTTTTCAGTTGAAGAATTTGACCTCATTTTTGAAGAATTTGACATGACATTCAGGTATTTATACAGAAGTATCATTGACCAAGTTATTGAACACGATCAAGATCCTGATTTTGTAAAAAACCTACAAGAAGAGTTTAACAAAACGCTTTCATTATTTGAACATATTTTACCTCAAGAGAATGAATAGTAAAATAAAGATTTCCAAAATAAGAATAAAAAAATCCCACTTAAAAGTGGGATTTTTTTATTCTTATTAACAATATTTAGTTTTTTGAAAATAATATTTAGAGCTCATAGTTTTTAAAACCTGTGAGCTTTTATTAAAAAAATTAATTCATTAATTCTTCAATTTCATCTGCTTCAATTGGAATATTTTTCATCAAATTGAAAGGTTCGCCTTTTTCTTGCACAACCACATCATCTTCTAAACGAATTCCAAAACTTTCTTTTGGGATGTAAATTCCGGGCTCAACAGTAAACACCATATTTGCCTTTATTGGTTCGTGAATCAAACCATAATCATGCGTATCCAAACCAATATGATGACTTGTGCCATGCATAAAATATTTTTTATATGCAGGCCATTTTGGATCTTCATTTTGAACATCCGCTTTGTCTATCAAGCCTAATTTCAACAATTCCGAGGTCATTATTTTTCCAACTTCTACATGATATTCTTTCCAAAAAACACCAGGAACTAACAATTTTGTAGCTTCTTTTTTCACATGATTTACAGCATTGTACACTGCTTTTTGTCTTTCAGAAAAACGTCCAGAAACAGGAATTGTTCTCGTTAAATCGCTTTTGTAATTGGCATATTCTGCAGCAACATCCAACAATAATAAATCACCAGCTTTACATTGCTGATTATTTTCAATATAATGCAACACGTTTGCATTGTTGCCTGAAGCAATAATGGGTGTGTAAGCAAATCCTTTAGAACGATTTTTAACAAATTCGTGCAACAATTCTGCCTCTACTTCGTATTCCCAAACTCCAGGTTTTACAAACTGTAACAATCTGCGAAAACCTTTTTCAGTGATGTTGCAAGCTGTTTGCATCAAATCCAATTCAATAGTATCTTTTACAGAACGCAAACGTTGCAAAATTGGGTTGCTTTTCGCTACAGAATGCGCAGGATATTTTGCTAACAACCATTTTGTAAAACGATCTTCGCGCGTTTCAGTTTCTACTTTTGCACGATAATGTTCGTTTGTGTTAATATAAAAAGTATCGCAATAAGAGGCCATTTCAAACAACACTTTTTCCAATTCTTGCAACCAAAAAACAGATTGAATTCCTGAAGTTGCAAAAGCAGCTTCTTTGGTTAGTTTTTCACCTTCCCAAACTGCAATATGATCATTGGTTTCGCGAACAAAAAGAACTTCTCGCAATTCGTGATTTGGACAATCAGGAAATAGCATCAAAACGCTTTCTTCTTGGTCAACACCACTCAAATAAAAAATATCTCTGTGTTGTTCAAAAGGCATTGTGCCATCAGCACTTGTGGGATAAATATCATTCGAATTGAAAATCGCCAAACTATTTGGCTTCATTTGTGAAGCAAAATTTTTACGATTTTTAACAAAAAGTGATGCGTTTATTGGGTGGTATTTCATGATTTCTGTGTTTGAATCACAAATGTAGGAATAATATTAGCAAATCAAAATTCGTGCTTTTTAAGATTTAAAACCTCTTTTTAGCAACTGAATTTCCAGATTTTTTTCTACTAAAAAATGGTTTCTTTTTTGCTAGTTTTACTTCAGGAGTTGCAGCAATTACTGGTTTTTTCTTTTTCGCAAAAGAACCTTTGCTTTGTGTAGAAGCTCTTTTTGCCTCTGCAGTATCTGTTGGTTCAAAACCTTTTACAATTTCTGAATCTAATTTTTCATTTAGTAATTTCTCAATTTCATTTTGAAATTCAGTTTCTTCACTACAAACCAAGGAAATTGCTTCTCCTGCAGCACCTGCTCTTCCTGTTCTTCCAATTCTGTGCACATAATCTTCAGGAACATTTGGCAATTCAAAATTGATTACATGAGGCAATAAAGGAATGTCCAAACCACGAGCAGCAATATCAGTTGCCACCAATACTTTTATAGAATTTTCTTTAAAATTTTTCAACGCTTTTGTTCTGGCTCCTTGGCTTTTATTTCCATGAATTGCAGCTGCAGTAATATTGGCTTTTACCAATTTTTCAGTCAGTTTATTGGCTCCATGTTTGGTTCGTGTAAAAACCAATACTTGTTGCCAATCATTGTCTTTGATAAGTTTGATAGTAAAATCAGTTTTTTTGTTTTTATCTATTTTATACACTTTGTGCGTAACTTTCACAGCTGTTGAATTTTGTGGTTCAGCAGCTACAGAAACAGGATTTCTTAAAATTCCTTCCGCTAATTTTTTAATTTCTGGAGAAAATGTTGCAGAAAACATCAAATTTTGACGATCTACAGGCATAAAACTGATTAGTTTGTTTAGATCTCTTGCAAAACCCATGTCTAGCATTCTGTCAGCTTCATCCAAAATCAACACATCAATTCGTTTGAATGATACTGAGTTTTGTTCATGCAAATCCAATAATCTTCCTGGAGTTGCCACCAAAATATCTACACCATATTTCAGCATGGCTTTTTGCGAAACAATATTTACTCCACCAAAAACAACACCCGATTTTATATCTGCATATTTGCTATATTCTTTGATGTTTTCATACACTTGTGCAGCCAATTCTCTTGTTGGCGTTAAAACCAAAGCGCGTAAAGGTCTGAACTTTGGATGTTTTGTTTCGGTTAAATATTGCAACACTGGCAATGTAAAACTTGCTGTTTTTCCAGTTCCAGTTTGTGCAGATGCTAATACATCTTTTCCTTGTAAAATATATGGAATGGCTTTTTGTTGAATGGGAGAAGGAGTTGTATATCCTTTTTCTTCTACAGCTTTTACAAATGCAGCTGTTAATCCTAAAGATTTGAATGACATAAATAATTTTTAAGAAACAACAGTTTTTGTTGTTCTAAATACGCCACAAAAGTAGGTTGATTCTTAGCTACAAAACGACAAATTGTGCGATTATATTCAAAATCAGGATTTAATGGGAAAAAAAAGAGGTTTTAAAACCTCTTTTTACTTTTAAAATGAACTTTTCTTAACGTTTTTTTGAAGACACTCTTTTAAAAAGACTTAATACAAAAAGAATGATGATTGCTCCAGAAGCGCCTTTAATTATGTCACTCACAACACCACTTCCCACTTTTATGCCAAGTTCACCAAAAGCCCAAGTGCCCACGAAACTTCCAGCAATTCCAATAATAATACTGATTAAAAGTCCATAACCATTGTCACTCATTAATACGTCTGCTATATATCCGCAGACAGCTCCAATAATAATTGTGTATAAAATACCATCCATAGTTTTAAAATTTAATTGTTAATTTAGTGCCAATTTAATCAAAAATCTATATAAATTTCAACATATTTGGAATAATTAATCAAATATCAAAAATTATACAACTATTTCTTAATAACAACCTCATGAAAAACAAGTTCATTTATTTCTTTTTATTATTTCCAACACTTTATTTTGGACAACAGAATCCCACAAATGCATCTGAAGTTATCAATGCTTTAGTTAAAAAGGAAAATCTTACAAAAAATTCTATTGTAAAAAATGTTTCTTTCACTAGCATTGGTCCCAACATTATGAGTGGACGTGTTGCAGATATGGATGTAAATCCTGAAAACACCACCGAATTTTATGTAGGATATGCCTCTGGAGGTTTGTGGTACACCAACAATAATGGCATCACTTTTACGCCAGTTTTAGACAATTCTCCAACTCAAAATATTGGAGATATTGCAGTTGATTGGAAATCAGGAACAATTTGGGTTGGTACAGGCGAAAAAAATTCCTCTCGTTCTTCTTATGCAGGAATTGGAATGTTAAAATCTACTGACAAAGGAAAATCTTGGCAAAATGTTGGATTGTTAGATTCTCATCACGTCAGCAGAATTGTCATCAATCCAAAAAATGCTAATGAAGTGATTGTTGGTGTAATTGGTCATTTGTATTCATCTAATGAAGAAAGAGGTGTTTTTAAAACTACAGATGGTGGAAAAACATGGAAAAAAACATTATACATCAACGAAAATACTGGAATTATTGATGTAGAACCTGCGCCCAATAATTTCAATATTATGTATGCTGCTTCTTGGGAAAGAGAGCGAAAAGCATGGGATTTTGATGGTGATGGAAAAAATTCAGCCATTTACAAAAGTACAGATGCAGGAAATACTTGGACAAAAATTTCTGACAATAATGGATTTCCAAATGGTGATGGAGTTGGAAGAATTGGCTTGGCAGTTTTTGACGAAAACACAGTGTATGTTTTACACGATAATCAGTTTAGAAAGCAAAAAAGAAATTCAAACAATACTTCTAAAGGACTTTCTAAAGAAGATTTCAAAAACATGACAACCGAAACTTTTTTGAGTTTATCAGACAATGATTTGAATACTTATTTAAAAGCCTATGGTTTTCAAGATAAATATCGAGCCGAAAATGTGAAACAAATGGTGAGAGTTGGCACAGTAAAACCCATTGATTTTGCAAGATATTTAGAAGATGAAAATGAAGTAGTTTTTGATACCCCTGTGATTGGTGCAGAAGTTTTTAAATCAACAAATGGCGGAAAATCTTGGAAAAAAACGCATACAGGAAATATTGAAGGATTGTATTCTTCTTATGGATATTATTTTGGCGAAATCAGAGTGGATTTGCAAGATGAAAATAAAATTTATGTTTTGGGTGTTCCAATTTTAAAATCAAAAGATGGTGGAAAAACTTTTATTGGAATTAATGGAGAAAATGTGCATTCTGACCATCAAGCTTTGTGGGTAAATCCAAAAAAATCGGGCCATTTATTAAATGGAAATGATGGGGGATTAAATCTTTCTTATGATGATGGCGAAAATTGGGCAAAATTAAATGAGCCGTCAGTTGGGCAATTTTATGCGGTTTACGTTGACAATCAAAAAGAGTATAAAGTGTATGGTGGTTTGCAAGACAATGGAGTTTGGGTTGGTCCAAACAATCCAAGAATTGACAAACGCTGGCATCAATCAGGACAAAATCCTTTTGAATCACTTATGGGTGGAGATGGCATGCAAGTGCAAGTGGATGAGAGAAATCAAAATATCGTTTACACAGGATACCAATTTGGAAATTATTTTAGAATTGATAGAAAATCAGGCAAAAATACCTACATCCAACCAAAACATACGTTAGGAGAATCACCTTACAGATTTAATTGGCAAACGCCTATTTTGCTATCAAAACACAATCAAGATATTTTATATTTAGGAGGCAATAAATTGCATCGTTCATTAAATCAAGGTGATGATTGGGAAACCATTTCTGATGATTTAACAACTGGAGGCAAAAAAGGAAATGTTGCTTATGGAACATTAACCACCATTTCAGAAAGTCCGTTTCAATTTGGATTGTTGTATGTTGGTTCTGATGATGGTTTGGTGCACATTACCAAAAATGGTGGAGGATCTTGGGAAAAAATTTCTGACAATTTGCCACAAGGTTTGTGGGTTTCAAGAGTCATTGCTTCTACACACAAAAAAGAGCGTGTTTATATAACCTTAAATGGTTACAGATTTGATGATTTTACAACCTATATTTTTGTTTCTGAAGATTTCGGAAAAACATGGAAAAATATTGGAAATTCTATTCCAGCTTCGCCAGTAAATGTAATTAAAGAAGATCCTGCAAATGAAAATATCTTATACGTTGGCACAGATAATGGCGCTTACATTTCTTTTGACAAAGGCGATTCTTGGGAAATTTTCAATAAAAATTTACCCAATGTTGCTGTGCACGATTTGGTAATTCAAGCTAGAGAAAAACACCTTATTTTAGGAACTCATGGTCGTAGTTTATACAAAGCTGAAATTGGAAATCTGCAATTGTTTACAAAAGATTTGATGAACAAAAAAACACATATTTTTGAGATTGATGGAATTCAAAAAAGAAACAATTGGGGTTCAGCAAGAAGCGATTGGTCTGAAGTATTTACTCCAGAAATCAAGATTCCTTTTTATGTTAATTCCGCCAGAAAAACAACTGTAGAAATTGCGATGAATGATGTGATTTTAAACACATTTATTATTACACCAGACAAAGGATATAACGAAGTTTCTTTTGATCTTTCTTTTAACGAAAAAGGAAAAAAATCCTATGAAGATGCCAATAAAAACAACAAATTAGAGAAAGCAAAAAATGGAGTTTTTTATCTTCCAAAAGGAACATACACTGTAAAAATCGAAAACGAAAAAGCAACGTTTGAAATCAAATAAATGAAGAAAACGAGTGTGATTATCTTTTTGTTTTTATCGTTTTATGCGCATTCTCAATCCGATTTAAAAAGTTTTTTTGCACTTTCAGGACCCAAAAAAAGTTGGGTCCTGTTGCATACTTTAAAAGCAAAAAAGGCTTACGAAATTTCTGTTGAAGTAACTCGCATTGCAGATTCAATCAGCAAAACAAACCTTTTGGATGGTGATGCTTCAGGAGGTCAAGTTGATGCTTTTAGACATGCTTATTGGATGGCAAGATTGCGTCAAGAAATTGGAAAATCGGCTGCAAAATCACTTGGAAAAGCGCATGAAAAAGAGAACTATTTGATGTTTAAAAATAATGAAAAAGAAGATGGGATTTTTCCTGACGAAATTTCATCTAAAATGGATTTATACAATAATAATCAAGGATTATTATTGATTTCCAAAAATAGCGATATTTCTAAAAGTGGCTTGATTTACAGAATTATAAATGCCATTCATGAAGGAAAAATGAAAATCATCAAAAAAGATGCAAATGGTAATTTTTTAACTTGCGATGGAAAGTTGATTTCAGAAGATTCTTTAAAAGGAAAATGGAAAAATAACAAGTGTTTGGTGTCTTCAAATCAAATTCCTTAAATTTTATTTAAAATTGTTCTAAATACCTCCGAAAACTTTGTAATTTCTTTGAAATACATTTCGTTTCGTCGTATTTTTGTAGCCAAATTTTTTAACTAAACTACAATGAGCGGATTTTTCAAATCGTCAATAGGAAGAAAAGTAGCCATGGCACTTTCTGCTTTCTTCTTAATGATTTTCTTATTGCAACACCTTTTTATCAATACATTATCGCTTTTTAGTCCAGCCTTGTTCAACGAAGTTTCTCATTTTATGGGAACAAATCCTTTGGTTCAATTTGCGTTACAACCTGTATTGATTTTCGGAGTTGTGTTTCATTTTGTGATGGGTTTTATCCTAGAAATCAAAAACAACAACGCAAGACAAACAAAATATGCAAAAAACAATGGAGCTGCCAATGCTAGTTGGATGAGCAGAAATATGATTTGGAGTGGAGTTGTTATTCTAGCATTTATCGTGTTGCATTTTATCGATTTTTGGTTTCCGGAAATCAATACTAAATTCATAAAAGGCGATTGGTCTGGAACCATGGAGGGTGTTGAAGGTTTGCGTTATTACGAAGAATTAACGCACAAATTTGTGAGTCCAATTCGAGTTGGAGCTTATGCTTTAGCATTCGTTTTTTTAGGATTGCATTTAGCGCATGGATTTACCTCTGCTTTTCAATCAGTAGGAGTAGCATCTTTGCGTAAAAAATTAGAAAACGTTGGAAAAGCCTATGCAATCATTGTCCCTTTAGGGTTTATTTTTATCGCATTGTTTCACCATTTTAACCATTAATCTTACACTATGACTTTAGATTCTAAAATTCCAAAAGGCCCATTAAAAGATAAATGGACTGATTATAAAAACAAAATCAACCTGGTAAATCCTGCCAACAAACGCCATATTGATATCATTGTAGTTGGAACAGGTTTGGCTGGAGGTTCTGCTTCTGCAACTTTAGCAGAATTAGGTTATAATGTAAAAACATTTTGTTACCAAGATTCTCCAAGAAGAGCGCATTCAATTGCTGCACAAGGAGGCATCAACGCTGCAAAAAATTATCAAGGTGATGGAGATTCAACGTACAGATTATTTTATGATACTGTAAAAGGTGGAGATTATCGTTCACGTGAAGCAAACGTATATAGATTGGCAGAAGTTTCTGCAAATATCATTGACCAATGTGTGGCACAAGGAGTTCCTTTTGCACGTGATTATGGAGGATTGTTAGACAACCGTTCTTTTGGTGGAGTGCTAGTTTCTAGAACATTTTATGCAAAAGGACAAACAGGTCAGCAACTATTGTTAGGAGCTTATTCTGCTATGAACAGACAAATTGCTCGTGGAAAAATTGAAATGTTCAACAGACACGAAATGTTGGATGTTGTCATCGTAAATGGAAAAGCAAGAGGAATTATAGCTCGTAATTTAGTAACTGGCGAAATTGAGCGTCATTCTGCACATGCAGTTGTAATTGCTTCTGGAGGTTATGGAAACGTATATTTCCTATCTACAAATGCCATGGGTTCAAATGTTACAGCAGCATGGAAAATTCATAAAAAAGGGGCATTTTTCGCAAATCCTTGTTTTACACAAATTCATCCAACGTGTATTCCACGTTCTGGGGAATACCAATCAAAACTAACATTGATGTCTGAATCATTGAGAAATGATGGAAGAATTTGGGTTCCAAAAAGCTTAGAAGACGCGAAATTAATCCGTGAAAGAAAGAAAAAACCAACAGAATTATCAGAAGACGAAAGAGATTATTTCTTAGAAAGAAGATATCCTGCATTTGGTAATTTAGTACCAAGAGACGTAGCATCAAGAGCTGCAAAAGAGCGTTGTGATGCTGGTTTTGGCGTAAATGCAACAGGTGAAGCTGTATATTTAGATTTTGCTGCCTCTATTGAAAGATATGGAAAAGAACAAGCGAAAATCCAAAATATTGACAATCCGTCTGCTGCTAAAATCTACGAATTAGGACAAAAAATTGTAGCGGCAAAATATGGAAATTTATTTCAGATGTATGAAAAAATCGTAGACGAAAATCCATACAAAACACCTATGATGATTTATCCAGCTGTGCATTACACAATGGGTGGTGTTTGGGTAGATTACAATTTAATGACGACAATACCAGGTTGTTATGCAATTGGTGAAGCCAATTTTTCAGAACATGGAGCAAATAGATTGGGTGCTTCTGCATTGATGCAAGGTTTGGCTGATGGGTATTTTGTGCTGCCATATACAATTGGAGATTATTTAGCAGATGACATCAGAACTGGAAAAATTCCTACAAATACACCTGAGTTTGATGAAGCTGAAAAATCAGTAACAGATACTATTAATTTCTTTATCAACAATAAAGGAACGCATTCAGTAGATTATTATCACAAGAAATTAGGAAAAATCATGTGGGATAAATGCGGAATGTCTAGAAACGAAGCTGGATTGAAAGAGGCTATTGAAGAAATTTCGGAATTGAGAAAAGATTTCTGGAAAAATGTTTCAGTTCCTGGTTCAGACAAACAGTACAATGAAGAATTGGCAAAAGCAGGAAGAGTAGCAGATTTCTTAGAATTAGGCGAATTGTTTGCAAAAGATGCATTGCAAAGAGAAGAATCTGCAGGAGGTCATTTCAGAGAGGAATATCAAACTCCTGAAGGCGAAGCTCAAAGAAGAAAAGAGTATCAATATGTTTCTGCATGGGAATACAAAGGCGAACCAAAAGACGCTGTGTTGCACAAAGAAATCTTGGAATACGAAAATATTGAGGTAAAAGAAAGATCTTATAAATAATATTCACTTTTAGCATTTAGCCATTAGCTTTTAGCTAATTGCCAAAAGCCAAAAGCTTAAAGCAAATAAAAAATGAATTTAACATTAAAAATTTGGAGACAGAAAGACACTCGTTCTAAAGGTCAAATGGTTGATTATAAAGTTGCTGATATTTCAGAACACATGTCTTTCCTAGAAATGATGGATGTTTTGAACGAGCAACTAATCAACAAAGTAGAAGAGCCTGTAGCTTTTGATCACGATTGTAGAGAAGGCATTTGCGGAATGTGTTCTATGTACATCAATGGAGAAGCTCATGGTCCAGATAGAGGAATCACAACCTGTCAATTGCACATGCGAATGTTTAAAGATGGAGATACCATTACTATTGAACCTTTTAGAGCATCAGCATTTCCTGTGATTAAAGACTTGGTTGTTGATAGATCTGCTTTTGACAGAATTCAACATGCAGGAGGATATATTTCTGTAAACACTTCAGGAAATACACAAGATGCAAATGCAATTCCAATTTCAAAACACGCAGCTGATACAGCAATGGATGCTGCAACTTGTATTGGTTGTGGAGCTTGTGTGGCTACTTGTAAAAACTCATCTGCAATGTTGTTTGTGGGCGCAAAAGTTTCGCAATATGCTTTGTTGCCACAAGGACAAGTTGAGGCTACAGATCGTGTAAAAAACATGGTTGCGCAAATGGATTTAGAAGGTTTTGGAAACTGTACAAACACAGGTGCTTGCGAAGTGGAATGTCCAAAAGGAATTTCATTAGACGTGATTGCACGTATGAACAGAGAATTAATGAAAGCTGCTATTTAAATA
>DAIUBY010000065.1:0-13608 GCA_036846425.1 Polaribacter sp.
TTGCTAAAAGATGACAAAAGTTATCCTTGGATTTGTATCAAAAAAGAACGATTTCCGAGAGTTTTTATGACGCGAAATGTCATCAAAGACGGCTCAGAATATTTTGGCCCTTATACTTCCGTTAGAACCGTAAAAGTGTTGTTGGATTTGATCAAAGATTTGTATCCACTAAGAAATTGTAGTTTTGAGTTGAGTGAGAAAAGTATTGAAGAGAGCAAATATAAAGTGTGTTTAGAGTATCATTTAAAAAATTGTAAAGGCGCTTGCGAAGGCTTTGAAACCGAATCAAATTACAACGAATCCATTAGAGAAATTCGGAATATTGTCAAAGGAAACTTCAAAGAAAGTTTAGAAAAATTTCAGGAGAAAATGCTTGATTTTGCCTCGAAAATGGAGTTTGAAGAAGCGCAAAAAATCAAGGAAAAAGTAGATTTATTAAGCAATTATCAAGCAAAAAGTACCATTGTAAATCCGTCAATCAATAATGTGGATGTTTTTTCAATCATTTCAGATGAAACACATGGTTATGCTAATTTTTTAAAAATTTCAAACGGGTCTATTATTCAATCACATACTATCGAAATAAAGAAAAAATTGGATGAAACTGACAAAGAATTGTTGGAGCTTTTTATTTTTGAAATTCGGCAACGTTTCAACTCTCAATCTCCCGAAATTTATGTTCCTTTTGAAGTAGATTTAGGAGAAAACATCAAAGTTACTGTCCCAAAATTGGGGGATAAAAAACGCATTGTAGAACTTTCTGAACGCAATGCAAAATACTATAGACAAGAGCAATTTAAGCAAATAAAGATTGTAGATCCAGAAAGACATGTCAACAGAATTATGGCACAAATGAAAAATGATTTGCGCTTGTCAGAAGAGCCAAAACACATAGAATGTTTTGACAATTCAAATATTCAAGGTACAAATCCTGTGGCTGCTTGTGTGGTTTTTAAAGACGGAAAACCAAGCAAAAAAGACTACAGACATTTCAATATAAAAACAGTTGAAGGGCCAGATGATTTTGCTTCAATGGAAGAAGTTGTGCACAGACGTTACAGCAGAATGCTTGCTGAAAACGAATCTTTACCACAATTAATTGTGATTGATGGAGGAAAAGGTCAACTTTCGTCAGCTTTAAAAAGTCTAGATTTGTTGGGTTTGCGTGGAAAAATTGCCATTATTGGCATTGCAAAACGCTTGGAAGAAATTTATTATCCAGGAGATTCTATTCCAATGTATTTGGATAAAAAATCGGAAACCTTAAAAATTATTCAATATTTACGGAATGAAGCACACAGATTTGGCATCACTTTTCACAGAAATAAACGTAGTAAAAGTGCAATTCAATCAGAATTAGAGCAAATTCCTGACATTGGAACACAAACAATTACAACTTTATTACGTACATTTAAGTCGGCAAAACGCGTTAAAGATGCTACTTTAGAAGAAATTCAAAATGCCATTGGAAATGCAAGAGCCGAAAAAGTGTATCAGTATTATCATCCAAAAAAAAATATGTGAAACCTAGCTTTTTTTACCTCATTTTAATCATTCCTTATATTTTGTTTGGACAGCAAAACCAACCAAAAGTAGGATTGGTTTTGAGTGGAGGAGGAGCAAAAGGATTTGCGCATGTAGCCGTTTTAAAAGAAATTGACAAAGCAGGAATTCAACTAGATTATGTTGCTGGCACAAGTATGGGCGCAATTATTGGTGGCTTATATGCAGCTGGATATTCTGCCATACAAATTGAAAAAATTATCTTAGATATTGATTTTGAATCCGTATTAAGAGACAGACTTCCTAGAAATGCCTCTCCTTTTTTTGAAAAAGAATTTGAAGAAAAAACAAGTTTTACACTGCCAGTAAATAACGGAAAAATTGGCTTACCAAGAGCTATTTCCAAGGGTCAAAATGTAACCAATTTATTGCTTGAATTGTTTGATGCTACTGAAGATATTACTGATTTTTCCAAACTTCCCATACCATTTTTTTGTATTGCTACTGATGTTGAAACAGGAGGAGAAGTGATTCTGGAAAAGGGTTCATTGCCAATGGCTTTGCGTGCAAGTGGTTCGTTTCCAACACTATTAAATCCAGTTGTGATGGATGGAAAATTGTTAGTTGATGGTGGAGTTGCGAATAATTTTCCTATTGATTTGATGAAATCTAAAGGAATGGATATTGTGATTGGTGTTGATGTAGAAGGCAGATTGTTTGATAAAGAAAAACTCACTTCAGCTATTGCAATTTTAAACCAGATTGTAAGTTATCAAATGTATAGTAAAAGTGAAACGCAGAAAAAAAATGTAAACGTTTATATTCATCCAGATATCTTTGAATATAATGTAGTTGATTTTGATAAAAAATTAGAACTTTTAGAAAAAGGAGAAGAAGAAGCTGCAAAATTTCGGTTTGTTTTTGAAGAAATCGCAAAAAGTCAGTTGAATAAAAAAGAGAAAAAAACCATCAATATTAATGATTCAAAAAAAATAATTTCAAAAATTAAAATCCAAGGAAATGAAAATTATACAAGAGCTTATATGCTTGGAAAACTGAATATTAAAGAAGGTGATAGCCTTGCAAGACGTGAAATTTCTAACAGAATTGAATTGTTGCATGCAACCAAAAATTATGACAAAATTACCTATTCATTACGTCAACAAAATGATAAAACATTTATACTTAATTTTGACGTAAAAGAGTCAAAGGACAATGCCAGCGTTAGTTTAGGAGCTCATTACGATTTGTTGTATAAATCTGGATTGCTCGTTAATTTGAAACAAAAACACCTTTTAATCAATAACGATTTGTTGTCTTTGGATTTGATTGTTGGTGATAATTTACGCTACAATCTCAATTATTTTGTTGACAATGGATTTTATACAAGTTATGGATTTCGTTCAAGATACGATCATTTTAGAGCAAGTTCAAAATTCAATCCTGTTGTAAGACAATTTCCAAATATCAACTCTATTGATTTGAATTACACAGATATTACCAACCAATTTTTTATACAAACCACTTTTGGACGAAAATTCGCTTTAGGTTTGGGAGCTGAACACAAATTTATAGACGTTAGTACTGCAACAATCAGCAATAATAACAATGATTTGGTGATAGATAGAAGCAGTTATTTCAACACTTTTGCATACTTAAAATTGGACACTTATGATCAAAAATATTTTGTAACTAAAGGATATTTTGCTGATTTTAATTTGAAATGGTATGTTGCTTCCTCAGACTATAATCGAGATTTTAAACAATTTGCACAAGCAAAAGGAACTCTAGGATTTGCTACTACTTTTGGTGAACGATTTACATTTCAAGCAAATAACGAAGCAGGGTTTACATTCAATAATCCAACTTCACAAATTTTTGATTTTTATCTTGGTGGTTATAATCAAAATTATATAAATACATTTAGTGCAATGTATGGGTATGATTTCGCGGAATTGTCAAACAAATCTTTTATAAAGTCAGAATTTACCTTTCGCTATCGCTTTTTAGAAAATCATTATGCATCCATTATTGCTAATTATGCACGATTGGACAGCAATGTTTTTAAAGACATCAACGTTTTCAAAAACGTACTTTCAGGCTATGCAATTGGCTATAGTTATGATAGTTTTTTAGGCCCAATAGAAATAAAATACAGTTGGTCTCCAAATACAGATCAGCGTTATTGGCTATTTAATTTGGGTTTCTGGTTTTAACAAAAACTTACTTTTTAATCCTTTTTGCGCTTAAATGAAATTCTTCATAAGTTTCTAAAAGGTTCATCAATGCTTTGATTAAATCTTTAGTTTCCAATAAAATACTGAAATATAATGTGGTGTTTTTTGGGCTAGTTTCATCTGTTCTGATTCGTGTAACTTGTTTTTCAACAGATGCAGAAACATCCAACAACAATTGATTTTTCTCTTTGATAATGTCGTTCAAATTATCAAAATCTCTCTTTTTGAAAACAGTACTTACTTTTCCTAAAATAGATGTTAATTGAATATTTATCTCTTTTAAATCTTTGATTTGTCCTCTTTTTAAGTTTTTATGATTGTTATTCACATGCTTAAAACTCGCTCTTGAAATGTAACTAATTGATTGAGCTGCATCTTGCAAATATCCTAAAACCATGATGTAAAACTTACTTGCTTGTACAGAAGTTTCATCCAAAGATTTGATAAAATAGAAAACATTGTCTTTTAATTCATCAATTTCATCATTCAGTTTTGAAACAAATTTGTCTGTTTTTTTCAGTTTTTTCAAATCATGGTTTGCCAAATCATTCACCACATTTGTATAAAGTTTATTGATTCTGACAGCAACTTCCGAAATATGATCTGAACTTTCTTCAATTACACCATTAATTGTGATTAATTCTGAACGCTCAATATACGTTCTGCGTTGAATTTCTTTCGATTTTTTTCTATGTGCAATGGTATTTTTTGTCAGTAGAATAATCACGATAATCAATAAAACAGGAATAAAAGCCATATTTAATTGAATAAAATAAGCAACAATTGAAGCCGCTACAAAAGCGATAATTGCCGTTAAAAACCAACCTCCAATAACGTTTAAAACTCCTGCAACTCTATATACAGCACTTTCACGTCCCCAAGCTCTATCAGCCAAAGATGTTCCCATAGCTACCATAAAAGTTACATACGTTGTAGAAAGTGGCAATTTCATTGAAGTAGCAATTGAAATCAAAGCACTTGCCATCACCAAATTTACAGAGGCTCTAACCATATCAAATGCAGGCATTTCATAGGTTTTATCTTTGGGTAATTTTATAATTGGCTTCTCAAATTTTGAATTGATAAATTCTTGCGTTTTTAAAGGAATTACATAATTGATTCCGCTATTGATATACATTGAAAAACGCACAACAACTCTAGATAAATTATTGGGTTGAAATTTTTCATGACCTTCTCCTTGTCTTGATAAATTAACGCCTGTTTCGATTACTGATTTCGCTTTAGAAGAAGTCCATAAAGTGACAACCATTACTGTTCCTGCCAATAATAAAAACCATAAGTTGGAAGGAACTTCTTCCGCCAAACTGTTCATGTAAAAAGCGTTTGGAGCAACTCCAGAAACTTGCCAAGCTTCATATGAATTTAAAGCTGCAATTGGAACACCAATAAAGTTTACCAAATCATTTCCTGAAAATGCCATTGCAAGCGAGAATGTTCCTACTCCAATGATTAAAACAAGGATATTCTTTTTAAGTACAGAAACAAAAAAGTAAGAAAATAGTGTCCAGAAAACAAAATTTCCAAGAATAATTATGGTGTTGTTTTCTGATAAAAATCCTTTTATGGTGCTGTAAAATTCAGTGCCTTGTAAGCCTTTTATTACAATAAAATAGGTGATAGCGGTGATAGCAATTCCACCAAATAATGAGTGAATATATGCTGGTCTGGTTTCAAAATTGAAGGTATAAATCAATCTTGAAAAATATTGAACAATAGCTCCAACTGTAAATGCAATTACCACAGAAAGTAATATACCTGTTATAATTTCTGTAGCAGTTTCATAATTGATATAATTCCATATAGCACTTAAATTTTCAGTATCGCTATTGGTAATTTTTATGATTGCGATTACGAATGCTGCTCCTAACAATTCGAAAATAACTGAAACTGTTGTAGATGTTGGCATTCCTAGTGAATTAAAAACATCCAATAAAAGAATGTCTGTAATCATCACTGCCATGAATATCATCATTACATCTTGAAAAACAAACATGTCAGGATTAAAAATTCCTTTACGAGCAACTTCCATCATTCCGCTTGAAGTAACAGCACCAGCAAAAACACCAATACTCGCAATGATCATAATATTTTTGACAGATATTGCTTTTGAACCAATAGCAGAGTTTAAAAAATTCACTGCATCATTGCTCACACCAACTATCAAATCTACTATAGCTAAAATGCTTAAGGCAACAAGCATTAAAATATATGGATCACTCATTTTTAATTTTATTTAAAGCCACAAAGGTAATTACTCCTAAAATGCAGAATGTTACCTTAATGTTATCAAAATTTTTGGTTTTTGAAACGGATAAATATATAATTTTATTTTTTTAATAAATTAATTTTTGTGTATCCATTTTCTGTTTTCAATATCATAACTATTCAAATCATCTGGAAACTCTATCCAAAATTCTGGTTGAGAATTTTTAGTATAATATTGAGAAATATCATCATCATTTACAATTTTATCGAATAAAATCTTTGTTTTTTCGCTAAGTTCAGGAATTTCCATTTTCCAAGTACGACATATTTCTTCGTAATAAGTGATGGAATCATTTTCTATTTTTAATTTACCAATTGTTGCTACTTTTTTTAGATAGATACTTGGTGCAATTTTAGCAATTGCGAAATAAATAAATCCATCATCGTTTTTATAATAATGCATTATTTCAGCTTCTTCTACTTTCTTTAAATAGTACTCATTGTTTTCAGTATTCCATTTATTTTCGTGCGATACTTTTTTAGGTAATTTTTCGAAAAAACGAACAATCTTTTCTTTAAATTCGAAATTTTCTTTTGGTGTTAAATATAAATCTGGTGTTGAAGAAATTTCTTTTTGACAAGAAATTATTAATAAACAAAAAAGGAAATAAATATATTTTTTCATAAAACTAAATTATAAAATAAACCCCAAAGATAAACTTTGGGGTTATTAAACTTAAAAAATTAAGTATAAAATATTAGTAAGCTTTTGTGTTTGGACTAAATTCAGCCCAAGTATCAGTCCAGTCTGTAGAACCAAAACCACCTCTAAAAGTAACTGTTTGCATACCTGATAATTTTGAATCAGTAAATGAAGCACCTGTAGCAAGTGTTCCTGTTGTTACAGCAAAATTTGGGTTAGATGGATATTCATCTCTTGTTCTATTTTTGAAAGCTAAGTCGCTATTGATACCTAACACTGCAAATTGATCTTCAATAGCTGCAGTGATTGTAGTATTTGTCAAGTTAAACCAAGTTTGGATGTTAGCAGCAGTTGTAGTCATACTTGAACCAGTTGAAAAGGTAGTAGTTGGAGCCACCATAATGTTGTTTAATAATTTTCCAGTACCAGCAGCATAATTATCATATACTGATTGTTGGTTCATTCTTAAACCTCTTGGATATCCAATGAAAACTGAATTAGCAATAGTTACAGCAGTTCTTCTTCTTAAATCTAAAGCATGTTGGTAGTTTGCATTAATACTTTGAGCGTTTGTAGCTTTAGGACCAATACAAGTAAAGTTAGAAAAAGTACCAGTAGTTAATAAAGTGGTAACGTTGTCATTAGGACCATTATCACATTCAAAAGAGTTTGAACCTGATTGGTCAGCATAAGAAGGATATCTAACTTCTAACCCAAATTGATTTTTTCCAACATATCCAAAATCTACGTCAAAACTATCATCCCAAGAGGCAAATGAAATTAAATATTTTCCATTAACAGTTCCACCAAACCATTCAAAACCATCATCACCACCCCAAGAAACTTGACAGTATTCCATTTCAGTAGCACTACCAACACCACCTAAAGTGATAGAGTTTGTTTCGTTATTTGGAGTTAATTCAATACCTGCATATTCTACACGTACATATTTTAAAGCACCAGAGTCATCAGCAGCATTTGTACCACCAAAAATAACAGCTGGAGAAATTCCTTCAATTGCAGGATTTACTTGATTTACAGGAGCATTTCCTAAAATAACCAAACCACCCCAATCACCTCTGTCTCTAGTTCCAGCTGAAAGACTTGAAGTCATTACGATTGGTTCTGCAGCAGTTCCAACAGCTTCGATTTTTCCACCTCTATCAATGATTAAAGTTCCTTTTGTTGCTTTGTCTCCTTTAAGAATTGTTCCTGGTTGAATAGTTAACACTTGACCACTTCTTACAAAAGTTTGTCCTTTGATTAAGTACTTTTTGTCTTTTGTTAAAGTTTGTGTTGAAAGATTTCCTTCTAAAATGACAGTTGTGTCAACTGGAGGAGGAACTATGTTGTCATCATTGTTATCACTACTACATCCTACGAATGTAAGTGAAGAAATTAAAATACTTGTAAAAAAAATTCTAGTAAATTTCATGAGTTAAAAAATTTAATTGTTATTGATTATTAATATTAAGGTTAAAGTTTATAAGTTAGCGCTAATTCAAAAAGAGAACCTCTTTTGAATTGAGAAACAACATTGTCTCTACTAAATTCAATTTTTTCGTTTCTATCAGAATCTTCGTAAAATCTGAAAGGAGAATTTAATAAATCTTTGATGCTAAATTTTAGTTTAAATTTTTTGAAGTCTTTAGAGAAAGCGAAATCTATGTTGTCTCTTGAAAGTTCGTAAATTGATGGAAATATTACATCTCCAACAGTGTCAATACGATCTCCAAATCTGTTAAAAATTACAGATGTTGTAATACCACTATCAGCATCTTGATAATCTAAAGCAACATTGATGATGTATGGAGATTGACCTTGAAGTGCTCTAACTTGTTGTTGTGAAGTTACATCACCCAAATCTACTTCAGATAAAATGTAAGCTAAATTTATATTTGTTGAGAATCTTTGTAAAAATTTACTTTTAAAAACTTCGTTAAATGATTTTCTAAATTCTAGTTCTACACCTCTTGAGAAAGCTTTGTCAGCATTTTTCATTCTAAATTGAGGTTGCTCTGTAGTAATTTGAGCAACAAATTCAATTGGATTTTTAAAGCTTTTGTTGAAAACACCTAAGCTGATTGTTTCTCCTTTTCTTGGATAAAATTCGTAACGTAGATCAAAATTATCAATAGTTGCAACTTCAAGTGGAGCACCAGTAATACCCCTGTCATTTACGAAATCATAAAATAAAAACGGTGCTATTTCTCTAAATTCAGGTCTATTCAATGTTCTACCATACCCAAATCGCAATTGATTTTTTTCGTTAAATACATAAGCAATATTTAAAGAAGGTAAAAGAAATCCTGTAATATAATCTTTACTTATATCACCAGTATCGTCAGTTGCGTTTAGTTGTTGAATGTTATATTCATATCTCACACCTGTGTTAATGTCAAATTTTCCTATTGGTAATTCTGCCATTACATAACCAGCAGCATAAAAATTTGTTCCAGAAAATTTATCTCTTACACCTGTACCTTCTTGCAAAGCCCAACCATCATTTGCATTTACATTTTCAGTATTAAAGATGGTGTTTAAAGGTTGACGAACTAAAAATTCTCTTCTGTCAAAACTTACATTTCCAGGAAGTCTGTATGAAAAATATCTAGCATCAAATGTTTTATCTCTGAAATCAACATAATATCCAGCTTTGAATTTGTATGGAGCAAATTCTTCATCTCCCTTAATTCTCTCCAAAGTGTAAGTATAATTAACACCATTTCCAATATTATATTCGTTAGAATTTCCAAAGAATCTTGAAGTATCAAACAAATTTGACGAAGGAGGATCAATCATAATAAATGGGTCATTTGGACTATTTGTTGGTCTAAATGTTCTGAATCTTCTCCAATCAGGCGTTTTATCAGTTACATTATTAAAACCTACAACCCAATCAATTTTATTTGCAGGATTGATTTTATACTCACCTTCCAATTGTGAGGTTACAATAAAACGTTGGTTGTAGAGTAATGAATAATTGTTAAAAATATCATCTGGTTTTTGTTGAAAATTGAATCCATTTCTCAAAATAGTTTCGTCTTTACCAATTTGATTGATTAAATTTTTAAATTTTAATTTGAACTTATCACTAAAATCAAATATCCAGTTTGAAACAAACGTTAATTTATTTTGTTTTGTAAACGTTGCATCATTGTAACTCAACCAATCTTGTGGGCGTTCTTGACCTTCATTCAAAGAAAAATATCTTCTAAAAATTCTATCATAAGAAATATAACTTGTAGATTGTTGAACAGTATTATCAGTAAAAACAGATACATTTCCAATATTAAATTTACGACCAATTCCAAATTTCACAGAACTCTGCATCATTGCAGTTTCATTTGATGGGACAAAATTATTTTGCAAAGTATGTGCAGCAGATTCATTTTGTTGAGGCGTAAAATTATTTCCTTGAAAAACATTTCTACTTGGAAAATTTCCTGGCAACTGTCTAAATCCGTTGTCAAATCCAAGGAAATCTGTAGGAGAACCATTGGAAATAGAAAAGTCTTTGAATGTGGTTTGAGGAATGTATCCTAAAGAAAAACCAAAACTTGTATATTCAGTAGTGTTTTCAGATGTAGTAACACCTATAATACCACCAGTCATATCAGCAGGTTTATCAGGACTACTAGTTTTAAAAACCAAAATTTTCTCTACAGATGAAGTTGGAATTAAATCAAATGAAAAAGTTTTCATGTCAATTTCTGTACTTGGAGCAATTGCTCCATTTATCAATACATTGTTGTAACGTTGGCTTAAACCTCTGATCATTAAATATCTTCCATCAACAATTGTAACACCTGGAACTCTTTGAATTGCTTCAGCAACATTACTGTCAGTTCCTTTAGTTATTTGTTCTGCAGAAATTGCATTTACAACTGATTTTGCTTGTTTTATTTCTAAAACTAATGCGCTTACAGTATTTTTTCTTCTTGTAGTTGTTAATACAACATCATTGAGTGCTACACCTTCTTCAGCGCCAAGGGTTTGATTTAATTTTAGTGTTTGACCAGCTTTTACATCAACAGGAACAAGAATACTTTTATATCCTAAAAAACTGAATTCAATGGCGATTTTACCAGCATCAACAGTTAATGTATAATTTCCTTTCTCATCAGTTGTTGTTCCATTAGTTGTTCCCTTAACAATTACGTTACAAAATGGAAGAGGTTCATTATTTTGTTCCTTATCCAAAACTTTACCAGTGATGGTTGCTTTTTGTGCAACAGCTATAAAAGAAATAGAGAATAGCAGAAGAAAAAATATTTTTTTCATTTAAATTATTAGATAATTAATTCGAGTGCAAATCTATTTTGGAAATTTCTACTAGAGTTTTTTTTGGGATTATTATGCAGTTAACCTTTTGTAAGTTTTAGGTTAAGAAAATTAATTTTATGTAAAATTAATGTTTCTAAAAAATTTATATATTCATATAAATAATTGATATTTAATTATTTATAATCAATAAGTTCAATTTATAAAAATTTCAAAAGATACAAATTTTAGGATTTTTAAGCCATTTTGAAATCAAAAAACAAAACTATTGAGCAAAAAAAAACAGGCGTATAAGCCTGTTTTTAGTATGATTTGTAAACCTTTAAATACTAACTTTTTTTGTCAGCACAACAAGCCATTTTGCAATCTTTTTTACATTCCATTTTTGTGTCAGATTTGTTGTCACATTCTTTTTCACATTTTTCAGTGCAAGAATGTGCTTCTTTTTTATTCAAAGAAGCTTTATAAGTTTCTCCTCCTGCAATGCCATTTACAAAAGCGATTAAGTCTTTTTCTGATGTTTTATTTGAATCAAATTCGATTTTTGCAATGCTATCTGTAAAAACAACTTTGGCATCTAAAACTCCTTCTTTTTTAGATAATTTTGATTGAATGGTTTTTGCACAACCAATTTCGCAAGTCATTCCTGAAATATTCAAGGCAACTTGGGCTTTTTCAACAGGCAAAGCAGATTTTTTTTCTTCTTTTTTACAGCTTGTTAACACCAAAAAAATAAAGGCAATACTGAATATGATATTGTTAGTTTTCATAAGATTTTCTGATTAAAATATTGTGCAAATTTATCAATTTTAAAATAGATTATCCTACTAATTGTCGGAATTTTGCACCCTCAATATTTATATTAATGAATCATCAACAGCGAAAATGGTTGTTTCTTATTTTACTTTCATTAGTTTGGGGAAGTTCCTATATTTTAATTAAAAAAGCATTATTAGGCTTTAATCCTATTCCTTTAGGTGCTTTGCGAATTACTTTTTCTGCTATTTTATTGTTGATTATTGGGTTTTCTAGTTTGAAAAAAATCAAGAAAAACCAATGGAAATATATTTTTTACACAGCATTTTTAGGAACTTTTTTTCCTGTTTTTTTGTTTTCATTTGCAGTTCAAGAAATTGATAGTGCAATCGCGTCAATGTTAAATTCATTTACACCTTTCAATACCTTTATAATAGGTATTTTAGCTTTTGAAGTTGGATTTAAAAAGAAACAGTTTTTAGGAATTATTCTTGGTTTGATAGGCACATTAACCTTAATTTTAAAAGGCGCTGAAATGAATCCTGACCAAAATTATTGGTTTTCATTATTGGCAATTACAGCCACATTTGGTTATGCCATCAATGTAAATATGATTAAAAAACATTTAGCTGATTTAGATGCTTTGGCAATCATAACAGGAAATTTTTTATTGATGTTGCCACCAGCAATTATGGTGTTGATTTTTTCAGGATTTTTTAGCGATATTGCTTTTGATGAAACGCAATCAAAATCTCTTATTTATGTGGTTGTTTTAGCGCTTTTTGGTACTGGAATTGCGAAGGTTTTATATACAAAATTGGTCCAAATTTCTACCCCAGTTTTTGCATCTTCAGTAACTTATTTAATGCCTTTGGTAGCGATTTTTTGGGGTTTTTTAGATGGAGAAAAATGGAGTTTATTACAATTAATTGCAGGTTTGATAATTATGCTTGGAGTGTATTTGGTGAATAAAGCAAAGTAGAAAAAGAATAAAGAAACAAGAGAAAAGAAACTAGATTTTAAACAAAAAAAGAGTCAAAACTCACGTCTTGACTCTTTTTTATTTTCTCTCTATTCTAAAGAACTATTTAAAATCAGCATCAGAAACTCCTTCGTTAATTTTAATTTCTTTGATTTCAAAATTCAAATCCATTGGACCCATTTTCTGTCCAATTGCGAAAGGAAATTTTATGCCTTTAACTTCTTTATAATCTCCAAAAGTTGTAGGAACTTTCACTTCATTTCCATCTGGAGTTTTTGCAGTTTTTACTTCTTGTGTTTTCAACCAAGTTGTCATGTCGTAAAAAACTTCGGTATCATTAAATTTTAAAACAATCATGTTTTTCCCGTCAATAGGTTCAATTCTATCTAAAGTTCCTTTTGCATAACTCAGATCACTGAAAATTGCATTTAGAGCATTTGCTTCCGCAATTTGTTCAGCAGGCATATCCATTTTTTGACCTCTAGCTTCCATAAATCCTTTTTCACCATCAAAAGCAGTTTTTTGCATCACATTGCCCATTACAGAAATTTCTTGTAAGGTTTTGTTTGGTGAAGATTTTTTGATTGTCATAACAATTGGAGTTCCTTGAACAGTTGAATTTGCAGTCATCATCATAGTTTTTACAGCCATCACTTTGTCTTTTCCGCCAATGGCAGCCAAATATTTATCAACAACAGTTTCTGCAGTCATTCCAGCTGGAATTGGTAAAGTCATTGCTGGTTTTACTGTTGGATTTCCTTCTTTGTCAAAATATTTGATTACATAATCTGTATTTTCCAAGTTTTTCAACACATCAATTCCTTTTCCTGTGATGATAATTCTAGCTTTATCTCCTTGAAAATATTTGATAGCTGCATTTTGAATGTCATCCAACGTAACTGAATTTATTTTTTCAA
>DAIUBY010000066.1:0-1121 GCA_036846425.1 Polaribacter sp.
AACAATCTTACCAATATTTTTTTTATTGGTTTCAAATTTTGTTGCTGTGATAATGATTTCATCCAGCGATTCTACTTTTTCGTTTTTCTCTTGTGAAAACGAATTTTTACTCACAAACAAACATGCAAGTGCACTAACAATTACGAATTGTTTTTTCATTTTTAATGATTTAATTGAAACAATAAATCAGGAAACTATTCTGTACAATAAAATTGAGTACGGTACATAAACTTTTATCCCGAAAGTTTTTAACTCTTGAATAAAGGCAGGTCTCCTGACTTGCGTCTTATAACGTACCTTCCCATTTTATAAAAAAACAGTGGTTAAAGAATTCGTTACAAGCTTTTTAGCTTACAGTTGCGGGTACAGTTCTGGATTTAAACCAGATTCCCTTTTAATTCGATGCAAAACGAATTTTACATCAAAACCAAAATTCGTGGCAAATATAGTTGTATTTTCGAAACAATAATATTCTTTTTGAGAAAGTTTTAATACCTTCGAAAAATCAAATAATATCATCGAATGAGAATTGAAAATGACATCAAATTAGGCTTTAAAGACGTGATGATTCGTCCAAAACGTTCTACATTAAAATCAAGATCTGAAGTAACTTTAGAGAGAAATTTCACTTTTTTACATTCAGAAATTGTTTGGAATGGAATTCCAATTATGGCTGCAAATATGGATACTGTTGGTACTTTTGAAATGGCTGAAGCATTATCGAAAAATGGATTATTTACAGCAATTCACAAACATTATACAATAGAAGAATGGTTAGATTTTGCAAAAAAATCAGATTCAACTATTTTAAAAAATATCGCAATTTCCACAGGAACTGGAACTAATGATTCAAAAAATGTAGCTTCAATTTTAGATGCAATTCCTGAAATTAATTTTATCTGTATTGATGTTGCAAATGGTTATTCAGAGCATTTTGTGAATTTTGTAAAACAAATGCGCAAAAAACATCCTTCAAAAGTAATTATTGCAGGAAATGTGGTTACTGGAGAAATGGTTGAAGAATTACTTTTGGCAGGTGCAGATATCATTAAAGTTGGCATTGGTCCTGGTTCTGTTTGCACAACTCGCATCAAAACTGGAGTTGGATATCCACAATTATC
>DAIUBY010000066.1:1221-12949 GCA_036846425.1 Polaribacter sp.
CTGGTTCTGTTTGCACAACTCGCATCAAAACTGGAGTTGGATATCCACAATTATCAGCAATTATTGAATGTGCAGATGCTGCTCATGGTTTGGGAGGTCATATTATTTCTGATGGAGGTTGCAAAATTCCAGGTGATATTGCCAAAGCATTTGGTGCAGGTGCAGATTTTGTGATGCTGGGTGGAATGTTGGCTGGACATGATGAAAGTGGAGGCGAATTAATTACTGAAAACAGTGAAAAGTTCAAGCTTTTTTATGGAATGAGTTCAGAAACAGCCATGAAAAAACATGCAGGAGGTGTTGCCAATTATAGAGCATCTGAAGGAAAAACTGTGAAAGTTCCTTACAGAGGAAAAGTAACTGAAACTGTAACCGATTTTTTAGGAGGTTTGCGTTCAACTTGCACTTATGTTGGAGCAAAAAGATTGAAAGAATTGACCAAAAGAACTACTTTTATTCGAGTTCAAGAACAAGCTAATGATATTTTTAATTCATGAAATATTCAAAATATTTATTGATTTTTAGTTTCTTTTTTTTAGTAATTTCTTGTAAAAAGGAAGAAAAAAAATCGAACAATTCCATAAAAAAAAATTCTGAAATTAAATACGCAAAAGGATTTCAATTAATTGAAAATAAGGAATCTACTAAATTGATTATATTAAATCCTTATCAAAATTCATCAGAAATTTTTGAATACGAATTTTCAAAAAATCCTACTTCAAAAAATGAAATTCAAATCCCAATTTCAAAAATTGTAGTAACATCAACCACACATATTCCAATGATTGAATTGCTTGGTAAAGAAAATAATATTGTTGGTTTTCCTGACACTTATTATATTTCTTCCAAAAAAACGCGTCAAAGAGTTGAAAATGGTTTTATCACAGAAATTGGAAAAGAAAACGCTTTAAATACTGAAGTTTTGCTGAATTTAGAACCTGATTTGGTAGTTGGTTACAGCGTTTCAACAGCTGATAAATCGTTGGAAATCATAAAAAAATCTGGAATTCCAGTGATTTATAATGGAGATTGGTTGGAAGAAACTCCACTTGGAAGAGCAGAATGGATTCGTTTTTTTGGGGTATTATTTGACAAACAAAAAATGGCTGACAGCATTTTTAAAACTATTGAAAAATCGTATTTGGAGGCAAAACAATTGGCTAAAAAAAATCCTAAAAAACCAACTATTCTTTCAGGTGCTGTAATGAGTAAGGATATTTGGAATTTGCCTGCAGGAGAAAGTTTTGTAGCAAAGTTTTTAGCAGATGCAAATTTGGATTATTTATGGAGAAATTCAACCGGAAAAGGAAGTTTGTCTTTGAGTTTTGAAAGTGTTTTTGAAAAAGCAAAAAATGCCGATTTTTGGATTGCTCCAGGCTATTTTTCATCTAAGAAAGAAATGCTTCAAAACAATAAATTGTATGCTGAATTTGCTGCTTTTAAAAATGATAATATCTATACTCCTTCTCTAAAAAAAGGTAAAACAGGAGGTGTTATTTATTACGAATTAGCACCTACAAGACCAGATTTGGTATTGAAAGATTTGATAAAAATTACAAATCCTGACTTGTTGCCAAATTATGAATTGACCTTTTTTGAGAAGATGAAATAACTAGTTTTTGATTCCAATTTCTTCCAACTTTTTTTGTCTGAAATATAAAAAAAGTGGAAATGTAAATGCCACCGCAATCAGAAATGTGAATGGAATAAACAACCACCAATTCTTTATCTTTAAACGCAAAGATTCTGAAACTAAAAACACAAAAAACGTAAAGACAACTACTGTCAAATCAGCTCCAAAAGATTTGCCAGCAAAATTGATTTGTGCATCTTGCATAAACCCAATAAAACTTGCATTTTCAACACTTTGGAAGTATAAAATATTGTAATACCAAGTATATACAACACCCAAAATTGCCAAAAATAAATACACGTATTTTAATTTCATCTTTTAGAATAATTTTATTTGACTGTCATCATCATTTTTTTTCTTTTCAATTTTTTTCTTGATAATTGGTTTTTCATCTTCATCTATTAGAGTTGATTTTTCAACAATTGGAATATCTAAAGGCAATGTTTCTTCAAGAATTTCTTCTTCATCTACAACATCAACGTCTTCAATAATTTCTTCTTCAGGCTCTTCAAAAGGTAAAGATTCTAATAAATTCACTTGTTTAATTTTTTCTGTAGTTAATTGATTTCCAAGCGCTTTAATTCCTTTTATTGCAATAAATTCTTCTAAATTTACTTTTAAGTTTTCTAAATTTCTTTTAGAAAAAATTACTTCAGCAATGGGTCTGTAATCAGTTGCAACAATTTCTAATTGCGATTTTGGATGATCTGAAATAAATAATTCCTCTTTTTCAGTGGTTTCAATCAAGAAGCGTTTCACAAAATAACGCTCTTTTTCGCCATCATAATAAATAGCTGAAATTGGTTTATTAGGTTTCCATTTTTCTAAGACAATCATATCATCTTCAAAATGCATTGCCAAATCAGGTTTAACAGCTTTGATTTTTCCTTGCTGAGTAATGATTAACAATTTGTCTTCTGCTTTAAATTCTCCTAACAATTCACCTCTTTCATCCACATTTAAACGTTGAACTGTATCATCAAACCAAATTTTACGAGGCTTTAAAGTTGAAACACCTTCAGATTTAAAATCGATGTTTTTAATGGCATATTTAGTCAACGTATTTCCACGAGCATCTCTACTTTTAATGGCTAAATCTGCAAAATCAATATCCCATTTAAGCTTTTTTATACTTCCAACAGAACGCAAATTGATTGTTACAACCTCAGCTTCACCATTTGGATTTGCCGAAAAATAATGCACTTCAGAACCTTTGTTTCCGTTTGTTAAATCATACTCTTTATCACGAGTAATTCCAGTGACAGTAAAGCGTTTCATGTAACTTGGCCCTTTTGTTCCATCTCTATAAATATAGTTATAAACGGTTCTTTTGTCTTTCTTTTTAAAGACAGCAATGTGAATAATGTCTTTGCCAACAAAGGTTTTTGCATCGACTTTTGTCACCATCATTTTACCATCTTTTCTAAAAATAATAACATCATCAATATCAGAACAATCTGTAACAAATTCGTCTTTTTTTAGCGAGGTTCCAATAAATCCTTCTGCCCTATTTACGTATAATTTGGCATTGTTCATGGCTACTTTTGTCGCTTCAATATCATCAAAAATTCGAATTTCGGTTTTGCGTTCTTTACCTTTTCCGTATTTTTCTTTCAGATTTTTAAAATAATCAATGGAATATTCAATCAAATTGTTCAAATGATGTTTTACACCTGCAATTTTTTCCTCTAAACTTTCAATGAATTGTTTGGCTTTGTCAATATCAAATTTGGATATTTTCTTGATTTTGATTTCGGTTAAACGTTCAATATCTTCAACAGAAATTGGTCTTTTTAAATGTGCAATATGTGGTTTTAATCCTTCGTCAATAGCTTTGATAACTCCTTCCCAAGTTTCCTCTTCTTCAATATCTCTATAAATTCTATTTTCGATAAAAATACGTTCTAATGATGCAAAATGCCATTGTTCTTCCAATTCATTTAACTGAATTTCCAATTCTAATTTCAACAACTGAACTGTATTATCTGTGGAATGTTTAAGCATTTGAGTAACACCACCAAACAAAGGTTTGTTGTCATCAATAATGCAACATAAAGGCGAAATGGCGTTTTCGCAACTTGTAAAAGCAAATAACGCATCAATGGTTTTATCAGGTGAAACGTTTGGTGGTAAATGCATTACAATTTCTACTTCTGCAGCAGTATTGTCTTCAATTTTTTTGATTTTAATAGTTCCTTTTTCATTGGCTTTGATAATACTTTCTATCAAAGTTGTGGTGGTTGTACTAAAAGGAATTTCGGTAATTACCAATGTTTTTTTATCTAATTGCGAAATTTTTGCGCGAACACGCACTCTTCCTCCACGTTTTCCATCATTATAATGGGTAAAATCTGCAATTCCACCAGTTAAAAAATCGGGTAAAATAGTAAAAGGTTTTCCTTTTAAATATTTGATAGAAGCATCAATCAATTCAATAAAATTGTGTGGTAAAATTTTGGTTGATAATCCAACAGCAATTCCTTCAGCACCTTGTGCAAGCAATAAAGGGAATTTTACAGGTAAATTTACAGGTTCTTTTTTTCGTCCATCATAAGAAGCTTGCCATTTGGTTGTTTTTGGATTGAAAACAACTTCCAAGGCAAATTTTGACAAACGTGCTTCAATATATCTTGAGGCTGCAGCTCTATCTCCTGTAAGGATATTTCCCCAATTTCCTTGCATGTCAATGAGCAATTCTTTTTGCCCAATTTGCACCATAGCATCAGCAATTGAGGCATCTCCATGAGGATGATATTGCATTGTGTGTCCAACAATATTGGCAACTTTATTGTAACGTCCATCATCCAAATCTTTCATGGAATGCATGATTCTGCGTTGAACAGGTTTTAAACCATCCATCAATGCAGGCACAGCTCTTTCTAAAATTACATACGAAGCATAATCCAAAAACCATTCTTTGTACATTCCTGTAACTTTGGTAATGGTTTCTTCTTGAACAGTTTCTGCTGCTTTTGGAAGTAATTCTTCGTGTTCGTTTTCGTTTATTTCTTCACTCATCTAAAAATAATTTGTTGAGTTTATGATTTCTTATTGTAACCTATTTTAGGTCTTGGAGTTGGATTTTCTTTTTTATCAATTAATTCATCTAAATAATTAAAAACCAATTCTATATTTTTTGAATGATTGCTCAATTTCTTTTTAATTTCTTCAATTTCTAATCTCACACTCAAATTATCTTGCAACAATTCGCGCATTTTTGTAAATATCCTGATGATTTTAATATTCACTGCAATCGCCCTTTCGCTGTTCAAAACGCTTGACAACATAGCAACTCCTTGTTCTGTAAATGCCATTGGAGCGTATCTTAATCCCATTTTATCAGAATTGGAGGTCACAAATTGTGATCTCCAATTTTCAAATTCATTTTTACTAAGTTCAAACATAAAATCTTCAGGAAAACGATTACTATTTCTTTTAACCGCTTGTTTTAAAACCCTTGTTTCCACTTGATATAATTCCGCTAAATCTCTATCAATCATTACTTTTTGATTTCTAATCAAATAGATTTTGTTTGAAATGATTTCATCTGGAATAATACTAATTTCTTCTTTCTTTTTCATTTTTAAAAATTGGGAAAAAATTTAAACCTCCTCTACAATATCCAATTCCACTTTCAAATTATCGATGATAAATTTCTGTCTGTCAGGCGTATTTTTTCCCATATAAAACTCTAACATCTGTTCTATTGACATTTCTTTATCCAACATTACTGGGTCTAAACGAATATCATCACCAATAAAATGGACAAATTCATTGGGAGAAATTTCTCCTAAACCTTTGAATCGTGTAATTTCAGCTTTTCCTTTCAGTTTTTGAATGGCTGCTTGTTTTTCCTCTTCAGAATAACAGTAAATGGTTTCTTTTTTATCACGAACTCTAAAAAGTGGTGTTTCTAAAATATACAAATGACCTTCTTTGATCAATTCAGGAAAAAACTGCAAGAAAAATGTAATCAATAATAAACGAATGTGCATTCCATCCACATCAGCATCAGTTGCAATTACAATGTTGTTATAACGCAAATCCTCTAAACTTTCTTCAATATTTAAAGCAGCTTGCAAGAGATTGAATTCTTCATTTTCGTACACAATTTTTTTGCTCAAACCATAAGAGTTTAATGGTTTACCTTTTAAGCTAAAAACGGCTTGTGTATTGACATTTCTTGATTTTGTAATAGAACCTGATGCAGAGTCACCCTCTGTTATAAACAAAGTTGTATCTAAATAATTTTCGTGTTTAATGTCACTTAAATGTACTCTACAATCTCGTAATTTTTTGTTGTGCAAACTGGCTTTTTTGGCACGATCTCTTGCTAAATTTCTAATGCCTGAAAGTTCTTTTCGTTCTCTTTCAGCTTGCATTATTTTTCGTAATAATTTTTCAGCAGTTTCTGGATTTTTATGCAAATAATTATCCAACTGAGTTTTCAAAAAATCGTTAATATACGTTCTAACAGTTGGCAAATCTCCACCCATATCTGTAGAACCTAATTTTGTTTTTGTTTGACTTTCAAAAACGGGTTCAGTTACTTTGATGGCAATTGCAGAAATTATCGATTTTCGAACATCAGAAGCTTCAAAATTTTTCTTGTAAAACTCTCTGACCGTTTTTACTAAAGCTTCTCTAAAAGCAGCTAAATGAGTTCCTCCTTGTGTGGTATTTTGCCCATTTACAAACGAGTGATATTCCTCAGAATATTGTGATTTGCTATGTGTAATTGCCACTTCAATATCAGTTCCTCTCAAATGAATTATGGGATATAACATGTCATCTTTACTGTTATTATCCATCAATAAATCTTTCAAACCATTTTCAGAGAAGTATTTTTCTCCATTGAAAATGATGGTTAAACCTGGATTTAAATACACATAATTTTTCAACATTTTAGATACATATTCATTTCTGAATTTGTATTTTTTGAAAATTATTTCATCTGGAATAAAAGAAACTTTGGTTCCTTTTCTTCGAGATGTTTCATCCAATAATTCTTGATTTTGCAAGTTTCCTTTTGAAAACTCTGCAGAGGCCGATTTTCCATCACGTGTAGATTCTACTTTAAAATAAGAAGAAAGTGCGTTTACAGCTTTGGTTCCAACACCATTTAATCCTACAGATTTTTTGAACGCTTTTGAGTCGTATTTTCCTCCAGTATTCATTTTAGAAACTACATCAACAACTTTTCCTAAAGGAATTCCACGTCCAAAATCACGCACAGTTACTTTTTCACCTTGAATGGAAACTTCTATTGATTTTCCTGAACCCATGACAAATTCATCAATAGAATTATCAATAACTTCTTTTAGTAAAATATAAATTCCGTCATCTGCAGAAGAACCATCACCCAATTTTCCAATATACATTCCTGGACGCATTCTGATATGCTCTTTCCAGTCTAATGATCTAATATTATCTTCTGTATATTTTGTTTCTTGACTCATGAAATCACGTTCGTTTTATCGGTTTGAAGTATCTGCTAAAATAGCATTAAACCTACTAAAATAGAAAGGCTGATGTAATTAGTTATTAACAGGATTTCAACGTTTAAAATCTGAGAAAAGAATGGTTTTCATCAAAAAGAATTCTTTTGATGAAAACCAAAAAAGAATAATTTTTATTCTTCGTTCTTGAATTCTAAAATATCTCCAGGTTGACATTCTAACACTTTGCAAATGGCTTCTAAAGTACTAAAACGTATTGCTTTTGCTTTTCCTGTTTTTAAAATAGATAAATTAGAAAGTGTTAAATCTACCTTTTCAGAAAGTTCGTTTAATGACATTTTACGTTTTGCCATCATCACATCTAGGTTTACAATTATGGCCATAGTTTATACTGTTAAATCATTTTCATTTTGTAATTCAATTCCTTTTTTAAAGATGATTGCAATGATATAAATTACAGCAGACATCAAAATAAAAGCTTGACTATCTTCCCAAAACTGATTTAAAATTTGAGTGTCAATTCCTTTATTTGTGATGATTTTTCCTGTTTTTCTTGCAATATAACTTACTATTCCTATTGAAAAAGTATAGTCACTGATTTGTAAAATTTTAGCTGAAACAAACTCATTGAAAGGTTTTGATAAATCGATTTTAGTGACAAGTAAAACAACCAAATAAAATAAATAAGCTTTTAAAATTGAAATAGTTAAAGCTAAACTATACATGCCATAAAAGACACTCTCGCTTTTTTGATAGATTTCTTGCAAATCTAATTTTTGATATAATTTTCCGACAAATTCTGGCTTGAAAATGCTGAATAAGAAATTGACAATCAATCCTCCTGATTCAATACACAAACCAACAAAGATTATCCAAGCAACAATTTTTACGGTAATAAAAACGAAATAATCTGTTTTTTTCATAATTCATAGTTTTAAAAATGATTCAGCAAATATATAAATAATTATTGATAAACAATAAATATTTATTATTTAAAATTAATTATTTAAACTTAATCAATTATTTAATTGTTTTAAATTAATTTACATAAAACTTACTATTTTGATTTTATATTATTTCTTTTTCAATTATTAATAAGCCTTCAATTGAAATAACTTCAAATAAAAATCACAACAAAAATCAATTTGTTTTATTTTTATACAAATCGTGCAAACTTTTACATTTTGGTTACTTTTGCACTTTAAAAATCAAAAAAAGTGGAAAGCACACAACTTTTAGAATTGGCAAAGAAATACGGAAGTCCTTTGTATGTTTATGATACAGACAAAATTGCTTCTCAATATAACAGATTAACAACTGCTTTTAGTGGAGTTAAGAACTTAAAATTGAATTATGCTGTAAAAGCACTTTCTAACATCAATATTTTACGTTTTTTCAAAGATTTAGGTGCAGGTTTGGATACAGTTTCAATCCAAGAAGTACTTTTATCTTTAAAAACTGGTATTGACCCAAAAAGAATTATTTACACTCCAAATGGGGTTTCTTTACAAGAAATTGAAGAAGTTGCCAAATTGGGTGTGCAAATCAATATTGATAATTTATCGATCTTAGAAATATTTGGTCAAAAACATCCAGAAATTCCTGTTTGTGTGCGAATCAATCCACACATTATGGCTGGTGGAAATTCAAAAATTTCTGTAGGTCATATTGATTCAAAATTTGGAATCTCAATTCATCAAGTGCCTCATATCAAACGTGTTGTGGAAAATACAAAGATGAATATCAACGGAATTCACATGCACACAGGTTCTGATATTTTAGATATTGATACCTTTTTGCGTGCAACAGATATTTTGTTTGATGTAGCAAAACAGTTTGATAATATCGATTTTATCGACTTCGGAAGTGGTTTTAAAGTGCCTTACAAACCTAATGATATTTCAACAGATATTGAACAATTAGGCATTCAATTAACAGAACGTTTCAATGAATTTTGTGCAGATTATGGCAAAGAAATTACGTTAATGTTTGAACCTGGAAAGTTTTTAGTGTCTGAAGCTGGTTCGTTTTTAGCTAAAGTAAATGTGGTAAAACAAACAACTTCAACCGTTTTTGCTCATGTTGATTCTGGATTTAATCATTTGGTTCGTCCAATGATGTATGATGCGTATCATCACATCACAAATATTTCAAATCCTGAAGGCAGAGATCGTTATTATTCTGTTGTTGGTTACATTTGCGAAACTGATACTTTTGCCTCAAACAGACGAATTGCAGAAATTTCTGAAGAAGATATTTTGTGCTTTCACAATGCTGGAGCCTATTGTTTTTCAATGGCATCTAACTACAACTCACGTTATTTACCTGCAGAAGTAATGGTTGTAAATGGAAAAGATTATTTGATTAGAAAAAGACAAACAATTGATGATATTTTACAAAATCAAGAAATTGTTGAGTTGCCAAAAAAAGCTGCAAAACAAGTCATATCAGCTTAATTTAAAATAGTATATTTAATCACAATTTTTAAGAGTTTTCTTAAATTTTGTGGTTTTTTTTATGTAATTACTTATGAAAATTCAACTTGCAACTACTGCTGATATTTCAAGGATTTTAGAAATTATTGATGATGCAAAAGCATTGCTAAAATCTTTGCAGATTGATCAATGGCAAAATGGCTATCCAAACCAAATTCAGATTGAAAATGACATCGCCAATAATGAAAGTTTTGTAGTTTTAAATTCTGATAATCAAATCATTGCAACTACGATGTTTTCTATAAAAGGAGAACCTACCTATAAAGTAATTGAAGGAAATTGGATAATTTCTGAGTCTGAAAAATATGGCGTAATTCACAGATTGGCAACTGCAAAAGAATTCAGAAAAAGCGGAATTGCACAATATATTTTTGAATATTTTCATGGATTTTTAAAACAACAAAACATCCAAAGTTTAAAAATTGATACGCATCACGAAAACCTTGGAATGCAATCTTTGGTAAAAAAATTGGGTTACCAATATTGTGGCATTATCTATACCAGTTATGGTGACAAACGTTTGGCGTTTGAGAAAATAATTCAGTAGCTTGCATCGAATTAAAAATCTTTCATGAAAGTCTGTATTGCCGAAAAACCAAGCGTAGCAAGAGAAATTGCTAACATTCTAGGAGCTAACACAAAACGTGATGGTTTTTACGAAGGAAATGGCTACGCAGTTACCTATACTTTCGGACATTTATGCACTCTTTTAGAACCCAAAGATTACAAACCTCATTGGAAAAATTGGGATTTGAATAATTTACCCATGTTGCCCGAACGTTTTGATACAAAAGTTACTGGCGATAATGGCATCAAAAAGCAATTCAATATTGTCAAATCGTTGTTTGAAAAAGCGGATTTGGTCATCAATTGTGGTGATGCTGGACAAGAAGGTGAACTCATTCAACGTTGGGTGATGAATCAATGCAACTACAAAGGCGAAGTAAAACGTTTGTGGATTTCTTCACTTACTGAAGAAGCTATTAAAGAAGGATTTGAAAAATTAGAATCTTCCAAAAAATACGACAATTTATATTATGCTGGCTATTCAAGAGCCATTGGTGATTGGTTATTAGGCCTAAATGCCACTCGTTTATACACTTTAAAATATGGTGGTTACAAACAAGTTTTGTCTATTGGAAGAGTGCAAACTCCTACTCTAGCAATGTTGGTAAATCGTTATAAAGAGATTCAAAATTTTAAACCTGAGCCTTATTGGGAGTTGCAAACTACGTACAGAAATACGCTGTTCAATTACGAAGAAGGACGTTTTCAAAACAAAGAAGAAGGTGAAATTTTAGCAGCAAAAGTAAAAGAAAGTGATTTTGAAATTGTTACTGTCAGCAAAAAGAAAGGAACAGATTATGCTCCGAAATTGTTTGATTTAACAGGTTTGCAAGTACATTGTAATAACAAATTCGGATTTTCTGCGGATGAAACTTTACAACTCATTCAAAAATTGTATGAAATGAAAGTGGTTACGTATCCAAGAGTTGATACCACTTTTTTACCCAATGATTTGTATCCGAAAGTACCAGGAATATTATCAAAATTAACGAATTACAGTGAACTAATTCAACCGCTTTTAGGAAAAAAAATCAAAAAAACAACGCGCGTTTTTGATGATAAAAAAGTTACAGATCATCATGCCATAATTCCAACTGGGGTTCAAACCAATTTGCAATACAATCAGCAACAAGTATATGATAGCATCGTAAGACGATTTATTGCCGTTTTTTATCCTGATTCTGAAGTCGCAAATACGACTGTTTTAGGAAAAGCTGCTGATGTATCTTTTAAAACTTCAGGAAAAGAAATCATTACACAAGGTTGGAGAGTGGTTTTTGCGACTAATGAAAGTACACTAAAAAAAGAAATCAATGAACTTGCCATTTTACCCACATTTATTGAAGGAGAAAAAGGACCTCATGAACCTTCTTTTTTGCAAAAAGAAACCAAACCTCCCAAAAACTATACAGAAGCCAGCTTGTTACGAGCCATGGAAACTGCTGGAAAACAAGTAGATGATGATGAAATGCGCGAATTGATGAAAGAAAATGGTATTGGAAGACCTTCTACAAGAGCGAGTATTATTGAAACGTTGTTTAAACGAAAATACATTGAGCGTCAAAAAAAATTGG
>DAIUBY010000067.1:0-12691 GCA_036846425.1 Polaribacter sp.
AACAACCAATAACTAAATACTAAAAATATGTATAATTTATTAAAAGGAAAAAAAGGAATCATATTTGGAGCATTGAATGAGCATTCAATTGCTTGGAAAGTAGCAGAAAGAGCTCATGAAGAAGGAGCTGAATTTGTGCTAACAAACGCACCAATTGCAATGAGAATGGGAGAATTGAATGGTTTGGCTGCAAAAACTGGTTCACAAATTATTCCTGCTGATGCAACTTCTATGGAAGATTTGACGAATTTAGTAGAGAAATCTATGGAAATTTTAGGCGGAAAATTAGATTTTGTGTTGCATTCAATTGGCATGTCTGTAAACGTTCGTAAAGGAGTTCATTATACAAATTCTAACTACGATTTTACCACCAAAGGTTGGGATGTTTCTGCAGTTTCTTTTCACAAAACCATGAATGTTTTGTACAACAAACAAGCCATGAATGATTGGGGAAGTATTGTGGCTTTAACATATATGGCTGCTCAAAGAGTGTTTCCAGATTACAATGATATGGCAGATAATAAAGCGTATTTAGAAAGTGTAGCACGTAGTTTTGGCTATTTTTTTGGACGTGATCACAAAGTTCGTGTCAATACAATTTCGCAATCTCCAACTCCAACCACAGCAGGAAGTGGCGTAAAAGGTTTTGACGGATTTTTAGCATACGCAGATCAAATGAGTCCATTAGGAAATGCAACTGCTTTAGAATGTGCAGATTACACATTGACATTGTTTTCGGATTTAACGAAAAAAGTAACCTTACAAAATTTATTTCATGATGGTGGATTCTCAAATATGGGAGTTAGTGATGCTGTGATGAGTAAGTTTGTTGATGAAAAATAATTTTTTTTAGAAGCTATTTCCTGCTTTCGCTACTCGCTTTTTTTGTGCCAAAAAAGAGCTCAAACAAACCGCTCAATCAGGGCTAAGCTGGTTTGCGAATTACTAGCTTTTTCAAAACAAAAAAGCTTTTAAATTAACAATAGTATTCTTAGACCTCACAGGTTTTTAAAACCTGTGAGGTCTCTTTAAATAACTAAACTTTGAAACTCAATTTCTCCATCATCATTCCTGTGTACAATCGTCCAAACGAAATTGACGAATTGTTAGAAAGTCTTACACAACAAGATTTTCAGGAAAATTTTGAAGTAATTATTGTGGAAGATGGTTCTTCTCAAAAAAGTGATGAAATTGTAAAAAACTATTCAAAATCACTCAATATTCGCTATTTTTTTAAAGAAAATTCAGGTGCTGGAAATTCTCGTAATTTTGGAATGCAACAATCTTTAGGAAATTATTTTATCATTTTAGATTCGGATGTAATTGTTCCAAATCAGTATTTATCAGCGATTAAAAAATCTTTAGAGATTAATTTCACTGATGCTTTTGGTGGTCCAGATACAGCTCACAAAAGCTTCTCTCCTTTACAAAAAGCCATTAATTATTCCATGACTTCTGTATTGACAACAGGTGGAATTCGCGGAAAAAAGCAAGCTGTTGGCAAGTTTCAGCCACGAAGTTTCAATATGGGAATTTCTAAAAATGCGTTTGAAAAAACCAATGGTTTTTCTGAAATGAAAATCGCAGAAGATATTGATTTGACTTTTCGTTTGTGGGAAAATGGCTTTGAAACACAATTAATTTCGAATGCTTTTGTGTATCATAAAAGAAGAGGTTCATTGCGTGATTTTTTCAATCAAACCTACAAATTCGGAAAAGCAAGACCACTTTTAAATCAAAAATATCCGAAGTCAGCAAAAATTACTTATTGGTTTCCAAGTGTATTTTTGATTGGTTTTGACATTGGAATTTTAGCAGCAATTTTTGGATTTTCGCAAATTTTAGGGTTTTATGCTATTTATTTTCTGTTTATTTTTTTTGATTCATTGCTTCAAAATCAAAATTTGAAAGTAGCTCTTCTAAGTATTATAACTACTTTCACGCAATTTAATGGCTATGGATTGGGATTTTTAGAATCACAATTTTTTAATCAGAAACATTAATTTCATTCAACGTTTTTATATTCAAATCAATTAAATTAGTTGTTTTGGTCTCAAAGAAAACTGTTGTTGTTTGATTTGGTAACACGTCAAAAAAGTTATCTGAAAAATGCCCTTTTTCCTCTGTGAATAGAAAAACATCTTTCAATAAAACAGTGCTTTTTATGGTGATTGAAAAACCCTTATCTGTTTTGACTATTTTTTGTTGAATGTCGCTTTTGGGCAATTTTAATTCTTTGGGTTTTACAAAATAGAAAAAGGATGTTTGATTGTTGAATTTAGTTATTAAAACAGTTGATTTTTTATCAATTTTATCCAAATGAAAATTATAAAATTCCTGACTGCTGTTTTCTATTACCCCAATTTCTTTAGCATCTGACCAAATCTCATTTCCATAAAAATCAATAATTTTTAGTTGTAATGTTCCTTTTATAGATTGAAAAGTATCATTGATGATGTATGTTTTTACATTATTTTTTTCAATAATTGAGGAAATTAATACATTTTCAAACGCTTTTTTTGCTTTGTATTGTAGTGCTTTCCAATTGCCAAAATAATCCAAACTTGACCATGAAATAGCTGGCCAACAATCATTTAGCTGCCAATATAATGTTCCCATATTGTATGGTTTTGCTCTTCTTTGAGCTTCAATTCCCATCACAATTCCTTTTGCTTGCAACAACTGACTTACATACACATAATCTTCATCTGAAGTTGGAATTTTAAAATCACGACTCATGTATTTTTCCATCAATTCAAAACCTTTTGGATGTTTTTGATGAGAATTGATGGCATCAGTTTTTAAATCAATTTCATCTTTTTGATTGATGTATTTCAAAGTTTCAAAACTCGGAAAAGATTGAAAACCAAACTCGCTCATAAATCTTGGAACTTTTTCTTCTAAATGTTCAAAAGGATATTCATCATGCCAAATCCACCAATCATGGGCATCACCTTCTGAAATGTATTTTGGATTTCCTCTACCATATTTTGGAGAAGTTTCCCAGTAATCAGTATCGCTATTTTTTGCAACAATGGATGGTAAAATGGAATCAAAAAGCATCAAATAATTATCCCAAATTTCTTGCTTTTCTTTTTCACCTCTATTATCTTGCCATCCCCAACGTTTCCAAGCTTCAGAATTTTCGTTATTTCCACACCACAAAGCAATTGACGTATGATTTCGCAATCTTTTTACTTGATATTCAGCTTCCTCTGAAACATTTGTTAAAAAGGCTTTATCTCCAGGATACATGGCACAGGCAAACATAAAATCTTGCCAAACCAAAATGCCTTTTTCATCACACAAATCATAAAAAGTATCGTTTTCATAAATGCCTCCACCCCAAACTCGCAACATATTCATATTGGATTTTACAACATCAGAAAGTAATTTTTCATATTTTTCGTTGGTTGCTTTATCCTGAAAACTGTGCATAGGAATTAAATTTGCACCTTTTGCATAGACTGGTTTTCCATTCAATTCAAAATAAAAAGATTGACCAATAGCATCTCTTTCAGCAATTAATTTGATAGTTCTGATGCCTTTTTTGATGATTTTTTGATCTATTAATTTGTTTTTCCGAAACAATTTAAAATCAAATCGATACAAATAGGGTTTTCCTAAATTGTGTGTCCACCAAAGTGTTGGGTTGTCAATTTTGATAGGAATGCTAAGTTTGTTTTCTCCTTTTTTTAGATGAATTCCAGTGAGTATTTTTTTAGAATTAACCCAAGTTTCTAATTCTACAAATTTTTCAATGTCACTTTCAATAATAATATCTGCTGATAAAACAGCTTTTGTTTCGGTTAAAGAATCTTGTTTGATATAAATATCTGAAATGATGGCATCATCCCAAGTTTTTAAATACACATCTTTCCAAATTCCGTAAGAATTTAAAATTGGACCCCAATCCCAACCATATTGAAATTGCGCTTTACGCGTATAAACTCTATTTTGGACAGGTAATTTATACCAAATTTCAGCCTCTTTTTTTTGTTCGATATCACTAAAATTGTCAAAAACAACGCGTAAATTATTAGATTCTCTAGCACTTTTTTTAATATCAATAGTATATTTTTTAAAAGCATTATTCGCTTTCAAAATGATGGAATCATTCAAATAAATGGTTGCATAGGTGTCTAAACCATCAAAATGAAGTTCGATATTCTTTTTTTGTAATTGTTTTTTGGAAAGCGAAAATGTGGTTTTGTATTCCCAATCTTTTTTTGAAACCCATTGCACAGAATCTTCATTCGTTTTTATAAATGGATTTGGAATCATTTTTTGTTCTAATAAATCTGAAAAAATATTACCAGGAACTTTTGCAGACTGCCAATCCAAAGTGTCAATTCCTTTAAACTCCCAATTTTCTGAGAGTATTATTTTAGTAGGTAAATTTTTATTTTCGCAACTTAACATCAATAGAACTAATAAAAAAAGTAAAAATTTATGCATTATCGATTGATTTAAGAATCATTTTTATGGTCTCAATATCAGAAATTGTTTGCATTGTTTTATCGGAAAAAATACTTTTTTTATTGGTAAATATTTTTGATGCTGAAGTGTGAATTTCTTTGAAACCAGCATTTTTGAAAAGTGCCACATTGTCTTTGTTAATGCCACTTCCTGGTAAAATAATCAATTTATGTTCTGTCATTTTTTTAAGTTCAATCAATAAATCAATTCCATCTTCCGCTTTTTCTTTGGCGCCTGAAGTTAAGATTCTGTCAACTCCCAAATTTTGTAAAATTTGAACTGCTTTTTTAGGATTTGTAACTACATCAAAAGCTCTGTGAAATGTGAATGAGAGTGGTTTTGAAAGGGCAATCAATTGTTTGGTTTTTTCAACATCAATTTCATGATTTTCAGTTAAAACACCAGCAACAATTCCCTGAAATCCTAATTTTTTACAGATTAAAATATCTGTTTTCATTTGCTCAAATTCTGAATTTGAGTAGCAAAAATTACCACTTCTAGGTCTGATTAAAACATGCACAGGAATTGTAATATTTTCAGCGATTTTTTGCAATAATCCATAACTTGGCGTGATTCCTCCAACTGATAATTCTGAACAGATTTCTATCCTGTGAGCCCCAGCTTTTTGAGCATTTATTGCTGATTCATAAGAGTTTGCGCAGATTTCTAACAACATTATTCTATAATTATTTCGTCAATAAATGTCCAAGCTTTGTTTCCTGCACCTTGTTTTCCTTCTGGAATAATTCCGTAGTTTGGAATGGTTAATTTAATTTTTTTTGCAATTTTATGCTCAAATTTTTGAAATACGGAAACTAATAAAGCATCGTTGTTTTTTAGCGAAATAATTCTTTTTTCCTGATTGTCAAATTCTATAAAGATTTCTTTTGGCGCATAAATCCATTGTCCATTTCCATTATGAAAACGTGTTGAAATGGAATTGATTTCAGTAGGTTTTTCAAAATCGATGGTAATTTCAAGATCTACTCCTGAAAAACCTAACCATTCTTTATCTCCAAAACGTTTGTTATTTCCAGAAATTCCGTTTATAAGGGCTTGTTTCCCACCTGAATTATATGCTTTATGAGGTTCAATATTTAGCGTTATTTTTTGTCCAACAGCTTTGTGCAAATTGATTTTTTGTGCAAAAACAGTACCTAATTTTTCTTCATTTTTATCAACCACAAATGCTTTTATTAAAATTGATTTTTCAATAGGAATGGGATTTTTATAAACTAAATTTTCATTTTTTCCATCTAAAGTGTACATAATTTTCTTGTCAGTAATTGTCTCTAATTGATAATTCAACCTGCCATTTTCATTGTGTAATTTTCCAGAAACTTCATACAAATGATTGGCATAATTTACCTTCATGGCGTCCAATTTTTTATTAAAAAACTCTAATCTTTCAATAAAATTTTTATAATTTTTATTTTCTGAGGAACTCCAAACAACTTCTGCCAAAGCAATTGCTCTTGGAAACGCCATATATTCCACCTTTTCTGAAGTTGACATATATTCTGTCCAAATATTTCCTTGTGCACCCAACACATATTTGGCTTCTTCTGGTGATAATTCATCAGGAATTGGGTTGAAATTGTAAACTTTTTCCAAAGGTAAATAGCCGCCAATTGCCAATGGTTCATTCTCATTTTCAGATTGATAATAATCAAAATAACAGTGGGAATTTGGAGTTAAAATTACAGAGTGCATTTGTTTTGCAGCTTCAATAGCACCTTGATTTCCTCTCCAAGACATCACAGTTGCATTGGGTGCTAAACCACCTTCTAAAATTTCATCCCAACCAATAATCAATTTTCCTTTTGAATTGACATATTTTTCCATTCGTTTTATGAAATAACTTTGCAATTCATGCTCGTCTTTTAAACCATTTTCTGTTATTATTTTTTGACAATGAACACAGTTTTTCCATCTGTTTTTTGGAGCTTCATCACCTCCAATATGAATATATTTTCCTGGAAATAAAGTTATAACTTCATCAATTACATTTTCAAGAAACTCGAAAGTATTTTCATTTGTACAATAAATATCCTCAAAAACACCCCATTTTGTAGCAACTCCTTGTTGATTTCCAGTGCAACCCAATTCAGGATATGCAGCAATAGCAGCTTGCGAATGTCCAGGCATTTCAATTTCTGGAATTACTGTAATTTGCCTTTCAGAGGCATAACTTACAATTTCCTTTATTTGTTGTTGCGTGTAAAATCCGCCATATTTTTTCCCATCAAATTGATGAGGTTCATCAGAATAATGACCTATCAAAGTTTCATTTCTAAAAGCAGCAATTTCTTGCAATTTTGGATATTTTTTGATTTCAATTCGCCAACCTTGATCATCTGTCAAATGCCAATGAAACGTATTCATTTTTAGCATTGCCATTAAATCTAAGTATTTTTTTATAAAATCAACAGTAAAAAAATGACGAGAAACATCCAAATGCATGCCTCTGTAAGCAAATTGTGGTTGGTCAATAATTTTTAAACATTGAATGGCAATTTTTTTTGAATTCGTTTTTGCAGGAATCAATTGAAGCAAACTTTGAATTGCATAAAAAGCACCTTTGCTTGTTTTTGCGCTAATTGTAATCAAATTTTTACTGATTTCTAATGCATATCCTTCTTCATTTTCAATAGATTTATCAAATGAAAAAATAATATTTTTTGAATTATTTTTTGCTGATAATTGTATTTCATGAAATTCCTTCAAATAATTTTTTAGAAAATCGGCGATTTTTGAAAAATTTTTATCGGCAACAATTGAAGTATTTTCATCCAACAAAAAAAATCCATCTTCAATTTTTTGAAAATGAGGTTTAGGAATAATGCTTGGTTTCATTGGTGTAGGATTTTCAGAAGTAAATCCTAAAAATGAAAAAAGAATTATGCATTTTAAATAAACGTGAATTTTCATTTTACTATCTTGTGTGCATAAAAGTAACAATCTATTTTCATGAAAATACCATTTTTCGCAATTTTAGTTTCACTATTGCTGTTTTTTTCTTGTAATACTGATTCAAAATCAACAATTGCTAAAAAAGAAAAAAAACGAATTGACTATGTAAATCCATTTATTGGAACAGGTGGTCATGGTCATACGTTTCCTGGCGCAACTTTACCTTTTGGAATGATGCAACTTTCTCCTGATACACGTTTGGATGGTTGGGATGGTTGCTCAGGATATCATTATTCTGACAGCGAAATTTATGGTTTTTCGCACACGCATCTCAGTGGAACAGGCGTTTCTGATTATGGAGATATTTTGTTAATGCCCACAAATAAAGTAGTTTTTAATAATGGTGCTGATGGAAAAGAAGGCTATAAATCCAAATTTTCTCATAAAAATGAAATTGCTGAACCTGGTTTTTACAAAGTTCATTTAGATGATACCAATATTGATGTTGCATTAACGGTTTCCAAACGAAGTGGAATTCACAAATATCAATTTCCTGAAAATTCGAAACAAATTATAATATTGGATTTAGAACATCGTGATGAAGTTTTGGATTCTAAAGTAAAAATAATAGATAATAAAACTATTGAAGGTTTTAGGCATTCAAAAGCTTGGGCAACCAATCAGCAATTATTTTATGCAATTCAATTCTCAAAACCATTTCTAAAGGTTACCTATTTAAACGAAAATTCGGAAGGAAAGTCTGTAAAAGCTGCTTTTGAATTCGATACAAATTCAGAAAATATGATTGACGTAAAAATCGGAATTTCTGCGGTTGATGTGGAAGGAGCAAAAATGAATTTGGAAAAAGAAATTGGTCAAAAAACTTTTGAAGAAGTAAAAAATGAAGCGCAACAAATTTGGGAAAATCAGCTAAATAAAATAGTTATTGAAGATGAAAATGACAATCATAAAGTTAATTTTTACACTTCATTATATCACACAATGATTGCTCCGAATTTGTATCAAGATGTAGATGGAAGATACAGAGGAATGGATTTAGAAATTCATCAAACAACTGATTTTGAGTATTATACTGTTTTTTCTTTGTGGGATACTTACAGAGCTGCACATCCTTTGTACACTATTATTGAGCAAAAACGGACCAATGATTTCATCAAAACTTTTTTGTCAAAATATGATGAAGCAGGCATTATGCCCATTTGGGATTTATCTGCAAATGAAACAGGTTGCATGATTGGCTATCATGCAGTGCCAGTAATTGCAGATGCTTTTCTGAAAGGAATCAAAAATTATGATATCGAAAAAGCTTTTGAAGCCATTAAACATTCTGCAATTCAAGACAAATTAGGGTTAGAATCGTATAAAAAATTAGGATTTATTCCTGTGGAGAAAGAATCAGAATCTGTTTCTAAAACGTTGGAATATGCTTATGATGATTGGACAATTGCACAAATGGCAAAATCTTTAGGAAAGGAAAATGAGTACAAAATTTTTATTGAAAGAGCTCAGAATTACAAAAACGTTTTTGATCCAGAAACGCAATTTATGCGAGGTCGTTTTAAAAATTCGTGGTTTTCGCCATTTGATCCGTATGAAGTGAATTTTAATTATACAGAGGCAAATGCTTGGCAATATAGTTTTTATGTACCTCAAGATATTACTGGTTTTATTAAATTGTTGGGAGGAAAAAAGCCATTGGAAAATCAATTGGACAAATTATTTACGGCAAAAAATGAAACTTCAGGAAGAAATCAAGCAGATATTACAGGATTAATTGGACAATATGCACATGGTAATGAACCTAGTCATCACATGGCATATTTGTATAATTTCGTGAATAAACCATATAAAACTCAGGAAAAAGTGCGTCAGATTTTGACAGAATTGTATCAAAATTCGCCTGATGGAATTTCAGGAAATGAAGATTGTGGACAAATGAGTGCTTGGTATATTTTCAGTTCTTTAGGATTTTATCCTGTAACTCCAGGTTCAAATCAATACATTATTGGAAGTCCGTTGTTTGAAAAAGCAACCATCAATTTAGAAAACGGAAAGTCATTTACGATTCAAGCTAAAAATAGTAAACCAGAAAATAAATACATCAAATCAGTTCAATTGAATGGTAAAAATTATGAATTTTCATACCTGAATCATCAAGATATTATAAATGGTGGAACCTTGATTTTTGAAATGACCAACAAACCTACAAATTGGGGTACAAAAGATGCATTTATTCCATCAACAGAAATTAAAGAACATCAAATTGTTGCTGCACCATATATTGAAAAAGGAGAAATTGCTTTTAAAGGAAGTACTGAAGTACATTTAAAGTCAGTAGAAAAAAAAGTAACTATATATTACAGAATTGGTTATAAAGGAGGATTTAAAAAATATGAGAGTCCTTTTATCATTGATAAATTTATTAATTTGTCAGTTTATGCAGAAAAAAACGGAATCAAAAGTGCCACAATTACTACAGATTTTTATAAAATCAATCCAAATATCAAAATTGATTTGCAATCAGAATATGCCAATCAATACAATGCAGGAGGAGATAATGCGTTGATTGATGGTGTTTTAGGAACAGAAGATTTTAGAACAGGCACTTGGCAAGGGTATTCTGATACGGATTTAGTGGCAGTTATAGATTTGGGTGAAGAAAAGAAAATACAAACTTTAAAAATCAATTTTTTAAAAGATCAACGAAGTTGGATTTTCTTGCCAAAAGAAGTCGAAATTTACACTTCAATTGATGGAAAACTTTTCAAAAAAAGCAGTGTATTTCAATTTCCAAAACCTAAAAATGAGGAAAATGTAACCATTGAAACAATGTACATATCAACTTTAAGAAAAACAAGGTATCTAAAAATAATAGCCAAAAAACTAGGCAAACTTCCTGAATGGCATTTAGGCTATAAACACGATGGCAGAAGTTGGTTGTTTGTTGATGAAATTCAAATTAAATAAACATGGAAAGACGAAATTTTTTAAAAAAAGCATCCTTTACAGGATTGAGTTTACTCGCAGTTTCATCAACCTTAATCAATTGTGATGATGAAAAAAAATCGAAAAAAAAATCAATTGTTACAACACCAAAACCTGTTAGACCACTTGTCATTGCAACTTGGGATACACCTTTAGCAGTAAAAACAGCTGCAAAAATTTTGGAAAATGGAGGTTCAGCTTTGGATGCTGTAGAGCAAGGTTGCAGAATTGAAGAGGCCAATGAAAAAGGACAATCTGTAGGAAAAGGTGGTTTGCCAGACAGAGATGGAAACGTCACTTTGGATGCTTGTATTATGGATGAAAAGGGAAACTATGGAGCAGTTTTGGCTGTGAAAAATATCAAACATGTTATTTCTGTGGCACGAAAAGTAATGGAAGAAACACCTCATGTCATGTTGGTTGGAGATGGTGCTGAACAATTTGCGGTTTCAAAAGGTTTTGAAAAAGAAGATTTATTAACAGAAGCTTCCAAAAAAGCATGGGAAAAATGGAAAGAAACTTCTGAATACAAACCCATCATCAATATTGAAAATCATGACACGATTGGAATGTTGGCAATTGATAAAAATGGCAATATTTCTGGTGCTTGTACCACAAGTGGTTTGGCATATAAAATGGCTGGTAGAGTAGGAGATTCCCCAATTATTGGAGGAGGTTTGTTTGTAGACAATGAAATTGGAGGCGCAACAGCAACTGGTTTGGGCGAAGAAGTTTTGAAAACTGTTGGCAGTTTTTTGATTGTAGAATTAATGCGTCAAGGAAAATCGCCACAAGAAGCTTGCGAAATTGCGATTGACAGAATTGTAAAAAAACCAGGAAAAAATTTCAAAGATTTTCAAGTGGGTTATATTGCTGTGAATAAGCAAGGTGAAATTGGTGGCTATTCCATTCATGAATGGTTTAGCTACAATGTGTATCAAAACGGAGAAAATAAAAACATCAAATCTCATTTTTATAACAAAGGCTAACGTATGAGTTCATCAACCAAAAATTCCTATAAAAGTGCTTTTCTGTTTTTAACGACCTTGTTTTTTTTGTGGGGATTTATCACAGTTTTAGTAGATAGTTTAGTACCAAGATTGAAAGATGTTTTTGAAATGTCGTATGCAAAAACAGTATTGGTTCAGTTTGCATTTTTTACTGCTTTTTTTGTTTTTTCATTGCCTGCAGGATTTATTTTATCCAAAATTGGCTACAAAAAAGGAATTGTTTTTGGATTATTAATCATGTCTTTGGGTTGCTTGTTGTTTTTTCCTGCAGCTGAATATCGAAATTTTTCATTATTTCTAATAGGATATTTCTCGTTGGCTGGAGGTATCACAGTTTTGCAAGTTGCTGCAAATCCATATGTTGCGTTATTGGGAAGTGAAAATGGCGCATCAAGTCGTTTGAATTTGTCACAAGCTTTCAACTCTTTAGGAACCACAATTGCGCCCATAGTTGGTGCATTATTTTTGTTGAGTGATTCTGTAAAATCATCCTCTGAAATAGCTTTGTTAACGGATGTTGATAGAAAAAATTACTACATTTCAGAAGCTGCAACTGTTCAAATTCCGTTTTTGTTTATTGCATTTTTCATTTCTTTATTGGCTGTTATTTTTGCATTTATAAACCTGCCAAAAGTAATGCAAGAAAGTCCAAAAGGTGGTTATATGACGCTACTCAAAAAGAAAACGTTATTGATGGGTGCTTTCGGAATTTTTGTTTACGTTGGCGCAGAAGTTGCCATTGGAAGTTTTTTGGTAAATTATTTTTATGAAATGAATTTGGCAAATATCATTCTAGAAAACCAACAAATGATGCAGATTGCAAACACGATTGCAAACACTTTCAATAAAACATTTACAGATGCTGACCCAAAATCATTGTTGGGAATTTTTGTAATTTTTTATTGGGGAGGAGCCATGATTGGAAGATTTATAGGTTCTTATTTAACGAAAATTATGCTTCCAGGAAAAGTGTTAAGTATTTTTTCGTTGTTTGCCATTTCTATGATTTTAATCTCTATCAACACATCAGGATTGCTTTCTATGTGGTCAATGTTGGCTGTTGGATTGTTCAATTCCATCATGTTTCCAACGATTTTTACACTAAGTTTAGAAGGTTTGGGCGATTTAAAAGCCCAAGCTTCAGGATTGTTGTGTATGGCAATTGTAGGTGGAGCAATCATTCCTTTTGCATTTGGAAGTTTGATTGACAATTTTGGTTTTAAAACCGCATTTGTTTTAACAATTGTGTGTTATGGGTATATTTTGTTTTATGGGAGGTTTAA
>DAIUBY010000068.1:0-9739 GCA_036846425.1 Polaribacter sp.
ATACTTTCTTTCATAAATCAAAGATAATAAATATATTTTTTAGACTAAAGCCATTAAAATTAATTTCGGAGAATTAAAGAATAAATATGGCAACACAAATTTGTCCAAATTGCGAAAAAGATTCATTCACTTGGATATTAGATGACGAAAAAACAAATTTGACAATTTGGCATTGCTACAATTGTAAATACGAAGCTGAAGAAAAGGAGAACTCAAAATTTAAAGGAGAAATTGCTCATATGAAATGGAAAGATTTGACTATATTTGGATATTGTTTACTATAATTTCTTGACTATGTTAGATTTTGGTAATGCTATGGTAATTTTAGGAGCTATAAGTTTTATAATTTTACCATTTATTCTTAAGATTAAAACTATTTATAAAATAGTATTTATTATTTGTGCTTTTATAGCTATGGCAACAACTTTATTTGAAAGTTCGGATATAGTTAATATAATTGCTTCAATTTCTTTATTAGTTCCATTTATAATTTCTCGGATTATAAAAGAAAAAATTTTCATAGATAAAGAGCAATAGATATTATTTTTAAAAAATAGCGGTAAAGAATTATAGCTTAGGCTCAATCTTTACTGCTATTCTTGATTTATATAAATGGATTAGATTTTTTAATTTATTTTTTTAGAGAAAAAATAAATTAAACCTAAAACCCATCTCCCAATGATTTCAATTTTGAAGTGTTTTCTGCCATCATCAATTCGTCAATAATTCGTTGAATATCACCATTTAAAATATTTGGTAAATCGTATAATGACAACCCAATTCTGTGGTCTGTAACACGTCCTTGTGCATAATTATAAGTTCTAATTTTGGCACTTCTATCACCAGAAGAAACCATAGAGCCACGCTTTAAAGCATCTTCTTCTTGTCTTTTTGCTAACTCAATATCATACAAACGAGAACGCAACACTTTGAATGCTTTTTCTTTGTTTTTATGCTGCGATTTTTGGTCTTGACATTGTGCCACCAAACCTGTAGGAATGTGCGTTAAACGAACTGCAGAATACGTCGTATTTACAGATTGACCTCCAGGTCCTGAGGAACAGAAAAAGTCAATTCGAACATCTTTTGGGTTGATTTCCACATCAAATTCTTCCGCTTCTGGAAAAACCATACAAGTTGCAGCAGAAGTATGAACTCTTCCTTGCGTTTCTGTCTGTGGAACACGTTGCACACGATGAACACCTGCTTCAAACTTTAACGTTCCATACACATCTTCGCCATTTACTTCGAACTGAATTTCTTTAAATCCGCCATTAGTTCCTTCCGAAAAATCGACAATAGAAACATTCCAACCTTTGCTTTCGCAATATTTTGAATACATTCTGAACAAATCTCCTGCAAAAATACTGGCTTCATCTCCTCCAGTTCCAGCACGTAATTCTACCACAGCATTTTTAGCATCTTCAGGTTCTCTAGGTATCAATAAAAACTTGATTTCATCCTCTAGCGCAGGAATTTTGTCTTGAGCTTCTTCCATTTCGGCTTTTGCCATTTCCACCATTTCTGCATCTGAACCATCAGCCAAAATTTCTTTAGCTTCGTCAATACTATTCAATAATGATAGGTATTGATTTCCTGCTTTGACAACTTTTCCTAAATCTTTGTATTCTTTGCTTAATTGTATGTATCGTTTTTGATCAGAAATAATTTCTGGCTGAATAATCAAGTCAGAAACTTCGTCATAACGCTGTTTTACAATACGTATTTTTTCAATCATTTTGTCCTCTTTTCTAAGGTTGCGAATTTACAATTTTTATACCTATATTTGAAATAAGCAAACTAATTTTTATGAGAACACTCTTCGTTTTTTTATGTGTCATATTCTTGACATCGTGTCAAAAAGAAATTAAAAAACCTTCAAAACCGTCATTTTTAATCGGAAATTGGATTCGTTTGAATGATACTAAAGGCAATAAAACCTATGAAACTTGGAAAAACGATTTTACAGGAATGGGCTTAACCATCAAAAATGGTGAAACCGTTTTCAACGAGCAAATGAGCATTCTTGAAATCAATGATACCTTGCATTTAAAAGTTTCAAATGTGAATGAAACACCAACTTATTTCAAATTCACTTCGCAAACAGACACGTCATTTGTATGTGAAAATCCAAAAAATGAATTCCCAAAAAAGATTCATTATTTTATTGAAAATAAACAACTAAAAGCCATCATTTCAACTGATGATTTTCGAATTGATTTTGTTTTTGAAAAGATTGATTAATACTCAAAAACCCCAAACTCGCTTGAAATTGTTAGTTTTTTAGTTGATGAATCTTCAACTCTTCCCACAATTTGCGCATTTACATTATAAGATTTTGAAATTGCTATAAGTTCCTCAGCAATTTCTGGAGAAACGTACAATTCCATTCTGTGACCACAATTGAACACTTGATACATTTCTTTCCAATCTGTATTTGATTGTTCTTGAATCAGTTTGAATAAAGGCGGAATTGGAAATAAATTATCTTTGATAATATGCAGATTATCAACAAAATGCAAAATTTTAGTTTGTGCACCTCCTGAACAATGAATGATTCCATGAATGGTTTCTGAAGTGTATTTTGATAAAATTTCTTTGATAATTGGCGCAAATGTTCTTGTTGGCGACAACACTAATTTCCCTGCATCAATAGGAGAATTTTCAACGGAATCAGTCAGTTTTGTATTTCCTGAGTACACCAAATCTGATGGAACAGCTGCATCAAAACTTTCTGGATATTTTTCTGCTAAATATTTATGAAAAACATCGTGTCTTGCAGAGGTCAATCCGTTTGAACCCATTCCTCCATTGTATTCAGTTTCATAGGTTGCTTGTCCAAAAGAAGCCAAACCAACAATCACATCACCTGCTTTTATGTTGGCATTGTCAATCACATCTGAACGTTTCATTCTTGCTGTAACTGTTGAATCTACAATAATGGTGCGCACTAAATCGCCAACATCTGCAGTTTCTCCTCCAGTAGAATGAATGATTACACCAAATTTTTTTAAATCGGCAATCAATTCTTCAGTTCCATTGATAATTGCCGCTAAAACATCACCTGGAATTTTACTTTTATTTCTTCCAATCGTTGAAGAAAGCATGATATTATCTGTAGCACCAACACAAATTAAATCGTCAATATTCATGATTAACGCATCTTGGGCAATGCCTTTCCAAACAGAAATATCTCCTGTTTCTTTCCAATACATGTATGCCAAAGACGATTTTGTGCCTGCACCATCTGCGTGCATAATCAAGCAATAATCGTCGTTATTGGTTAAAAAATCGGGCACAATTTTGCAAAACGCTTTCGGAAATAGCCCTTTATCAATATTTTTGATGGCATTGTGAACATCTTCTTTTGCGGCAGAAACACCTCTTTGTGCGTATCTTTTTGAAACTTCTTGACTCATATAAATAGGAATGTTGCGTTTGCAAATTTAGTCTTTTACAAAAAAAATCCTACTGAAAAGTAGGATGATTTCTGTTATCTTGTAAACAATAATTCTCGGTATTTGGTTAATGGCCACAAACCATCATCCACCATGGTTTCCAATTTATCACAATGATAGCGAATTTGCTCAAAAAATGGTTTCACAGTTTTGCAATAAGCCTCAGCCGATTTTTCGCCATGCAATTGATTGGCAACTTTTCTAGCTTCCACCATTTGTAATGACAATGCATTGATTTCAGTAATATGATTGGAAATAATCATGATCAATTCTATTTGCTCTTTGGCAATTTTCTTGTATGATTCACCAAAAATTTCTTTCAAATTCTTCGTATTTTCCAATAACGTATTTTGATATTTGATAGCTGTTGGAACCACGTGATTTCTAGCAATATCTCCCAAAACACGGCTTTCAATTTGGATACGTTTGGTGTATTCTTCCAACTCAATTTCATAACGCGCTTCCATTTCAATGCTGTTCATGACTTCCATTTCTTGGAATAAATCAATCACTTTTTTAGAAATTTTTACTTTAAGCGCTTCAGGAGTTGTTTTGTTATTGGACAAACCTCTTTTTTTTGCTTCTTTTTCCCAAGACTCACTATAACCATCACCTTCAAAACGGATTTTTTTACATTCTTTGATGTATTCTCTCAACACATTAAAAATTGCTTCGTCTTTTTTGAGGTTTTTATCATCAATCAAAATATCTACTTCTTTTTTAAAATCTTTCAATTGTTTGGCAACAATCGTGTTTAAAATCGTCATTGGAATGGCGCAATTTGCCCAAGAACCCACTGCTCTAAACTCAAATTTATTGCCTGTAAATGCAAATGGAGACGTTCTGTTTCTATCAGTATTATCTAATAAAATCTCTGGAATTTTACCAATAATATTCAATTTTAAATCGGTTTTTTCTTCAGGAGAAAGCTTTCCAATAGTTACATTTTCCAATTCATCCAACACATTTGACAATTGTGTTCCAATAAAAACTGACATGATTGCAGGTGGTGCTTCATTGGCACCCAATCTATAATCATTGCTTGCAGAAGCTATGGAAGCTCGCATCAATTCTTCGTTTTCATAAACAGCTCTAATAGTGTTCACGAAAAAAGTTAAGAATTGTAAATTTTTCATGGGCGTTTTTCCTGGGCTCAACAAATTGATTCCATCAGGAGTTGACAAAGACCAATTGTTATGTTTTCCAGAACCATTGATTCCTGCAAATGGTTTTTCATGAAATAACACTTTAAAATGATGTCTTCTCGCAATTTTTCCCATCACATCCATCAACAAAGAATTGTGATCAACAGCCAAATTTACCTCTTCAAAAATCGGTGCTAATTCAAATTGATTGGGAGCAACTTCATTGTGTCTTGTTTTCACAGGAATTCCTAATAACATGGATTCTTGCTCTAAATCGCGCATAAAATTCATGGCTCTCATAGGAATGCTTCCAAAATAATGATCATCCAATTGTTGTCCTTTTGCAGGAGTGTGTCCTAATAAGGTTCTTCCTGTCATTAAAATATCGTGTCTTGACTGTGCTAAAGCATCATCAATCAAAAAATATTCTTGTTCCCAACCCAAAGTTGCGTTGACTTTGGTAGCATTTTTATCAAAATATTTACACACAGCAGTTGCATGCGTATCAATGGCTTGTAAAGCACGTAACAAAGGAGTTTTGTTATCTAAAGCTTCGCCTGTATATGCCACAAAAATGGTTGGAATACACAATGTTGTTTCAAAAATAAAGGCTGGCGAAGTTGGATCCCAAGCTGTATAACCACGAGCTTCAAAAGTATTTCTAATACCTCCACTTGGAAAACTTGATGCATCAGGTTCTTGTTGTACCAATTGTTCTCCATCAAATTTTTCCATTGCCAAACTTCCATTGATAGACTCAAAAAAAGCATCGTGTTTTTCGGCTGTTGCACCTGTTAATGGTTGAAACCAATGTGTATAATGAGTTGCTCCTTTAGATATTGCCCAATCTTTCATGCTAACTGCCACTTGATCAGCAATTTTACGATCAATTTGAGTGCCTTTTTCAATGGCATTCATCACACTTTCGTAGGCAGTTTTTGTCAAATACTGTTGCAAAGCATGCTTGTTAAATACATTTTTTCCAAACAACACAGATCTTTTTTCTTTTTCTTCAACTTTTAAAGCGGTTCTGTTTCTACTTTCCTGTAATGCAGCAAATCTAATTGTTGACATAATATGATTTTTAAATAGTAAATTTTATTCTTTATGCAAATATACCCTATAAAAATTAGGGATAAAATTATTTTTATATTATCAGAAGATTTTTACCCCTATTTTTTTTGATATCAATGCAAATTATTTCATTTTTGTAGTTATTAAACAAAGAAAACTTAAAATAAATATAATTATGAGTAAGTCTAAATTAGAGTATATTTGGTTAGATGGATACTATCCAACTCAAAACATGAGAAGCAAAACCAAAGTTGAAGAAAACTTTAGTGGAAAATTAGAAGACTGTCCAATTTGGTCTTTTGATGGGTCATCAACAAGACAAGCTGAAGGTGGTTCTTCTGACTGTTTATTGAAACCAGTTGCGATTTATCCAGATCCAGCAAGAAGAGATGGTTATTTAGTAATGACAGAAGTTTTAAATCCTGATGGAACACCACACGTTTCTAATGGAAGAGCTACCATTGATGATGAAGATGATGATTTTTGGTTCGGTTTTGAACAAGAATATTTTATTATGGACACTAAAACTCTACTACCATTAGGATTTCCTGTTGGTGGATATCCTGCTCCTCAAGGAATGTATTATTGTTCTGTTGGTGGAAAAAATACGCATGGTAGAGCTTTGGTTGAAGAACATGCGAACCTTTGTATTGATGCAGGTTTAAACTTTGAAGGAATCAATCAAGAAGTTGCTTCTGGTCAATGGGAATTCCAATTATTTGCAAAAGGAGCAAAAAAAGCTGGTGATGAAATTTGGGTTGCTCGTTATTTATTAGACAGATTGACTGAAAAATATGGATATTATATTGAATATCATCCAAAACCATTAGGAAAAGACATGGACTGGAATGGTTCTGGTATGCACGCAAACTTCTCTAACTCAACTTTAAGAACTTGTGGTTCTCGTGAAGTATATGAGAAAATCTGTGAGGCTTTTAGACCCGTAGTAAGAGAGCATATTGCTGTGTATGGCGAATTTAACGATCAACGTTTAACTGGTAAACACGAAACAGCTTCAATCAATGAATTTGCTTATGGTGTTTCTGACAGAGGAGCCTCTATTAGAATTCCAATCATCACTGTTCAAAAAGGATGGAAAGGTTGGTTAGAAGACAGAAGACCAGCATCTAATGGAGATCCATACAAAATTGCAGGTAGAATTATTAAAACTGTAAAATCTGCTGGATTTTAATTGATTGATATAAACATAAAAAAACTCCGAAACTTAGTTTCGGAGTTTTTTTATGTTCAAAATTCAACATTTAATATTCAAAGTTGATAAGTGTAATTCTTAATTACTTCTTTTCAGGCGGAAATCTAGAAACAATTTCTTTTACAAATTCTTTGATTCTTTCTTCTTTTTTTTCTCGGTTTTCATTGCGCAAAGCTCCTGTTCCAATTCCTTGCCAAATCAATTCTTTCTTTTCTTTGTCAATAAAATCAACAAACAACGTTCCTTCTGTAAACTGAGAAACATTTACATTGTTCATTCCTCCATTCATCATCCAAGGATTCCAGCCCCAACCCCAGCCCCAGCCAAAACCAACGTTGCTTTGATTAACATCAACTCGTTCTTGAGATTTTGAAAAAAAGCTAACCAACATATCAGGATTCTCAGATTTTGTAAATCCCTTTGCCAATAATTCTGTTTCTAAAGCTCTTAAAATTCGCTTTTTATCCAAGTCTGAAATATCTACTTTATCAATACTTGGTTTGTAAAAAGCAAAGGTCTTAAATTTAGAAAAATCAACTTGGGTATCATAATCCGTAGTTACTTTTATAGAACTACATGCGCTCAAAAGAGCAACTCCAAACAATAAAATGATATTTTTTTTCATGATAATATATAGATTAAATTTACAAATCATAGTTGCGTTTATTTTCTTTAAAAATTATCAATAAGCATGCCATTTCGCAGCTAAAACCTTTGATAAAATTTACCTTAAAGATACTGAAACACTTTGAAATCAAAAATGCAATTCCATATCTTTACAAAAGAATTAACAATTAGCAATCAATAATAATTGTGATACTTTTTTGAAAATTCTGTAAATTGCAAGCCTAAATTCATACATTTTTTACGAATGGAACAAACACAGCCTTACAAACCTCAACACAAAGTCAGAATTGTTACTGCAGCATCGTTATTTGACGGTCATGATGCAGCCATCAATATCATGCGCAGAATTATTCAAGCTACAGGCGTGGAAGTCATTCATTTAGGACATGACAGAAGTGTGGAAGAAGTGGTGAATTGCGCCATTCAAGAGGATGTAAATGCCATTGCCATGACATCTTATCAAGGTGGGCACATGGAATATTTCAAATACATGTACGATTTATTACAGCAAAAAGGTGCTGGACACATCAAAATTTTTGGTGGTGGTGGAGGCGTGATTCTTCCTGAGGAAATCAAAGAATTGATGGATTATGGAATTACCAGAATTTATGCGCCTGATGATGGACGCGAAATGGGTTTGCAAGGCATGATTAATGATTTGGTAAAGTCCTCCCTCAGTCCCTCCAAAGGAGGGAAGTCAGCAACTTTTGAAAAAGTTTGTAATGAAGATGGTGATTGGCTCATAGCATTAGGAAGTGAGAAAGTTTTAGAAAACTTAAAAAACAAAGATGTAAACACGATTGCAAGGTTAATATCTTTAGCAGAAAATAATCAAGAAGAATTCAATCAAATTTTCCACAAAGATTGGAGTTCCTCCCCTTTGGGGAGGCTAGGTGGGGCTGTACTAGGAATCACAGGTACAGGAGGTGCAGGAAAAAGTAGTTTGGTAGATGAATTGGTACGAAGATTTTTAATTGATTTTCCTGAAAAAACCATCGGAATTATTTCTGTTGACCCGTCAAAAAGAAAAACAGGTGGTGCACTTTTAGGCGATAGAATTCGCATGAATGCTATTGACAATCCCAGAGTGTATATGCGTTCTTTGGCAACGCGTCAATCGAATTTGGCATTGTCTAAATATGTGCAGGAAGCTGTGCAAGTATTAAAAGCAGCCGAATTTGATTTGATTATTTTAGAAACTTCAGGAATTGGGCAATCTGACACCGAAATTATCGAACATTCTGATACTTCTTTATATGTGATGACGCCCGAATTTGGTGCTGCAACTCAATTAGAGAAAATTGATATGTTGGATTTTGCAGATTTGGTTGCCATCAATAAATTTGATAAAAGAGGTGGATTGGATGCCTTGCGTGATGTGAAAAAACAATACATGCGCAATCATAATTTGTGGGAAACTCCAATGGACGATTTACCCATTTTTGGCACCATTGCTTCTCAATTCAATGATCCTGGCATGAATGCGTTGTACAAAGCTATGATGGACAAATTGGTTGAAAAAACAAATGCAGATTTAAAATCTCAGATGAAAATCACCAAAGAAATGTCTGAAAAAATCTTTGTAATTCCACCAAGTAGAGTGCGCTATTTATCTGAAATTGCTGAAAATAACAGAACTTATGACCACAAAGTAACTGACCAAGTGGTGGTTGCTCAAAAATTATATGGCATTTATCAAACGATACTTTCTGTCATTGCGAGTGAAACGAAGCAATCTCTTCTAATCAAAACTGGATTGGATGAAGACGCAATTTTAAAAGAAACATCTGAAGATGAAAAACCCTTCATCAAATTGTTACTCGCGCAATTTGACAAAGTAAAATTGAATTTAGACCCACTGAATTGGGAACTCATTTTGGGTTGGTCATCAAAAATTCAACGTTATAAAAATCCTTTGTACACGTTTAAAGTGCGTGACAAAGAAATCCATATTGAAACACATTCCAAATCTTTATCACAATCAGCTATTCCAAAAGTGGCTTTGCCAAAATACCAAGCTTGGGGCGATATTTTACGTTGGAACATGCAAGAAAACGTACCAGGAGAATTTCCATACACAGCAGGTTTGTATCCGTTTAAACGAACTGGAGAAGACCCAACACGAATGTTTGCAGGCGAAGGTGGCCCAGAAAGAACCAACAGACGTTTTCATTATGTGAGTTTAGGAATGGACGCCAAACGTCTTTCTACCGCTTTTGATT
>DAIUBY010000068.1:9839-11423 GCA_036846425.1 Polaribacter sp.
TTTCATTATGTGAGTTTAGGAATGGACGCCAAACGTCTTTCTACCGCTTTTGATTCCGTAACTCTCTACGGAAATGATCCTGGCCACAGGCCTGATATTTACGGAAAAATCGGAAATGCTGGGGTTTCTATTTGCTGTTTGGATGATGCTAAAAAATTGTATTCGGGTTTTGATTTGAGTCATGCAATGACCTCAGTTTCTATGACAATCAATGGCCCTGCTCCTATGTTGTTAGGTTTTTTTATGAATGCTGCCATTGATCAAAATTGTGAAAAATACATCAAGGAACATCAATTAGAACATCTGGTTGATGCTAAACTGAAAGAAATTTACGATGACAACGATTTGGAAAGACCCACATATCAAGGTGATTTGCCTGAAGGAAATAATGGATTAGGATTGCTGCTTTTGGGTGTTACTGGAGATTTGGTATTGCCAAAAGATGTTTACGAAAGCATCAAAAAAGAAACCTTAGCACAAGTCAGAGGAACTGTGCAAGCGGATATTTTAAAAGAAGATCAAGCGCAAAATACCTGTATTTTTTCTACAGAATTTGCATTGCGTTTGATGGGTGATGTGCAAGAATATTTTATTAAAAATCAAGTGCGTAATTTTTATTCGGTTTCAATTTCTGGATATCATATTGCTGAAGCTGGCGCTAATCCGATTACACAATTGGCGTTTACATTGGCAAATGGATTTACATATGTGGAATATTATTTGTCACGTGGCATGGACATCAACCAATTTGGTCCGAATTTGTCCTTTTTCTTTTCAAACGGCATTGATCCTGAATATGCTGTTATTGGAAGAGTTGCCCGTAAAATTTGGGCAAAAGCCTTAAAACATAAATACGGAGCCAATGAAAGAGCGCAAATGTTGAAATATCACATTCAAACCTCAGGACGTTCTTTGCACGCGCAAGAAATTGATTTCAATGACATCAGAACAACCTTGCAAGCTTTGTATGCCATTTATGACAATTGCAATTCATTGCACACAAACGCGTATGATGAAGCAATTACCACTCCAACTGAAGAATCTGTACGAAGAGCGATGGCTATTCAGTTGATTATCAACAAAGAATTAGGTTTGGCAAAGAATGAAAATCCGATTCAAGGCGCATTCATTATTGAAGAATTGACAGATTTGGTGGAAGAAGCTGTTTTGCAAGAGTTTGATAAAATCACAGAAAGAGGTGGCGTTTTAGGTGCGATGGAAACCATGTATCAACGCTCTAAAATTCAGGAAGAAAGTTTGTATTACGAAACGCTGAAACACAATGGCGAGTTTCCAATTATTGGCGTGAATACTTTTTTAAGTTCCAAAGGTTCGCCTACAGTGTTGCCAGCAGAAGTTATCAGAGCCACAGAAACTGAAAAGCAAACTCAAATTAAAACCAAAGAAAACCTGAATAAAGCTTTTGAAAAAACTGCTCAAAAACAGTTGACTTCTATGCAAGAAGCTGCCATTCAAAATGAGAATTTATTCGAAAAATTGATGGAGGTTACCAAGATTTGTACTTTGGGTCAAATCACAGAATCCTTGTTTGAAGTTGGTGGTCAGTATCGAAGAAATATGTAA
>DAIUBY010000068.1:11523-12632 GCA_036846425.1 Polaribacter sp.
GGTGCCATTACATTGCCAGCTTTATTGAGTTTTGTTTCGCCAAATTATCTAGAAAATATATTGGTAAAAACGGATGATCCAAGGTTGAATTCAGGCTTTATTTCTTATGATTCTCCAAAAGGAGGTGGCACTATTAAAGGATTGCTTTCTTATCCAAAAGATGCCAAAACCAAATTACCAGGCATTATTGTAGTACATGAAAATAGAGGATTGAATCCGTATATTGAAGATGTGGGTAGAAGAGCTGCCATTGAAGGATTTATTTCTTTAGCTCCAGATGCCTTAACGCCTTTAGGTGGTTATCCAGGAAATGATGATGATGGAAGAGCCATGCAAGCGAAAAGAAATCAACAAGAAATGTTGGAAGATTTTATTGCTGCCTTTGAATATCTCAAAAAACATCCCAATTGTAATGGAGAAATTGGCGTAGTTGGTTTTTGTTTTGGTGGATGGATATCTAATATGATGGCTGTAAAATTGCCTGATTTAAAAGCGGCTGTGCCATATTATGGCAGACAAGCTTCTGAGGAAGATGCTAAAAAAATAAAAACGCCTTTGCAATTGCATTATGCAGATTTAGACAAAAGAGTGAATGAAGGTTGGCCAGCTTTTGAAAAAGTGTTGAAAGAAAATAATTGTGTACACGAAGCACATTTTTACCCAAATGTAAACCACGGATTTCACAACAATTCCACTCCAAGGTTTGACAAAGCTGCTGCTGATTTGTCCTGGGAACGAACTATCAAATTTTTTAATACGTATTTAAAAGGGTAATTTTTTGATATAATTTATGAACATATTTAAACTACTAAAAGTAAATATCAAAACGGTTCATTGTCCAAAATGCAATGAAATTCAACATACAATAAGAAAACCAAAAGGAATGTACGAAGTATTATGGGGTGGATATACTTGTGCAAATTGTGGCTGTAAAATGGATAAATTTGGAGAAGAAAGAATTTAAAACAAATCAAAACTTCCCAATCACTTTTTACTTTGTAATCTTTCTCTTAGCAGCCTTTTCTTTCCTTACATCATACCCCACTTTCAGAGCCAGTTTTAATCTTTTGGATGGCTGATAATTGATATGAAATTTTTTAATATGTTTT
>DAIUBY010000069.1:0-12496 GCA_036846425.1 Polaribacter sp.
CCTTTTCCGTTTAAACCTCCAGAATATTCTAAAGTTGTGCCAACCAAGTATAAAAAGCTCTTTTTGTCAACAATGATTTTTACATCATTTTCTTCAAAAACTTTGTCGTTTTCTTGTTGCTGTTTGTCAAAAGTTAAATCATATGACAATCCAGAACAACCTCCGCTTTTTACCCCAACTCTTACAAAATCTTTAGCGGCATCAAAGCCATCTTCCGTCATTAATTCAATGACTTTCTTTTTTGCTGTGTCTGAAACTTTTATCATAAACTTAAATAGATTAAATCTAAATTGAGTGCAAATATACCATATTTCATCAATAAAATTGTTAATAATTTATTATCAACTGCAATGTAACTATTGATTTTTCTTATGGATTTTTAAAAGAAGGATTGTTGATAAATTCAACATCTGATAACGAAAGTAAAAATGCTTTCAAATCTGCTTTGTCTTTTGCAGATAATTGTACACCACCTTGTGCCACCTTTTTCATCAAAGGATCAATGGTTGATGAGAATTGCAAGCCTTCAGAATAATGATTGATGACTTCCTCTAAAGTGGCAAATCGTCCATCATGCATATAAGGCGCAGTAAAAGCTAAGTTTCTGATTGATGGTGATTTAAATTTTCCATTATCTTTTGGATCACCAGTTTTTGCACCTAAACCAAGGTCAGTAAAAGTTCGATCTAAACCATTATTATGAAACAAATTGTCTGTCCAAAGAGGATTGTTGTTACTGCCATGACAATGAAAACAATCGCCTTTTGCTTCGTCCATAAATACATTAAATCCATTTTCTTCTTCAGGAGTCAATGAAGTTTCACCTCTTAAAAAACGGTCGAATTTCGAGTTTCCAGAAATCAAAGTGCGTTCAAATTGTGCAATTGCTTTGGTGATTAAAACAGAATCTATAGTTGATGTTCCAAAAGCTTTTTTAAATAAGGTTGGATATTCAGGATGATTTTGCAATTTTTGAGCTACATTTTTCCAAGTTTCGTGCATTTCAATGGGGTTTCTGACAGGTTCAAAAGCTTGATTTTCTAGACTAAATTCACTTCCATCCCAATTGAATAATTCATCAAAATTCCAAGCCAAATTGAATAAAGGCATTGCGTTTCTAAATCCTTGATTTCCGTTAATTCCAATACTAAATTGTTGCGAATCTGAAAAAGTATTTTGTGGATTGTGACAAGTTGCGCATGATTGTGTGTTGTCTTTTGAAAGTAATTTTTCAAAGAACAATTTTTTTCCTAGAGCAACACCTTCTTGTGTCAAAGGATTGTTTGCGGGAATAATTGGCGCAATCAATTTTTGTGAAAAAAGCGAAGGAATTTCTAGATTATAAGCAACTGGTGAATATAAATCTTCTTCTTTGGATGAGCAATTCATCAAAAGAAAAACGAGAGATAGAAAAACCCAATTTTTAGTCATTATTCATTTGAAATTTCACCCAAAGAAAACACATTTCTACCATTTTCACTCATCAATTTTTGAGCATCAAAATTGGGCATTAAAACAGTATTTAGCACATTCAAATCCCATAAGTTGGGATTTTTAAACCACTCAGCAACATTCATTTTGATTTCGATTGTGGTGTTTTTTGAAAACTCGATTGTACCAATTTCAACTTCAAAAGAAGTATCTTCCAAAATTAAATTCATTGGATTTGACATATTTACAGCCCTGATTGTATGATAGTTAAAATTTGCATCCTGATTATTTGTGTCCTTATATTTTCCGTCAAATTGCATGTAATGATATCCTCCTCCCATCATCATTGGAACATTGAATGACGCAGAATTTAAGTCTTGATACACACCATCTACATTGTCAACATCTGCAAATCCAAAACGAAATTTTACAAAATTGTTTCCTTGAGGAACTTGATTTAACACAATTTCAGTTCCTGTATTTTCACCAACATTTATGAGTTGATATTTCTTGCTAATTTGCCCAATAGTTATATTAGAAACTACATATCTCAACAACTCAATACTGATGAGTTCTCCGTTTTCAGTTGTAAATTTAAAATTGTCAAAGTCGTTTTGATTTATGGGAATTCCATCCCAATTGTGGGTAAATTTTACAGTAACATTTACTGGTTCAAAATTGATACAACACTCTTTTTTTTCACAAGAATTAAAAAGAAAGGTCAGTAAAAAAAGTACATAAATCGGTTTCATTTTTTTAGTTTTTTAGTTTGATGAGTAAACCATCAGAAAAGCCTTTATTGATGGGAATTAATTCATTATCGCTGTAAGATTCACCAATGGCAATGATTGAATTGTCTGGCATTTCAATAATATCATTTAGAAAATCGTTTTCAGAACCTCCAAAAAATTGTTGCCAAATTTGATTTCCAGCATCATCAATTTTTAAAATCCAACCATCATTTTGACCTAAATTGGTAAAGTTTGCATTTTCGCTTCTGGAGTTTCCTGCAATTAAAAATCCCCCATTTTGAGATGGAAAAATTGCTCTTCCTGCATCAAAACTACTTCCTCCAAACGTTTTTTCCCACAACAAATTTCCATCAGAAGTTATTTTGATGAGCCACAAATCAGCAGCACCATTATTTTTTGAAACGTCTTGGTTAGAGCTCCTAGTATCGCCAACAATCATAAAATTTCCATCATTGGTTTTGCAAATTCCTCTTGGCTCTTCAATTTGTGACCCTCCAAAATTCTTTTCCCAAATCAAGATTCCATTTACATCAATTTTTAAAATCCAAAAATCATATTGGCCTTTGTTGTTTGAAATATTAAAATCATTGCTATCAGAAGAAGCGCAAATTATAAATCCATTATCATTGGTTTTTGTGATGCCAAAAGGAGTATCAGTAAATGTGCCTCCGTAATAATTTTGCCATTGTTTATTGCCTGATGCGTCTAATTTTATTGCCCAAACGTCACCACCTGCATGTTTTTGAACGGATTTATTTCCTTGTCCACCAGAAGCTGAAACATCCAAAACTCCTGTAAGTAAAAAGCCATTATCATTGGTTTCAGTGATTGCATAACCAGTATCTGCTCCAGAAAAGCCGAACGATTTTTGCCAAGAAATGTCACCACTTGCAGTGGTTTTTATTATCCAGAAATCCTGATCACCGTTATTTTCAGTAACATCACCATCACTACTTTTGCTGTGTCCAAAAAGTGCAAAACCACCATCATTTGTGGCAATTAGGTCTGCACCTCTGTCGTCTTCAGAACCTCCAAAAGTTTTACTCCAAATCAAAGAATCATCAGAGGAAAATTTTACTAATAAATAATCAAAACTTTCATCAGTTTTATCAGTAATATCAAGATCATTACTTTGCGTAAATCCTAAAATGGCATAACCACCATCTGTTGAATTTACGATTGATTGAAAAGAATCATTTTTTGATCCTCCAAAGGTTTCTACAAATTCTATTTTTGGTGAGTTTTCTTCATTTTCAGGAAAAAAAATCCCGTTGTTTTTTGAGCAATTTATGAAGAATAAAAGCATCAAAAAAAACAGTAAATTTTTCATAAAAATCAAAGAATATTATTGTGATTTTCTGACGATGAATAAGCCATTATCAATATCACTAATTACAATATTTCCACTCTCAAAATAAGGATACACACTCCAAGCTCCATTAAAACCAGCAATATTATTTGTTGGATAGGTATCAAAAAAACCTACCTCAGTCATGGTTTTGTTGGCAATATTGGTAATGTCAATAATGCGAATTCCAGCTGTATAATTTGCCAAGTAAAACGTGTTGTTTTTTACATAACCATTATGATCAATGGCATCTGTTGGACCAAAATAATTGAATGAAAACTGAGGATTGTCTAAATCAGAAAAATCAAAAATAACGGTCCGTGTTTTGTTTCCAAAACGGATTTCATCTAATTCATCACCTAATAAAAAGTAACGCATATCTTCCGTAAACCAACCTTGATGCACATAACCAACATTTGCGTAATTGATAGAAGAAAGTTTGATTGGATTTGCTTTGTTGGTAATATCTACAATAACAATTTCGGTTTCATTGCTTCCTATTAAAATTTCTTTTCCTGTGTGTTCAGTATCAGGACCTGAATACGTAACTACTTGAGCATCATGAGTATAATTTCTAAAGCCACCTTCACTAATTGGATTTAAAGGATTTTGAATGTTGATGAACAAAGGACCACCTGCATGAGTGCCACTTCTACTTGTACCAACTGGAAAAGCATATCCTTTTGATTCGTTGATGACAATATTATGCGCACTTCCAAAACCAGTAAACGTAGTTTCTGCAGAAAAATTTTGTGGAGGATTTGTTACAGAGCGCAACTTTGTTAAATCAAAAACTTGCATTCCATGGTTTGCTGCTTCACTAACTATAAAAGCATAATTATTAAAAACTTTGATATCTCTCCAATCACTATTTACAGTTGCTGTGGGTAAAAAACCCAATACAATTGGCGCAGATGGATTGCTAATATCTACAAATGAAACACCTGAATTTAAGCCCATTAACACATATTCTTTATTAGTTAATGGGTCAGTCCAACCCCAAGAATCATTTCCTGATAAATTACTCACTGGAGTACTTGAAAGATTCAATTCCTCTAATGACAAATGCGCCATCAAATCATAATTGTTACAAGGATAAATGCCTGCAAAACCATTCACACATTTTGCCAAAGGGATAAAATCTACAATTGGTTCCTCTTCAATGATTTCGGTTTTTGAACAAGAAATGATTGCTAAAAAACTTATGAAAAAGGCTATTTTTTTCATCAATATAAATTTTGAGTTTTGTATTTATAACGAAACAACTAAGATTTCTATTTTACCAGAATCAAATCTGTTTTAACAAATGTAATTAATTATTGAACAAGAATTGAAAAGCAATGACATATTGATAAATTTCACTCTAAAAAAAAATCAATTCAAAGCAAAGAACTTGCTATTTTTGCAAAATGTTAGAAGATAAAAATCAAAATAGAACTTCGTTGGCTGAATTGGGAGAATTTGGGCTTATTAATCATATTACGAAATATTTTACCATTTCTCACAAATCAACCGTAAAAGCAGTTGGAGATGATGCAGCAGTTTTAGATGCATCCCAAAAACAAACAGTAATTTCCACAGATTTATTGATTGAAGGTGTACATTTTGATTTGAGCTACATGCCTTTAAAACATTTAGGATACAAAGCTGTGATGGTCAATTTGTCTGACATTTATGCAATGAATGCAGTTGCTGAACAGATTACAGTATCATTGGCAGTTTCAAACAGATTTCCATTAGAAGCCATTGAAGAATTGTATGCAGGAATTCAATTGGCTTGTGAAACCTATAAAATTGATTTGATTGGTGGTGATACAACCTCATCTACTAAAGGAATGTTGTTGTCAATTACTGTAATTGGAAAAGCCAATAAAGAAGATATTGTCTATAGAGATGGTGCACAACCTACTGATTTAATTGTAGTTACAGGCGATTTTGGAGCAGCCTATTTAGGATTACAAGTCTTGGAAAGAGAAAAACAAGTCTTTAAAGTAAATCCTCAAAATCAGCCAGATTTAGAAAATTATACTTACTTGATTGAGCGTCAATTAAAACCTGAAGCTCGAAAAGATATTGCTGATTTATTAAAAGAATTGGATGTAAAACCAACTTCTATGATTGATGTTTCTGACGGAATTTCTTCAGAACTTTTTCATATTTGTACTCAAAGTAAAGTAGGATGCAAAATTTATGAAGACAAATTGCCTTTGGACCCTCAAGTTATTGCTACTTGCGAAGAATTTGAATTGGATTCAACTACAATTGCTTTGAGCGGAGGTGAAGATTATGAATTGCTTTTTACAGTTTCTATTTCTGATTTTGATAAAATTAAAGGAAATCCAAACTTGTCAATTATTGGTCATATCACTGAGAAAAACCAAGGATTACAATTGATTACAAGAGGAGGTCAAGAAATTGAACTAAAAGCTCAAGGTTGGAATTCGTTGAAAAATTCTTAGAAATTCTTATTTCAAAAAAATTTTTAAAGCGATTAAAAGTTCCTTTACGTTTTCTACATAGCTCATATGACCACCATCAAGAATCACAAAATCAGTGTTGGTTTTTTTTGCTTCATCTAAGGAAATGTTGACATCAATAACAGGATCTTTTTCGCCAATAATCAGTAGTTTTTTGAAACCAGCATTTGTCAAAACATGATTCCTGTTGGGTCTAATCTTCATCCCTTCTTGAGCAGCCAAATATCCTTGCAAAGAAGTTTTGAGTGCTTCTTGTTTTAGAAAATCAATTTCTGAAGTAAATTTTGATACATTTTCTTGATAAAATAAATTTGAAATTGATAACTGAATCATGTTTTTCAAATTGGTTTGTGCCATTTTATTAGCACGTGTCCTGATGTCTTTTCGCTCTTCTGAATCTTCATTAGATGTGGAATTCATCAAACACAATCCTTTTACTTTTTGCGGATTTTTATCTGCAAAAGCCAACGTAATATAACCCCCTAAAGAATGTCCAATCAAAAAACATTTTCTAATTTTCAACTGTTTCAAAACAGCTTCAACAGTTTCTGCAAATAATTCCATTGAATGCACATATCCCAAACAATCAGAATTTCCATGACCTAATAAATCAATTGAAATCACTTTGTTTCTTTTGGAAAGAACAGGAATAATTTCTTTCCACATATAAGAATTTTCTAAAAAACCATGGAGTAGCACAATTGTTGCGCCTTTTCCATAAGTTTCATAATAAATGTTGGCTCCTTTATATGCTAAAATCATAGTACAAAGAAAAAATAAAAGCGAGTAAAAACCCGCTTTTATAAACTTTTTATTTTTAAAAAATTAATTAACTGTAAGTGAAAAAGTTGCCTCAACATCTGTTCCTCCTCCAGCATTTGTAATATTTCCAGCAACAACTCCAGCAGCAGTTTTGTTTGGTTCATGACGCAAAGTCACTGTCAAATTTCCAACTCCTGCAGCACCAGTTCTTAAATTGAATGTAATTCCAATTGGTCTGCCATCTTCATCTTGATCTGAGTAGGTTACAGTTGCAATACTATTTGAAAATGTATAGAAAAATTGATGCTCATCACCTTCTTCTTCTACTTCTAAAGTAACATCCTCTGCAGGAGATTCTGTTTCATTGAGCACTTTAGCTGTTCCAGCATAGGTTTTATTTGCTTGTAATGGCCCAGAAACTGAAATTACTGGAGCATTGGGTCCATCTCCATCTAAATCACGACTTACTAAAGTTACTGTTGTTCCTCCACCTTGAGGAGTTAGGGTTACTTGTAAAGTAGTAATCAATTCCTCTTCGTTAACAATTTCAGGATCGTCACTTGAACAAGAAGTCAACGTCATTGCAATAATAGTACTAAATATAAAAATGTATTTTTTCATGATTTGTGTTTTTTAAAATGTTTAATAATTAATTTTTATTTGAACTTGAAAATTTCTTCCTAAATCATCTGCAAAAAAACGGAGTCTATTCAGATAGTCTCTGTAAGATGTATTCAGAAGGTTGTTAATGTTTAAACTCACTTGAATTTTTGAATGTTTTCCCCAATCAAAATCCATGGAATTTTTAAAATGAAACAGATGATAAGCGTTTGGTGGTGTGCTAATATCTACCAAAACTTTAGTGTTTGTGGTTGCTATAAATTGCTCAAAATTAAAATCGGGAAAACGATATTGTCTTCCAACAAATTCGCTAATCAAAGCACTTGAAAAATTTTTCCAATCCTCATTTTGATAGCGTATTGAATTTCTCATTTGAAAAGGAGGCATATCAATAATGGGTTCATTGTTTTTGGTGTCTTGCGCAAAAATGTAGGAAGTGTTTAATGAATAGAACCAATTTTCTGAAAATTGCTTTTGAAAATTCAAATCAAAACCTGTTAAAAAAGCGTCTGTTTGACGATATTCCCATCTTGGAAAAGCGCCTCTTATGGTTTGTTCTGTTCCATTTGGAGCGATAAAAATATAGTCTTTCAAAAACGTTGCATACGTGTCCAATTGCCAAGTTAAAGAATTATTTTCTCTTAAAAACGATACTGAAAATCGATTTGATTTTTCTGAATTCAACGTCAATAAACCCAATTCAATTCTGGCAGCTGAATGATGTAAACCATCACTAAACAATTCAGAAATGTTTGGAGGTCTTGTTGCCAACGAATAATTGAACAACAACGAATTTTCACCAGAAAGTGTTCTTTTTGCACCCAAAGAAATCGCGAAATTGTGAAAATTCAATTCAGGATTTGTCAGCAATTGTGTTCCTAAATCTTGAATCACCAAATGCGGAAACAACACATCATATCCCAAAGCATTCCAACGACTTGTTTGATAAAACTTTTTTACATCGTAAAAGTTATAATCATAACGCACTCCAAAATCTAAAGAAAGATTTTCTGAATATTGATGTTTTATAGTTGAATAAAAACCAATATCTATTTTCTGATAATCTGGAATTAAACGACGCACACCAGTTGCGGGATTTGCCACATTTTCTTGAAAACGAAATAAAGTTCCTGTCTGAAAAGTCCAAGAGTTTTTTGCATCAAACAGAAAATCGGCTGTTGAAGAATGTGTTTGCAAATTCAAATCTACAGCAGGAATAAAACGCTTATCGCCAATTCTACGATCATATTCAAATCGTTGATTTTCTTGAAAATCATATTGTAACGTCAGTTTTCCTAACTTTTGGAAACGTTTAAAATAATTCACTTTGGCAATAAAATGATTTACATCTTGCTTTGGATTGTCAATAGTATAGCTAAAATCATTCTGAATGATAGGCTGTTGACTGTTTAATGAATTCACCAAATCTTGAATTCCGCCAATATGAGAAGCTCTCAAAATCCCAATTTCATTGGAAATAGAACTGACAAAAACATTCCAACCAGTTTCAAAAGTTTTAAAACCACCATTCAATGAAAAACCAAGAGATGTTGAGCCTGTGTTTGTCAAATAATAATTAGGAGCTTTAAAATCGCCAAAACGTTTGTAAGAAACATTGGCATCTATAAAATAGCCTTTTTTATAGGTTTTATGCAATGAGGAGGCAAAATTATATCCATTTCCATTGGTTTGAAAACCTGAAATAGTATTTCCAAAAATCGAATCAATTCTCATAGGATTTTTTGGATTTAAAATCACAACTCCGCCAAATGCATCACTCCCAAAAGCCAAAGCTCCTGCACCTTTTATCACAGAAACACTTTCAGCCGAATTCAAATCGATGTTTGGCGCATGTTCAATTCCCCATTCTTGGTCCTGTAAACGAACACCATTATTCATCACAATAATTCTGCTACTGTGCATGCCATTAATCATCGGTTTTACAATCGCATTTCCAGTATTGATGGATGAAACACCTGCAATTTCTTTCAAAGCATCACCTAAAGAAGCTGAACTGTAATTGTCCAACACTTTTTTAGACAACAAAGTTTCAGAGATTGATTGCACTTTTTTAGGATTGTTTTTCCCTAAAACAGCTACTTCTTCCAATTCTTCTGTATGATGTTCCAACAAAAACTTTCCTGTATAATTTCCTTCAATATTGATGGTTTTTTCTGAAGTTTTACAACCAATATGAGAAATGATAATTGTTGTTTTTACTGCACAAACATTTTTGATACTAAAATTCCCTTTGATGTCAGAGACTGCAAATTTGTTGGTATTTTTTATCAGAATTGTTGCATTGTCAATGGCAGTTCCATCATGGAAATCAACCACAGTTCCACTAAATGTGTACGTACAATTTTGACTGAAAACTACAATAGAATTCAAACAAAAAAGCACGAAAATAATTTTTTTCATCTGTTTGTTTTAGTTTGTTATAAAGCGAAAACTTTATGACAAACTAGGTGGTCCTCTCAGAAAAGATGTTGTTTTTTCTGAAGAAGAAAAAACAACAGTATAAATGAAGTTTTTTTCAGCAAAAAAGCTGTCCACTTTTGTTTGAAAAACCAAATTGGAAGGACTATTTGCTGAATTTATGGTATAGTTTAAAAAATCACAATCATCTTTTAATTGATGAATATGACTTTCTATTTTACTAAAACAAATGCTGTGATTGTGCTCTTCAAAAATGTGTTCTAATTTTAGCGCAAAAGGCAGTAAAAGCGCGAATAATAGCGCAATACTGAGTGTTTTTTGCAGTAAATTTTTAATGACTAGAAACATTTTTTTATAAAAAAGTTCAGCAAATATAAGTGAAATCAATTTTTAATAGCGAAACATTCTTATTTTTAACGAAATTCTTACAAATGGATTCGTTTAAAAATAAAGAAATTTGGATTAGTGGCTTTGCGCTTTTTTCACTTTTTTTTGGTGCAGGGAATTTGATTTTACCAACTTCATTAGGCGTAAAATCGGGTTCAAATTGGTGGATTGTATTGCTAGGATTTGCAATCACAGCTGTTGTTATTCCTATTTTTTCCATTTTTGCACATGCCAAATTGCAAGGAACACTGTATGATTTTGGCAAAAAAGTTTCCCCAGTTTTTAGTTCGGTTTTTTGTGCTTTAATTTATGCAATTTCCATTGCTATTCCATCTCCTAGAACGGCTGCAGTAACGCACGAAATGTCTGTTCAACCATTTTTTGAAATCAATCCATTGATTACTAGTAGCATTTATTTTGGATTGGTGTTTGTTTTTGTAATCAATCGTTCTAAAATTATAGATGTAATTGGAAAGTTTTTAACGCCAATAATTGTATTTCTTCTATTGGTAATCATTATTTTAGCTGTTTTTTATTCTCCAGAAAGTGTATTGTACACAATCTCAAAAAATCCATTTGCTGACGGAATTTTAGAAGGGTATCAAACTTTTGATGCGATTGGAGGTGTTGTAGTTGGAGCAGTGATGATTGTTTCCTTAAATATTGGAAATTTGAACACTTTTGAAGAAAAAAAGCAGGTAATCACAAAATCTGGTTTGATTGCAGGTGTTGGATTATTATTGATTTATGGCGGATTGATTTTTTGTGGATTTTTATTTAGTACAACATTTCCTGAAAACGCTTCAAGAATTGACATTTTAACCAGTTTGAGTTTGCAAACTTTGGGTGATTTTGGCAGGATTTTATTGAGTGTTTTGGTTGCGTTGGCTTGTTTTACGACTGCAGTTGGTATTGTAACTGGCACAGCAGATTATGTGAAAGTAATTTGCAAAAACTCGCAAAAAGCGTTTGTAATTACTGCAGCCATTTGTTCGATTATTGGCATTTTGGTAGGCAGTTTTCAAGTAGATTTTATCATCATTTTGGCTGTGCCAGCTTTGATGTTTTTATATCCAATTACGATTGTTTTGATTTTATTGAACGTTATTCCAGATAAATTTGGGTCAAAATTGGTTTTTAGAGCAGTTGTTTTTACAACATTTTTGTTCAGTATTCCTGATTTTTTAGGGTTTATAATTGATGAAAAATATTTAGTGACGATTAAAAATATCATTCCTTTAGCGAATAATAATTTGGGTTGGGTTTTGCCAAGTTTGTTGGTTTTTGTGGTGGTGAATTTGGTTGTGAATAAAAAAAGCTCTTAAAAAATTGATTTAAAAATTTCAAGTGCTTTTGTAACGGGTTATATTTTTTTTACACCGTTTTTATTTTATCACCTGTAATCACATTATTATAAATATTTACCAAGTTTTACTTATTTTAATACCTAATCTTATTGTTTCATCAAACCCAAATCCTCCATGTTTAAAAAAATATTCATCTCTTTTTATAGGTAATTGAATTCTAAGGTTAGTTCCAATTAACCAATTTTCATATATTTTATAATCATATCCAATACCAAATTGAATAATTAAGGTATTAGAACTTCTTTGAGAATAATAATCAGTATAACTTAAAAGGTCAGAAGTTCCATTCTCGTATATTTTTATTCGAACACTTTCAATTCCGTATGCCAATGCATCTTGTATATTTAATCCAACCCCGCTTGAAAAATATAAATCGTGATTTTCAATTTTTAGTGATGAATAATTTAGATTTATGCTGTAAATAGTCTGATTTATCTTTGTCCATAACTCACCAACTGATCGTATATTTTTATTTATATAGTTTACTAAATCAATGTTTGGGTTTAGACCTGTATTTATACCTCCATTTGAAAATTTTGGAAAACTATTATGTCTATCAAACTGAATATTTCCAGAAATTGAAAAGCGGTTATTTAATTTCCTCATATATTCAAATTCAACACCTCCCATTAAAAAATCACCTTGACTTTTATCAAATGAAGTAAAAATATAGCTTATTGAAAATTTATTTTCTTTCTTTTGTGCTTTAATTTCGCAAAAATGAATACTTGTAATAATTACTATGCATAATTTTAATAATCTCATCTAAAGATTTTTTTTGTTAAAATACGATCATTTTAAGAAGCTTCAGGTTTTTAAAACGAGAGCAACTTTTTTTTAAAAAACAAAAAAGAAAGTGGTCAATGAATTGGTAGCAATCTTTTTTGGGGGATTATGAGAAAATGCCAAAAT
>DAIUBY010000070.1:0-5540 GCA_036846425.1 Polaribacter sp.
TTGGTAACTTTTTTTCCTTTGATGTAATATCCTTCAGCAATCGCTACAAAATTTGGATTTACCATTTCTGTTGATGCGTATCTTTTATCAAAAAATAATTGTTGCCATTGACGCACCATTCCTAAGAAATCGTTATTCAAAACCACAATTTTTACAGCTGCTTTTTGCTGAAAAATAGTTCCCAATTCTTGAATTGTCATTTGATAGCCTCCATCACCAGAAATAGAAACTACTTCACGCTCTGGAGCTGCCATTTTTGCACCAATTGCTGCTGGCAATCCAAATCCCATAGTTCCTAATCCGCCAGAAGTAATGTTACTTTTTGTGATGTTAAAATCAGCATATCTGCAAGCAATCATTTGATGTTGACCAACATCAGTAACAATAGCTGCATTTCCATTACTTTGGATGTTGATTTCTTTCAAAACTTCGCCCATTGTCAATCCTTCTTTGGTTGGATACAAATCATGTTTGATGACTTTTTCGTACTCAATTGCATACAAATCTTTGAATTTTTGATGCCATTCTTCATGTGAATTAACGTGAATCAAAGGCAATAATAATTCTAAACTTTCTTTGGCATCACCCAAAACAGCAATATCCGTTTTTACGTTTTTATCTACTTCAGCAGGATCAATTTCAAAATGAATCACTTTTGCTTGTTTTGCATAGGTTGCTAAATTTCCTGTAACTCTGTCATCAAAACGCATTCCAATGGCAATCAATACATCACATTCATTGGTCAACAAATTGGGAGCATAATTTCCATGCATTCCAAGCATTCCAACATTTAATGGATGAGAAGTTGGGATTGCAGAAGCTCCTAAAATTGTCCAAGCTGCAGGAATTCCTGCTTTTTCAATCAATGCTTTTAGTTGATTTTCAGCTTTACTCAAAATCACTCCTTGACCCCAAATAATCAATGGTTTTTTTGCTTGATTGATGAGTTTTGCAGCTTCTTCCACAGTTTGAATATCCGTTTTTGGAATGGGATTGTAACTACGAACTTTGGTGCATTTTTCATACGAAAAATTAAATTCACTAAACTGAGCATCTTTGGTAATATCAATTAAAACTGGTCCTGGTCTGCCACTTTTTGCGATGTAAAAAGCTTTGGCAATTACACTTGGAATATCTTCAGCTTTGGTAACTTGACAATTCCATTTGGTAATTGGTGAGGAAATCCCAATAATATCTGTTTCTTGAAAAGCGTCACTTCCTAACAAATGCGAAGCCACTTGACCTGTAATACAAACCATTGGTGTTGAATCGATTTGTGCATCTGCAATTCCAGTTATTAAATTGGTTGCTCCTGGACCTGAAGTTGCGATGGCAACTCCTACTTTTCCAGAAATTCGTGCATAGCCTTGAGCTGCATGAGTGGCACCTTGTTCATGACGTGTTAACACATGATGAATTTTATCTTGAAATTTGAACAATTCATCATACACTGGCATAATTGCGCCTCCAGGATATCCATAAATAATGTCAACTCCTTCTTCAATCAAACAACGAACAATTGCCTCAGAACCTGAAATGCGTTCTGTAGTTTGTTTGATTTCTTGAATTTTTGTTATGGTTTGTGTTTCCATATTTTATTTTTTTAGATGAAAGAATAAAGAAAATAGAATAAAGATGAACTCTCCTTTTTCTTTTCTCTTTTTTCTTGTGTCTTTTTTCTGTTTTTTTTGATTAGAGAAGAAATAAAAGAGATCAAAGACTTTTAACTCATTTAATTTCTATCTTCTTTACTCTTGTTTCTTTATTCTTAATTATAAATCAGTCACACATCCTTTTGATGCTGATGCCACTGTTTTTGAGTATTTGTATAAAATTCCTTTGTTGTGTTTTAAAGCTGGAGCAACCCAATTTGCTTTTCTTTTGGCCAATTCTTCCTCAGAAAGTAACACATTTATAGTATTGTTTTCTGCACTAATTCTGATGATATCTCCCGTTTTTATGAGTGCTATATTTCCTCCAGATTGAGCTTCTGGTGTAATATGACCAACCACGAATCCGTGAGTTCCTCCTGAAAAACGACCATCAGTAATCAAAGCAACTGATTTTCCTAAACCTGCTCCCATAATTAAGGAAGTTGGTTTTAACATTTCTGGCATTCCTGGACCTCCTTTTGGACCTACATATCTGATTACAACCACATCACCTTTGGCAACTTCACCATCTGAAATTCCTGTGTTTGCAGCTTGTTCGCCATCATACACAACTGCTTTTCCTTCAAAAAGCAATCCTTCATTTCCTGATATTTTTGCAACTGCACCTTCTTCAGCTAAATTTCCATACAAAATTTGAATGTTTCCAGATGACTTCAATGCTTTGTCTTTTGGGAAAATAACATCTTGCGAATCAAATTCAATTGCTTTTACATTTGCTAAATTTTCCGCCAAGGTTTTTCCGGTAACTGTCATGCAATCTCCATGCAAATAGCCATTATCCAACAAATATTTCATGATTGCTGGAGTTCCTCCAATTCCGTGAACATCTTCCATCAAGTATTTTCCTGAAGGTTTTAAATCAGCAATTAAAGGAGTTCTATCACTTACTCGTTGAAAATCTTCCAAGGTAAATTCGATATCTGCTGCATGTGCAATTGCCAAGAAATGCAATACTGCATTTGTTGATCCACCCAAAGCATTTACAATTGCAATCGCATTTTCAATAGATTTTTTGGTGATGATATCCAAAGGTTTTAAATCTAGTTCCAATAAATTTTTAATCGCTAAAGCTGTTCTTTCATCTTCTGATAATTTATTTGGATTTTCAGCAGGAATTGAAGAATTGTAAGGCAAAGAAAAACCCATACATTCTATGGCAGAAGCCATTGTATTTGCAGTGTACATTCCACCACAAGCGCCTGCTCCAGGAATGGCTTTTTTGATGATTTCTTTGTATTCGTTTTCATCAATTTCGCCTGCAACTTTTTGTCCTAAAGCTTCAAAAGCAGAAACGATATTTAGTTTTTTTCCTTTGTAATTTCCAGAAGCTATGGTTCCTCCATACATCATAATTGATGGGCGATTTAAACGCAACATCGAAATAATGGCTCCAGGCATATTTTTATCACAACCAACAATGGCAATCAATGCGTCATAACTTTGAGCATTCATAACAGTTTCAATAGAATCTGCAATGATATCTCTAGAAACTAAGGAATAATTCATGCCTGAAGTTCCCATAGAAATTCCGTCAGAAACCCCAATTGTATTGAAACCCAAACCAACCAAACCAGCAATGTTGCATTCCACTTTTACTTCAGCAGCCAATCTGTTCAAATGCATGTTGCAAGGATTTCCATCATAACCTGTACTTGCAATTCCCACTTGCGCTTTTTGCATGTCTTCATCTGTCAAACCAACTGCATACAACATTGCTTGTGATGCTGGTTGCGATTCATCTTGTGTTAATCTTTGGCTATGTTTATTTAAATTCATGTAGTGTATTCTTCGTTTTGTTTACAAAAATAGATTGGTTTTCAATTTTGGCTTTTTAATATTTTTTTGAATGAGTTACATTCAATATTTCAAAAAAAATTATAATATATTGTTTTTCAATTAATTATAGTTATTTATTAATGAAATTCAATCATCATAGTTCGTTTTTTATTTCTCAAATAATAGTACTTTGTCCCATGTGAATATTTTGGAAATTCAAATTGCTGTCTTCTTGATTGGCAATGTAATCTGCAATAAAATCTCCCACTTTTGAGGTGCTTGCTACATAATTATTTTTCCCTTTGATATCTTCAGTGGTAATTCCCAAAAGAATTGATTTTGAAACAGCTCTTTCTATGGCAGCAGCTTCTTCATGCAATCCTAAATGTTGCAATAATAATCCTGCAGATACTATTGAAGCTAAAGGATTTGCACTATCTTTTCCTTTTGCGTGAGAAAGATGTCCATGAATTGGTTTGAATAATGCGCTTTTTTTTCCGATAGAAGCTGATGCCAATAAACCAACAGAACCTGCAATTACGCTAGCTTCATCAGCAATGATATCACCAAATAAATTTTCGGTAAGAATCACATCAAACTGTTTTGGATTGATGATTAATTGGATTGCTGCATTGTCTACAAACAAATATTCCAAAGTTACATCAGCATATTCTTTTGCAATTTCTGTGACTGTTTTACGCCACAAACGCGAGGTTTCTAAAACATTTGCTTTGTCAACCAACGTTAGTTTTTTTCTTCTTTTTTGGGCAGATTTGAATGCTAAATGTGTAATTCGTGAGATTTCTTCCACAGAATAGGAACATCCATCAAACGCATTTTGTCCATCATCACTCAACTCTTTGATTCCAAAATAGGAACCCCCTGTTAATTCTCTATAAATTAAAATGTCTGTTCCAGAGATAAATTCTCTTTTTAATGGAGAATTATGAATCAACCCATCATACACTTTTACAGGACGAATGTTGCAAAACAATCCCAATTCTTTTCGCAAACGCAACAGTCCTTGAACAGGTGTAATTTTTGCAGAGGAATTATTATCAAAAGTTGCATCACCAATCGCACCAACCAAAATAGCATCTGCTTTTTTGCAAATTTCTAGGGTTTTTTCTGGCAATGGATTTCCAGTTTTTTCAATGGCACAAGCACCCATTTGAGCTTCTTTGAATAAAAAAACATGATTGTACGTATCTGCAATAGCATCTAATGCTTTTTTTGCTTGATTGATAACTTCAGGTCCAATTCCATCTCCAGGAATTACTGCAATTGTGGCTTTCATTTTAATTTTTTTGTAACAATTTGTTTTTTAAAAAAGGTAGTTGAACTATTTTATTGGTTGATTGATTTGTCAATAATTTATTACATACAACTACCTTCGAAGACAAAAGTTTTATTTTTTTAGACCATTTGAATTTTTGAAAAAGTATTCACTTTTTTCATGATTGAGTGAATGTCTTGATCTTTAATTTCCTTTTGCTTGTCAGCAACTTCTAAAAAAGATTCATAAGCAACATCCAATTGAACTTTAGTCAATTCATACCCAATTTTTTTTGCTCTGTAAGCCAAAGCTGCTCTTCCACTTCTAGCCGTTAAAACAATGGCGCTTTCAGTTACTCCAACATCTTCAGGATTCATGATTTCGTATGTTTCTCTATTTTTAATCACACCATCTTGATGAATTCCTGAACTGTGTGCAAATGCATTTGCGCCCACAATAGCTTTGTTTGGTTGCACTGGCATTCCCATACTTTCACGCACCAAAATACTGGTATCATATAATAGTTTTGTATTGATACTAGTTTCTAAATTCAAATATGGATGTTGTTTTAAAATCATCACCACTTCTTCTAAAGCTGTGTTTCCTGCACGTTCTCCAATTCCATTGATGGTACATTCTATTTGACGAGCGCCATTGATAACTCCTGAAATTGAATTGGCAGTTGCCATTCCTAAATCATTATGACAGTGACATGAGAGAATTACATTTTCAATTCCTTTGACATTTTCGCGCAAATATTTCATTTTTGCACCATATTCTTCAGGCAAACAATAGCCTGTTGTATCAGGAATATT
>DAIUBY010000070.1:5640-7872 GCA_036846425.1 Polaribacter sp.
GATAAAAAATCACCTGGACTTGACACAGGAAAACCTGCTTCAATTACGTTTACACCCAATAAATCCAATCTTTCAGCAATGATCAATTTTTGTTTTGTGTCTAATTTACAGCCTGGAACTTGTTCTCCATCTCTTAGTGTGGTATCAAAAATTTGTACTTTATTATCTTGCATAATTTCTGTAAAGATTATCTTTGTGAACCACCAAATGTATATATTGCATTCGCAATTGAGAATATTAAATTGCTTTTTGCACGATATCTAAACCTTAAAACTTACAACTTAAAATATTGTTTTTTAAATAGTTATGAATAAAAACATTACATTAGCCAATCAGCAAAATGATGCTCTTTTTGTGCTTATTAAGTCGTTAACAAAGTCCGAAAAAAGACAATTTAATTTGTATGTAGGAAGATTGGGTGGCAATATTGATGCGAAGTTTTTTTCACTTTTTAAGTTTTTAGAAAAATTAAAAGTATATAATGAGAAGGAAATCATTAAAAGTGGTATTGTTTCCAAACAGCAACTTTCTAATTTAAAAGCGCATTTATACAAGCAAATTCTCATCAGTTTAAGGCTAAATCCTGCTCACAAAAATATCCGAATTCAAATCAGAGAACAATTGGATTTTGCGACAGTTTTATATCAAAAAGGTTTGTATAAACAGAGTTTAAAATTGTTGGATAAAGCCAAAACTTTTGCTCTTGAAAACGAAGAAAAAAATATTGCATACGAAATTGTAGAACTAGAAAAAGTAATTGAAACACAGTTCATTACACGAAGTTTAAGCAATAGAGCAGACCAGCTTTCTGAACAAGCAAAAACACTGAGTCAACAAAATGTAATAGCCAGTAAATTATCCAATTTATCCTTGCAATTGTACAGCCATTTATTGCAAAATGGCTATGTAAAAAACAACGAAGAATTGGAATTTATCAATGCTTATTTTTATAGCAAATTACCAAAATACGATTTCAATACGTTTGGTTTTCGAGAAAAATTATGGTTATACAAATCCCATTTATGGTTTAGTTTTTTAACCCAAGATTTTTTACAAAGTTATAAGTATGCCAAAAAATGGGTTGGCCTTTTTCAGGAAAATAAAAAACTGATTGCTTTGCATCCTGTTTTCTACTTGAAAGGGAAAAATTACTTGCTAGAAGCTGCCTTTTTTGTAAAAAAAATTAGCACTTTCAAAGAGGAATTACGCACCTTAGAAGAAGACGTAGCACAAGATTATATTCCTTTAAATACCAATACTGAAATTCTTATTTTTCAATACGTTTATGCCAACAAATTGCACTTGCATTTCTTGGAAGCAAATTTTGCTGAAGGTGAATATTTGGTAGCAATTATCAATAAAAAAATTGAGCAATACAAAACAAGATTGGATTCGCATCATATTGTGATGTTGTATTATAAAATTGCGTGCTTGTATTTTGGAATGGAAAAAAATGAACTGTGTATCAAGTATTTAAATAAAATTATAAACTCTAAAAACTTAAATGCTGCTGAAGATTTACAGTGTTTTGCAAGAGTTTTAAATTTGATTGCACACTATGAATGTGGTTTGGATTATGACTTGGAAAGACAATTTTTGGACACGTATAAATTCCTGATTAAAATGGAAAATTTGCAAGAAGTTCAGAAAGAATTTATCACTTCTATCCGTGATTTGAGCGATGTTTTTCCTCATGAAATCAAAAATGAATTTAAGAAAATTCACGCCCGACTGAAAAAATACGAAGATCATCCTTACGAAAAAAGAGCCTTTTTGTATTTGGATATTTTGTCTTGGTTAGAAAGTAAAATCGAAAACAAACCAATTGCAACAATCATTAAGGAAAAATCAAATTTTCATCTAAAAAAATAGATATTCTTAATATTTTAATACTATATTTAGTAAATTCTCATTAATTTATTGATTTTATAAAATAATACTCATTTAAAGTTGCAAAAATAATTTTAACTATTACTTTTGCTGCATGAGTTTTTCAGATTCACATATCAACTTATTCAGTTTGACTGCCGTTTTTTGCAATTTCGCAAACAAAACTGCTTTCACAACAACTACAACTACATTTACCCTTTAGGGGTTTCAGCTATTTATATCAACCTATCTATTATTTTCGATGAATATCGAAAAGAAAATCAATTAAAAATCAATCAAACTATTTATCCTTTACAAGATGAAAGTATTAAAATTTGGAGGCTCATCAGTAGCCAATTCAGA
>DAIUBY010000070.1:7972-12496 GCA_036846425.1 Polaribacter sp.
TTATCAATTTACGAAGGCATTTTTTTATTGCAAGAATTGTCTGATAAAACCTTGGCAAAAGTTTCGAGTTTTGGCGAAAAATTATCTTCTTTTATCATTGCAAATGCCGCAAAAGAATTGTTTGATGCCACACATCAAGAAAGCAATAAATTGATAATTACAGATGATAATTATTTAAACGGACAAGTAGATTTTGCAAAAACAAATCAAAATATTTCAACTTTTTTCATTGGAAATTCACATCAAGTTACGATTTTGGGAGGATTTATTTCATCCAACAACAAAGGAGAAATCACCACTTTAGGAAGAGGAGGCTCAGATTTTTCTGCTGCTATTTTTGCAGCAGCTTTAGATGCTGATGAATTGCAAATTTGGACAGATGTAAGTGGCATGTTTACAGCCAATCCAACCATTGTAAAACAAGCATTTCCCATTAAAGAAATTTCGTATGAAGAAGCCATGGAATTATCACATTTTGGCGCAAAAGTGTTGTATCCACCAACAATTCAGCCTGCTTTGCGAAAAGAAATTCCAATCAGAATTAAAAATACTTTTGAGCCCGAAAATTTAGGAACTATAATTTCTAACAATCCTCAAAAAAACGGCGCAGTTAAAGGGATTTCGCATATCGAAAATATCAGTTTAATCACGCTTGAAGGTGGAGGAATGGTTGGAATTCCAGGTTTTTCAAAACGTTTGTTTGAAACGCTTTCTCAGCAAAAAATCAATGTGATTTTTATTACGCAAGCTTCTTCAGAATATTCAATTTGTGTGGGAATTTATCAAAATGACGCTGCAAAAGCGAAGCAATTTTTGGATGAAACATTCAGTATAGAAATTGAACGAAAAAAAATCAAACCAATTCATGTTGAAAACGACTTAGCAATCATCGCTGTTGTTGGTGAAAGCATGAAAAATCACCAAGGTTTAAGTGGACAAATGTTTAGTGCATTAGGAAAAAACAACGTGAATATCAGAGCAATTGCACAAGGTTCATCCGAAAAAAATATTTCGGCAGTTATCAATAAAAAAGACGCAAAAAAAGCGTTAAATACCTTACATGAGCAATTTTTTGAAGAAAAAATAAAACAATTAAACCTTTTTGTAACTGGTGTTGGTAATGTTGGAGAGCGTTTTTTAGCGCAATTGCATCAACAAAAGAATCATTTGAAAGAGCATTTAAAACTCAATATTCGTGTAATTGGAATTTCAAACTCCAAAAAAATGATTTTTGATAAAAACGGAATTTCTTTATCAAACTGGAAAAATGAGCTGGAAAATGGCGAGCCAACAAGCTTACAAATGTTCTTTGAAAAAGTAAAAGAAATCAATTTTAGAAACTCCGTTTTTATTGATAATACTGCAAATGAGCACGTTGCAAACATGTATCAGCATTATTTACGAGAAAGTATTGGCGTGGTTACGTGCAATAAAATAGCATGCGCATCTAGTTTAGAAAATTATAAAAATTTAAAGTCAATTTCGAGAAAATACAATGCGCCTTTTTTGTTTGAAACCAATGTGGGTGCAGGTTTACCAATTATTGATACGTTGAAAAACTTGGTAAATTCAGGAGATAAAATTCATAAAATTCAGGCTGTTTTATCAGGAAGTTTGAATTTTGTTTTCAATAATTTTGATGAAAAAAACACCTTTCAAAGTGTAGTTATTCAAGCCCAAAAAGAAGGATATACTGAACCAGACCCAAAAATTGACTTAAGTGGCATTGATGTAGCCAGAAAAATATTGATTTTAGCGCGTGAAAGTGGCTATTCTCTGGAATTAGAAGACATTGAAAATCAATCATTTTTACCAAAAGAAAGTTTAGAAACTGTTGATAATCAGAGCTTTTTTGATTCGTTGTTGAAATATGAAAATCAGTTCCAAGAAATTTATCAAAAAGCTACTTCAAAAAACTGTCGATTAAAATATGTAGCCGAATTTTTAGATGGAAAAGCGAATGTTGGTTTGCAAGAAATTCCTGCAAATCATCCATTTTACAACTTAGAAGGAAGTGATAATATTGTGTTGTTTTTCACTGATAGATATCCAAAAAATCCATTGTTGATAAAAGGAGCTGGAGCTGGAGCTGATGTAACTGCTTCAGGAATTTTTGCAGATGTAATTCGAATTGGGAATAATTAATAATTGAGAATTTATAATTAGCTACTTTTGAACTTTGAATCCAAAATTTTGAACTTTAAATTCTGAACTCTGAACTAAAAAAATGAATTATTTAAAAATATTTTCCCCTGCAACAGTAGCCAATGTTTCTTGCGGATTTGATTCACTCGGATTTGCAGTTGATGCAGTTGGTGACGAAATGACTTTCACAAAAACAATTGAAAAAGGCGTAAAAATTACCGAAATTACAGGAGCAAATTTACCTTACGAAATTGACAAAAATGCTGCAGGTGCTGTTGTTCAAAAAATGTTGTTAGAAGCCAATGCTGATTTCGGAATTTCAATGACCATTCACAAAGGATTTTCACCAGGAAGTGGTTTAGGAAGCAGTGCTGCAAGTGCTGCTGGTGCTGCATTTGGGGCAAATCAGTTTTTAGAAAATCGATTTTCTGAACTCGAATTGACCAAATTTGCCATGTTTGGCGAAGAAGTGGCTTGTGGTTCGCAAATTGCTGATAATGTGGCTGCAGCAACTTATGGCGGATTTATTTTAGTGCGAAGTTATCATCCTCTGGAAATCATCAAATTACCTGTTCCAAATGAGTTGCGTTTGGTGGCAATTCATCCGCAAATAGAAATCAAAACGAAAGATGCAAGAGAAGTTTTGCCAACTGAAATTCCTCTGAAAGATGCTGTAACTCAATGGGCAAATGTAGGTGGTTTAATTGCTGGTTTGTATTCAGAAAATTACGAATTGATTGGACATTCTTTGGTAGATATCATTGTTGAGCCAGCTCGTAAAAACTTGATTCCACATTTTGATGTTGTAAAACAAAATGCCATAAATGCAGGTGCTTTAGGTGCTGGAATTAGTGGTTCAGGCCCTACTATTTTTGCACTTTGCAAAGGAGATGAAATTGCTCAAAAAGTGTTTGATGCCATCAAAAATAATTATAAAAATACCGGAATTGAAGCCAGTACTTTTATTTCGAAAGTAAATAATGAAGGAATAAAAATTCTTGAAAAAAAGTAAGATGAACTACTACAGTCTAAACCATAATTCGCCAAAAACAAGTTTTAAAAATGCTGTAATTAGCGGAATTGCGCCTGACAGAGGTTTGTATTTTCCAGAAAAAATAACGCCACTTTCAAAAGATTTTTTTGAAAATATTGAAAAATATTCTCATCACGAAATTGCTTTTGATGTCATAAAACAATTTGTAGGTGATGAAATTCCTGAGGATAAATTGAAAGAAATCATTTCAGAAACCATTTTTTTTGATTTTCCCTTGGTAAAAATTGATGAAAATATTACTTCTTTAGAATTATTTCATGGACCAACCATGGCTTTTAAAGATGTTGGAGCTAAATTCATGGCAAAATGTTTGGAATTTTTTAATCAACATAGTGAAGAAGAATTAACAGTTTTGGTAGCTACTTCTGGTGATACTGGAGGCGCAGTTGCCAATGGTTTTTTGGGCACAAAAGGCGTGAAAGTTGTCATTTTATATCCGTCAGGAAAAGTAAGTGATATTCAAGAAAAACAATTGACAACTTTAGGTCAAAACATTACTGCGCTTGAAGTTGATGGCGTTTTTGACGATTGCCAAGAAATGGTAAAAACAGCATTTTTAGATTCGGAAATTACCAGAAAATTGACCTCTGCAAATTCCATCAATATTGCACGTTGGTTGCCACAAATGTTCTACTTTTTTTATGCTTATAAAGAATTGAAAAAGCTCAAAAAAGACTTGATTTTTTCTGTTCCAAGTGGAAATTTTGGAAATATTTGCGCAGGAATTGTTGCTCAAAAATTAGGATTGCCCATCAAACATTTTATTGCAGCAACCAATATCAATGACACTGTTCCAAATTTTTTGATTGATGGAAATTATAAACCAAAACCTTCCAAAGCAACCATTTCAAATGCGATGGATGTTGGAAATCCGAGTAATTTTATAAGAATTCAAGAATTGTTCAACAATGATTTTGAGAAGTTAAAAAACAATTTTTCGTCTTTCAGCTTTACTGATGATGAAACTCGCGAAACTTTAAAAAAAATCCACACAAATTCTGGATATATTGCTGATCCTCATGGAGCAGTTGGTTATTTAGGATTGCAAAAAAGAGGATTGAATTCATCTGAATTTGGAGTGTTTTTAGAAACTGCACATCCTGTAAAATTTTTAGATATTGTAGAGGAAACTTTATCTGTAAAAGTTGAAATTCCTTCACAAATTCAGCAAATTATGAAGAAAGATAAAGTAGCTAAACAAATAAAATCCTATCAGGAATTAAAGGATTATTTAACAGCAAAAAAAAAATCTTAACATTTCTGTTAAGATTTTTTCGTTGGCCTACAAGGACTCGAACCTTGAAAATCGGTACCAAAAACCGGTG
>DAIUBY010000071.1:0-11695 GCA_036846425.1 Polaribacter sp.
TCTGTTGGAAAACATCCAATCAAAGTAATTCAAAAAATGTCTGAAATTATCATGAGTGTTGAACACTCTAAAATGATTAAAGTTCCTCATGAAGCTCCAACAATCAGAACCAATCGTTTTATCACAAAATCAGTTTGTCATCATGCTGCTTTAATGGCAGATAATGTAGAAGCAGCTGCTATTTGTACACTAACAAACAGTGGTTACACTGCATTTCAAATTTCGGCTTGGAGACCAAGAACACACGTGTTAACTTTTTCTACAGACAAACGTATTTTAGGAAAATTGAATTTACTTTGGGGAGTTAGAGCATATTATTATGACAAAGATTTATCAACTGATGATACTGTTGATGACATCAACCAAATTATCAAAGAAAAAGGGTTTGTAAAAGCAGGTGATATCGTAATCAACTTGGCTTCAATGCCTGCAGAAGCTCGTGGAATGGTAAATACCTTAAGAGTTTCTGAAATAAAATAATTAAAGATTTATTTTTTTACTAATGATAATGGCATCATTAGTAACAAATGGCATAGGCATCATTGAAGCTGATCTTGGTTTGATTGAAAACTTTGGATGTGAAAGCAAATCAAATGAAATTTCATTTACAATGATGTCTATCGTTTCATTTTTATCAATGGCAAAAGACAATGAGATTTCTTTATCCTCATTTGCCACATAATAAATTAAAAAAGTGCCATTTTTTACTTCGTAATTTTTTCCCTCATTAACAGATGCATTATTTACTTTAAAATTTGTCAACGAAATTTTTTGATTGGTGATGAATTCCAACTTATTAATTTTTCTAGTAGGTTTTAGAACAAATTCAATCACCCTTTTTTCTCCTCGAATAAAATCGTTTGTTATGCTAATTTTCGAGGATTCAATATCTTTAAAATCGGTTTCTTTATAAAAACGAAAACGCGTATTGTATTTGCTTTTTGTTTCGGCATTTTGCAAACTTCCAGCTGTGAAACCTTCATTAAAAATTTGCTCAGTATAAACATCTAAAGTTTGATTATAAGTACCAAAATAGGCAGTTTTATCAATATCATTTTGAACATATACCAAACTATTTGGTTTTTTATTTTCTTCTGAAAAACCACTATTAAAAGTGGCATATCCAAAGAAAATCAATGCAAAAACACCCGTGATTTTCATCAATAATTGATTCTTTTTTTGATAGAAAATAAGCACTAATAATCCAAAAACCAACGAAATTAAAATTCCGCTAATAAAAATATTTTTTAGTCCTAAGCCTTCAGGAAACATTTTAATTAAAGGAGCAAAAATATATATTGTTGGAATTGAGGCGATTGCAAATACAATTCTAAGTGTATGTTTTATTAGGTTTGTGAAAACAGCAATTGCCAAAATCAACAAAGCGCTAAAAAGAGGAATGATAAAAAATCCAGCACCTTTTAAATAAACACTGATTACAAAATTAATAATCAACCAAAAAAAGATGGGAGCTACCAACAAACTTGCAGGTTTTTCTTGATTGAAAAAATAGTGATACATTTTAAGAACGATAAACAAATTCAAAAACACAAAAGCAGCAATATATGCATAACCATTGTAGGTAAAACCATGCAAAATGTCTTTGTAATGAGGATGAATTACCAAAATCAATTTCCACAATCCAAAAGAAATTCCTCCAGTTAAAACTGTTGAAAGTAAAAATGGGACAACGCTTTTTAATGAACCTTTTACAGTAATTTTATTCAAAGCAATTCCAAAGAAAAGAATCACTAAAAACAAAAAAGTTGCAATAAAACACAAAGGCAAAACCCACGAAAAAGAGAAAGTTAACATGCCAATAAAAGGGAAATTTACATACACAAAATCCTCTGTTGAATTTAAATTTTCCAAATTTGAATTGGCAAAATACGGCAAAAGTGACATCAAATAATCAGCTTGATGCAACAGTGATTCTTGGTCTAAACGTTCGTAAGAATCTTGTGCTGTATGATAATCAAAATGATCCCCAATAAATGCAAAATTAAAACCATTGATATTTGCATTGGCTCTAAAAACGGTTAAATCAGTATCATTTGGCAACATTTTATAGATGCTATACATCAAGGAATTTGCTGCTGGAAAATTTGGTTTTGCTGCCAAAAACTCTTTTAAAAGTTGGCTGTTTTTCCCATTGGTTTCCATCAACATATAACTTGGACCTCCACTTCCACGAGCTTCAAAATTTAAAACTAATCCAATATTTTTTGCCCAAGGATGATGCTTTACAAAAGCTTCTGCACCTAATAAACCTAATTCCTCAGCATCAGAAAAAAGAATTATAATATCGTTTTGATGAGTGTTGTTTTTTGATAAAAATGCTCTAATTCCCTCTAAAATAGTAACAACTCCTGAGCCAGCATCACTTGCACCAATAGCAGAAAACATGGCAGCATCATAATGAGAAAGTAATAATAACGCTTTTCCAGATGATGTTCCTTTAAGTTTTGCAACAATATTTTCGGTATTTGTAGCTGCAAACCATTTTTTATTCACAGCTACTTTTTGTTGAATTTCAACTTCAAAACCCAATTTTTCGAGTTCGGAAACTAAATAATTTTGTACTTCTTTATGACCTTCAGAACCAACATAATGTTGCTTTTTACTGATATTTTTTAAATGAATTAATGCATTATCCAATGAAAAACCTGTTTGAAGCAATTCTTTTTGATTTGAAATTCCAGGTTTTAAATCGGAAAAACTCCAGTAAATTGTCCCTAAAACTATAAGGATGACAATGATTGATGCATATTTTTTCATTAGAGAAATTAGTTTGCATAAATGTATGAAAAAAAAACTTTGTTGATTTGTTGACTTCAATCTAAAAAAAATGTACATTTCAATCCACTTAAAATCAATCTACTATGGGAATTAAAAGCTTTCAAGGAAAAAGAGATGTATCTCAAACTAATAAAATCGAAGAACAGATTTTGGTAGCAGATTACATGACAACCAAATTAATCACTTTCAAAGCAACTGATTCTTTAGATCATGTGATAAGTTTATTGATAAAACACCATATTTCAGGTGGACCAGTTGTCAATGATAAAAACGAATTGATTGGGATTATTTCCGAAACAGACTGCATCAAACATATTTCTGAGAGTAAATACTACAACATGCCTTCAGATTCCAACAATACTGTTGGCAATAATATGGTAACAGATGTTGATACGATTGATAAAAACATGAATATTTTTGATGCTGCTTTTAAGTTTTTGGCTTCACGCAGAAGACGTTTTCCTGTGGTTGATGAAAATGGTGTTCTTTTAGGACAATTGAGTCAAAAAGATGTGTTGAAAGCTGCTTTGAAAGTGAAAGGGAATACTTGGTGATTGCTAAATAGAGGTTTATTCTTTCTACATTTCCTTTTTAATCAACAAAAACCAATCATTTTCTAACGATAAATACCCTTCATCATACACATAAAAATACGTGTTTCCAGTTTTGGTTTGATAGATAGAAGTGAACAGTTGAAAATCAAAACCTTTGTCATACAATTTTGTTCTGGAAACTTTTGTTTTGCCAGAATCATTTAATTCGGATAAAATTTTATAATTTTTTTTTAGTCGATTGTTGATGTTTCGAACTAAATTTTTGCTGTCTTTAGCAACGCTATTGTTATAGGTATTTCTGCAATAATCAGAGCAGAATTTCTTATCAATCCTACCTTTGATAGGTTCTTGACATTCTAAACACACTTTTTTTTCCATGATTGAAAGATAGTAAAAAATTCCATTTGTAAACGACTACAAACGCTTACAATCGAAAGTAATTGTTTTTCAACCGAATAAAGGTTTTTTGTTGTCACATCTTTGCAGTGTCAAAACGAATTGACAAAAATAAATTAATCATTTTTTAAAAACTTATCTTATGAATACGTTAAGAAACACAGTACAGTTGATTGGAAGATTGGGTCAAGATCCAGAAGTAGTAACTTTCCAAGATGGAAACAAAATCGCAAAATTTTCTTTAGCTACAGATGATAGCTACAAAGACAAATCAGGCAATAAAGTAGAGCGCTCATATTGGCACAATATTGTTGTAAGTGGTGGTTTGGTAAAAGTTGTTGAAGGCTATGTTAAAAAAGGACAAGAAATTGCCATTGAAGGTAAATTAACAAACCGTTCTTATGACACCAAAGAAGGAGATAAAAGATACATTACAGAAATTTTGGTAAACGAATTGTTGATGTTAGGGGGAAAGTAAATTGTTAGTTCTTTGTTTAGAAAATCCGAATTTCAATTGAAGTTCGGATTTTTTTGTTTTCAATATTTTTCTAAAATTTAATGGTGTAAATTTTCAACATATTTTTTTGTAACTTGTTGCGGTAAATTAAATCTGCTTCATATGCCAACATATACCTTATCAATCAATGGAAAAACACAAACTGTAACTGCAGATGCAGATACGCCTTTGTTATGGATTTTAAGAGATGAACTGAATTTGGTAGGCACCAAATTTGGTTGTGGAATTGCGCAATGTGGTGCTTGTACTGTTCATATTGATGGCATTGCAACTAGAAGCTGTCAAATGCAGATTTCTTTAATAGAAGATGCAAAAATCACAACTATTGAAGGGTTGTCTTCAGATGGAACACATCCTGTACAAGAAGCTTGGAAAGAAATTGATGTGCCACAATGTGGCTATTGTCAAGCAGGGCAAATCATGACAGCAGCTGCATTTTTAGCAGAAAATAAAAATCCAACAGAAGAAGAAATTAGAGAAGCCATGCACGGAAATATTTGCAGATGCGCTTCTTATAACAGAATAGAAAAAGCAGTAAAAGTTGCTTCACAAAAAATGTCTTAATCCACTAAAAAAGAAACAAATGGAATCTCAAACAAATATCGATTTTAGTAGAAGAAACTTCTTAAAAACATCACTTTTGGCAAGTGGAGGATTGCTTATAGGCTTCAATCTTGTAGCGGCTTGTAAACCAAAAGCAATCATGCCAACATCCATTGAAAACTTAAATTTCAATGATTTTAATGCGTATATCAAAATTTCTGATGAAGGTTTTGTCACTATTTTTTCTCCAAATCCTGAAATTGGGCAAGGAGTAAAAACTTCCATGCCAATGATTATTGCTGAAGAATTGGATGTTGATTGGAATAAAGTTACTGTAGTTCAAGCTGGTTTAGATACCAAAAGTTTCAAAGGTCAAATTGCAGGAGGTAGTCAATCCATCAGAGGAAATTGGAATGTTTTGCGTCAAACTGGTGCAACAGCAAAACAAATGTTGATCAATGCTGCTGCTCAAAAATGGAATGTGGATCCATCAACTTGTACTGCATCAAAAGGAATTATTTCTAATAGCAAAGGACAAACGTTGGATTATGGAGATGTCGTAAAATTGGCTGCAACGTTACCAATTCCTGAAAAAGTATCGCTCAAAGAAATCAAAGATTTTCATATTATTGGAAAAGAAATTGTAAATGTTGATATCGATAAAATCATCACAGGAAAACCACTTTTTGGATTGGATTTCAAAACACCAGGAATGGTGTATTCAACTGTGGTAAGACCTCCAGCTTTTGGTCAAACATTGGTTTCGTTTGATGCTACAGAAGCCAAATCAATTTCTGGAGTGATTGATGTATTTACTATTGGAGAAAAAGCCCGAAATTTTTTAAGCAAAGGATATGTAAGTTGGACAGCAATTTTAAGTGAAAGTGACAAAATTGTAGTAATTGCAACTTCTATTTGGGCCGCATTGAAAGCCAAAAATACCATCAAAGCACAATGGAAACAAACCACAGAATTGGAAAGTTCAACGTTTCATGATCAAAAATTAACGTCGTTATTGGATGGGAATAAACAAAAAGTATTGAGAGAAGAAGGCAACATTGAAGATGCTTTTAAACAAGCTGACACCATTATTGAAAGAACCTATCATTCGCCATTTTTACCCCACAATTGCTTAGAACCTATGAATTTTTATGCAAACGTAACTGCCTCAAAAATTGAATTGATTGGTCCAACTCAAACTCCTGAAGAAGTCTCAAAAGCAGTGGCTGTTTTATTAGACAGAAAAGTAGAAGAAATTACGGTTGAGATGACAAGAATTGGTGGTGGTTTTGGAAGAAGATTGTATTCAGATTTTGCGTTGGAAGCTGCAGAAATTGCTAATAAAATTGGAAAACCTGTAAAGATGGTTTCTGCAAGAGAAGATGACATGACAACAGGCGTTTATAAACCTTCTGTAAAATATCGTATAAAAGCAGCTATTAAAGACGGAAAAATTACAGGATATCAATTAAAAGAGGCTGCAATTAATGGAAATATGTTTGGCTCAATTGCCAATTATTTTCCTGCAGGATGTATTCCAAATTATAAAGTAGAAGTTGCCACTTATAACAGTAATATCACAACTGGCGCTTGGAGAGCACCCTACACCAATTTCCTTGCATTTGCAGAACAAAGTTTTTTTGATGAATTGGCTGCTGCCATCAATATTGATCCAATTCAATTGCGTTTGGATTTATTACAAAAAGTAAAAAATACAACAGATAAACGCATTCAATATTCTGGTGAACGCATGGAAAATGCCATTAAATTAGTCAGAGAAAAATCCAATTGGGGAAAAACTCCAAATGGAATTTACCAAGGTTTTGCAGCGTATTACAGCCATAATACCCATGTTGCAGAAGTAGCAGATATTGAGTTGAAAGATGGTTTTCCAATTATTAAAAAGGTAACTGTTGCTGTAGATTGTGGCATTGTTATCAATGTTTCAGGAGCTAAAAATCAAGTGGAAGGTGGTGTTATTGATGGAATAGGACATGCCATGTTTGGCGATATGTCTTTTGAAAACGGAAAACCAACTGCCCAAAACTTTGATGTATATAGATTGATTCGCATGCAAGAAACCCCAAAAGTTGAGGTTTATTTTCTACAAAATGAAATCGCACCAACAGGTTTAGGTGAGCCAGGATTGCCTCCTGCAGGTGGTGCAGTTGCCAACGCAATTAATGCTGCTTTGGGTAAAAGAGTTTATAGCCAACCTTTTGTAAAAGCTTTGAAGAAGAGCAGTGTTGTTGGGTAAAGTTTTGCTAAAAATAAATCTCTTGTGCCAGACGAAATGTATTTGCATGTGCTTCTACAATCGTTTTTATATCAGGAGAATAGCCTCCACCCATAGAACACATCACAGGAATTTTGTGATTGAAACAGGTTTGCAATACAAATCTGTCACGTTCTTTGCAGCCATCAATAGTCAAGGAAAGTTTGCCTAACTTGTCTGTGGCAATGACATCAACACCACATAAATAATAGATGAAATCAGGTTTTTCTTGATGAATGAGTTTTGGCAATATTTCTTTTAAAATAGATAAATAAGTTTCATCATTCGTATTATTTTCTAGCGCAATATCCAAATCACTTTTTTCTTTTTGAAAAGGATAATTGCTTTTTCCATGCATTGAAAAGGTAAACACAGTTTCATCATTTTGAAAAATTTCTGCAGTGCCATTTCCTTGATGAACGTCTAAATCAACGATTAAAATTTTGTTTGCCAATTGCTTATTTTGCAAATATTTAGCCCCAATTGCTTGGTCATTCAATAGGCAAAAAGCTTCACCACGATTTGAAAATGCATGATGTGTGCCTCCTGCAATATTCATGGCAATTCCGAATTGAATTGCAAATTCAGATGCTTTCATAGTGCCATCAGCAATGATCATTTCACGTTCAATCAATGTTTCAGAAAGTGGAAATCCTATTTTTCTGGCGGCTTTTTGTGAAAGCGTTCCATTCAATAAATCAAAAAAATAATCCGAATTGTGAACTGTAAAAAAGTGATTGTAATTGGGGATTTCAGGTTCAAAAAAGTTGTCTTTTGAACACGTTCCCTCATAAATTAATTGCTGTGGAAGCAAGTCATATTTTTCCATTGGAAAACGATGACCTTCAGGCAATGGATGTTTGTAAATAGGATGAAAAGCAATTTTTAGCATGAGTAATTACGCTTTCACAAACTCTCTTTCAATTTCTTCCAATGATTTTCCTTTGGTTTCTGGAACGATTTTTAGCATTACAAAAAATCCAATCAAGGCTATAAATCCAAAGATAAAAAAGGTCAAAGCATTTCCAAAATTTGACAATTCCCAAGGAAAAATCAATTGCACTAAAGAGCTAATCAAAGAGTTGATAAACGCAATGATTCCTATTGCCAAACCTCGATATTTTATAGGATAAATTTCTGATAGCAATACCCACATTACAGGTCCTAATGAAAAGGCAAAACAGGCAATAAATCCTAAAATTCCGATTAAAACTAAGGTTGCATTGATATTTGTGGCAGCTTCTAAAATGGCGCCATCGTTTTTTTGATAAACGCGGATTCCTAAAACTTCTTTTGCGGCATTTTTAAAATCTAAATCGTTTGTGAAAACGGTGTTTTCTAACGCCAATAATTTAGTTGAATCTTCGAAAGTAAGACTATTTATTTTCTCAGTAGTAAGTTGATAAGTCGCTTTTTGAAATCCATAAGCACACAAAATTAAACTAAAGGCAATGCCAAAAGTACCTACTAATAAAAGTGATCTTCTGCCAGTTTTATCAATCAAATACATGGAAATGATTGTGAAAATTACGGAGACTGAACTCAATAAAATTCCTGATGAAAAAGATGCATCTGTACCAATTCCTGTTTGTTTAAAAATGGAAGTTGCGTAAAAATAAACAGCATTGATACCTGTAATTTGTTGTAAAATTCCAATAACCAAACCCACCAAAAATAAAAATTTCAAGCCAGGTTTTAGCAATTCTTTGAAGTGTAATTTAGATTTTGAATGTTCGTTTGAACTATTTTTTTCGATTGCTTCGATTTCTTCTTCAGCAACTATTTTCCCATGAATTTGGATTAAAACCTTTTTTGCTTCTTCAGGTTTGTCTTTTAAAAATAACCATCTTGGACTTTTTGGGACAAAAAACAGAAAGAAAAAATACAACAACGCAGGAATCAATTCAACACCCAACATATATCTCCAAACATTTTCATCTGTCAAAAAAGAACTTTCAGGAGTGTTGTATTTATTGAAAAAATAATTGCTTAAAAAGGCAGCAAAAAAACCCAGCACAATATTCAATTGTTGAATTGCCACTAATTTCCCTCGGTTTTTGGAAGTTGAAATTTCGGCAATATACATGGGCGCTAAAACCAACGCTGCTCCAAAAGCCAAACCACCAATCATTCTTGCGATGTATAAAACTTCGTAAGAATTGGCAATTGCTGATAACAATGCAGACAAAGCATATAAAAACGCAACAAAAAGCAAGATTTTTTTTCTGCCAAAAATGTCACTCAATCTTCCAGAAAACAACATGGCAATCATGGCAGCAAAAGATGGCGAACTCACTACCCAACCTTCTTGCAATTCTGTTAGCTGAAATTCAGGAGTTGCAAACGACATGACTCCAGAAATGATTCCAGCATCAAAACCAAATAAAAATCCTCCAAGAGAGACCACAAATGCAATGAGTGCGAGTTTTTTTGACATAATTTTTTAACTTATTTCTTGTCCATTTGCAACTTTTTCAGAAGGTTCTACAAAAGCCAATTTTCCATCAGCAGTATTTGTCATTAAAATCATTCCTTGACTTTCAATTCCTTTGATGGTTCTTGGAGCTAAATTGACTAAAACACTCACTTGTTGTCCAATAATTTCTGATGGCGAAAAACTCTCAGCAATTCCAGAAACAATGGTTCTTGTGTCAATCCCAACATCCACTTTTAGTTGCAATAATTTTTTCGTTTTTGGCACATTTGCTGCTTCTAAAATAGTTCCAATTCTGATGTCTAATTTTGTAAAATCTTCAAAATCAATGGTTGGTTTTTGTGGAGAAGTTTGTTTGTTTTCTTGTTCGTTAGATTTTTTGGTGGCAATCAATCTTTCTAATTGCGTTTCAATTGTTGCGTCTTCAATTTTTGAAAACAACAATTCTCCTTGTCCAATTTGATGATTTGGTTGCAACAAAATATCTTTTTCAGCAACATCACTCCATGAAATTCCTTTGTCTTTTTTGCAAAAAACAATGTTCAATAAATTCTTCAATTTTGTAGCTGTAAATGGTAAAAATGGTTCAGAAACTACTGTTAAACCTGCTACAATTTGCAAAGCAACAAACATGATTGTTTTTACACGCTCTTCATCTTCTTTAATTACTTTCCAAGGTTCTTCATCAGCTAAATATTTGTTTCCTAAACGTGCCAAATTCATCAATTCTTGTGAAGCTTCTCTGAAACGATAACGCTCAATAGATTTTCCAATCGTGTTTGGAAATTCTTTTAAAGCTGCCAAAACATCTTCATCAATTGCCGAAAATTCTCCTGGAGTTGGCACAAATCCGTCATAATATTTATGCGTTAACACAAAAACTCTGTTGATGAAATTTCCAAGAATGGCTACTAATTCATTATTATTTTTTGCTTGAAAATCTTTCCAAGTAAAATCGTTGTCTTTTGTTTCTGGAGCATTTGCGATCAAAGTATATCTCAAAACATCTTGCTGATTTGGAAAATCTTCTAAATATTCATGCAACCAAACTGCCCAATTTTTAGAAGTGGATAATTTATTTCCTTCCAAATTCAAGAATTCATTTGCAGGAACATTCTCTGGTAAAATGTAATCACCATGCGCTTTTAACATACTTGGAAAAACAATACAGTGAAATACAATATTGTCTTTTCCAATAAAATGAACCAATTTTGTATCGTCATTTTTCCAATAATCTTCCCAATTTTTCCCTTCTCTTTCAGCCCATTCTTTGGTAGATGAAATGTATCCAATTGGCGCATCAAACCAAACATATAGTACTTTTCCTTCCGCATTTTCAAGTGGCACAGGAATTCCCCAATCTAAATCGCGCGTTACAGCTCTTGGACGCAAACCATCATCAATCCAACTTTTTACTTGTCCGTAAACATTGGGTTTCCAGTCGTTTTTGTGACCCACTAAAATCCATTCTCGCAAAAAAGATTCATATCTGTCTAAAGGTAAAAACCAATGTTTTGTCGATTTTAATGTTGGAATATTTCCTGTAATTGCCGATTTTGGATTGATTAAATCAGTCGCATTATGACTCGTTCCACAACTTTCACATTGATCACCATAACTGCCATCAAAACCGCATTTTGGGCAAGTTCCTACTACAAAACGATCTGCCAAAAACTGATTGGCTTGTTCGTCAAATAATTGTTCTGTTGTTTCTTCAATAAAATCGCCATTTTCATACAATTTTGTAAAAAATTCTGAAGCTGTTTTGTGATGAATTTCAGCAGAAGTTCTGGAATAATTATCAAACGAAATTCCAAAATCTTGGAACGATTTTTTGATAATTGTGTGGTATTTGTCAATAATTTCTTTGGGAGAAATACCTTCTTTTTTGGCTTTCATTGGAATGGCAACTCCATGTTCGTCTGAGCCACAGATGTAAGCAACATCCTCACCTTTCAATCGTAAATAACGAGCATAAATATCTGCAGGAACATAAACTCCAGCCAAATGTCCAATATGAATTGGGCCATTTGTGTATGGTAATGCAGCTGTAATGGTATATCTTTTGGGATGATTCATCAAAATTTGGTAGGATTTTTGAGTATTGTTTATTTTTTTGATTCACAAAAGTACAAAAAACAGGGTTTTAAATTCGATTGAAATTGATACATTTACAA
>DAIUBY010000072.1:0-11562 GCA_036846425.1 Polaribacter sp.
ACCCTAAAACGGTTAATCCTTGCGCTTTTATTTCTTTTTCAAAAATGCTTTTACAAAAATCATATTGGTTTAATATTTTTGGTAAAAATACCATTCCAACAGCATATTCTCTTGGATTTGGAATTGGGAAATTACAAACACGTTTAAAGTAATCATGAGGAATATCAATCAGTAAACCTGCACCATCTCCTGTTTTTCCATCCGCACTAACGCCACCTCTATGTTCTAGTTTAACAAGTATTTCTAAAGCATCGTGAATGATTTGATTTGTTCGCTCTCCATTAAGGTTACAAATGAATCCTGCCCCACAATTTTCGTGTTCAAATTCAGGGGAGTATAAGCCTTGTTTCTCCATTTATTAATTAAATTATTTTTACAAATTTATATATTTAATTAAATAAAATGCAGAAATTTAAAGTATTTGCTATAATTTTTGTTATGAAATTAAAAATATAGTATCAAAAATGTATTTATGATAATTAAATCAAATTTAATTATGAAATTCATAAAAATAAGGAAACATCCTTAAAATTTTATTCTTAAGGATGTCTTTACTTGATAAAGTAGGCTTTGTTATTGCTCGTTCAAACGGAAATCTGGATAAGCATCCATTCCATGTTCATGAGCATCCAAACCTTCTAACTCTTCTTTTTCACTAACTCTTATACCCATAGTTTTCTTAAGGGTAAATATGATAATAAATGAAGTTGCAATGCAAAAAACTGCATAAGATCCAACCCCAATTAATTGACTTATAAATTGGTCTAAACCAGCTTTAGCGCCAAAAATTCCTACAGCCAACGTTCCCCAAATTCCACAAACTAGGTGAACTGCAATGGCTCCAACTGGATCGTCAAGTTTTAATTTATCAATCAAGCTTACAGCAAAAACAATGATTGTTCCTGCAATTGCTCCAATAACAATAGCATCAGTTGGAGACATTTGATCTGCGCCTGCTGTAATTCCAACCAATCCTCCAAGAATTCCATTTAAAAACATGGTTAAATCTAAATTCTTAAATTTGATTGCCGATACAAATGCCGCAAAAACTCCACCTGCAGCAGCAGCTAAACATGTGGTTACTAAAGTTAAAGAAGTTAATCCTGGATCAGCAGAAAGCACAGAACCTCCATTAAATCCGAACCAACCTAACCATAATATCAATACTCCAGCTGTTGCGAGTGGAATATTATGACCTGGAATTGCTTGTGGTTTTCCATTTTTGAATTTTCCAATACGAGGGCCTAATAAACAAACCGCAACTACAGCGGCCCAGCCACCCACAGAATGTACTAGTGTTGATCCTGCAAAATCATAGAAAGGTGTAGTCATTGTTTTTAGGAATCCACCACCCCAAAGCCATGAACCCGCAATAGGATATACAATGCCTACATAAATAATAGTAAAAATCATGAAAGGAACAATTTTAACACGTTCAGCTACAGCTCCAGATACAATGGTAGCTGCTGTTGCAGCAAACATTCCTTGAAATAAAAAGTCAGTCCAATAGGTATAACCACTATCAGCATAATCTGGAGTTAAACCATTTTCTGGGAGTGAAAGTCCAAATAAATCCCAAAAGTAATCAGGTAGTACGCCTCCTAAAGAAAAGGTTCCTGGATACATTAAATTGAAACCAACCATGCAGTACAATAGTAACCCAATAGTAATGATGAAAATATTTTTAAATAAAATATTTAATGTGTTTTTTTGTCTTGTCAATCCTATTTCTAAAAGAGAAAATCCAAGATGCATAAAAAAAACGAGTGCTGTACAGATCATCATCCATACATTATTTGTTGTAAGTAATTCCATTTTTAGTTTTTAGTTTAAAGTTTGTCCTCCTTTTTCGCCTGTTCTAATTCTGTAAGCTTCATTAATATCGCTCACAAAAATTTTTCCATCACCAACATCACCAGTTGCTCCCGACTTTAAAATCGCATTGATGGTTACTTCCTCAAAATCATCATTTACCACTATTGATAAATAACGTCTTTGAATGTCACTTGTACTGTAGCTTACACCTCTGTAAACATGACCTTCTTTTTCATTGCCCAAACCAGTAACATCCCAATAAGAGAAAAAATTTACACCTACTTCGTGCAAAGCTTCTTTTACTTCACGATACTTTGATTTTCTGATGATTGCTTCAATTTTCTTCATTTTATTTGTATTAAGATTTTTTAAACGGGGTTAAAATAGTAATTTTTTTTTAACAAAAATCACATGGCAATTAAAGCCATGTGATCTGTGTAAAAATAATAACTAAACTAATTTCTATTCAATTTCTCTAACTCTTTTTCCTGGATAAGCAATTGACCCGTGTTCTGAAATATCAAGTCCTTGTATTTCTTCTTCCTCTGTCACTCTCAATCCACCAAATAATACTTTTATGATGTATAAGAAAACAAATGACAATACTATTGCCCAAACTGCATAAGCAACTACTCCAATAGCTTGTGCACCCAATTGTGCACCACCACCACCATTAAATATTCCAATTCCTGTATCACCATCTACACCCCAAAGTCCAATAACCAAAGTACCCCAAGCACCTGCAACTCCATGAACTGAGATTGCACCAACAGCATCATCAATTTTCAAAGTTTTTTCAATAAATCCTATTGATAATACTACTAAGATACCTCCAATTAACCCTGCTAATATAGAACCTGATTCTGTCATGTTACCGCAACCTGCAGTGATACTTACCAAACCAGCCAAAGCGCCATTTAAGGTCATTCCTAAGTTTGGTTTTCCATTTTTAATCCATGTAAATACCAACGCTGCAATTGCTCCTGCTGAAGCTGCTAAGTTGGTTACCAATACTACTTGTGAAGCAGCAACTGCATCATCACCACCCCAAGCTAATTGAGATCCACCATTAAAACCAAACCATCCTAACCAAAGGATAAATACCCCTAAAGTTGCATACATTTGGTTGTGACCATGCATTTCAACAGGTTTTCCATCTAAGTATTTTCCAATTCTTGGACCTACCATCCAAGCAGCAACCAAAGCTGCCCATCCACCTACAGAGTGAACAATTGATGATCCTGCAAAGTCAATAAATTCAGCTGGCATAATACCATCAGTATTGTTTAACCATCCTCCATTCCATTCCCATCCACCAGCAATTGGATAAATAATTGCGGTCATTACGATACTGAAAACGGCATAAGTAGTGTATTTAGTTCTTCCTGCAATGGCTCCCGAAACAATTGTTGCAGCAGTTGCAGCAAATACTGTTTGGAAAAATAAATCTGCTGCACCCTGAGAGAATGTAAATCCGCTCCAATGGAAAATTCCCATGAAAGCATCAGAACCATACATCAAAGAATATCCTACAAACCAAAATGCTAAAGATCCTACAGCAATGTCTAAGAAGTTTTTCATAGCAATATTAACCGCATTTTTAGAATCTGTCATTCCAGATTCTACTAGGAAGAATCCTGCTTGCATAAAGAATACCAAGATACCTGCTAAAAGCATCCATAACATTCCCATATCTCCGTTTATTTTCTCAACTTCAGCAGCAATATCTACTGTTGCAGTTGTTTCTTGAATCATTGATAATAATAAACCCATTGTATAAATTTTTTAGTTAGTGTTTGTTTAAAAACCTACGAAATTGGAATTTCGTAAGTTTATTTAATTTGTATTTTAGAAAGAATAAATTGCTGCAAGTGTAGCTCCTGTCATTGTTTTATCTCCTGGGAAACCTGGAATAATCAAATCTTTTGAAGAATCAATTCTTACCTCAGGAATAATTTTCAAACTTTCTGTCAATGAAAGATTTGCAGACAATGTGAAAGCAGATACGTTTGCATCTCCAGCTCCAGAGGTATATGTGAAAAATTCTGGTCTAAATCCTAATGAGAATGTATCTGAAAACTTGTTTTGTAAATACAATGCAAATCCTTGGTATCCTGCATCTGCATCACTAGATTTTGAATAAGCAGCATTGATACCCGCATAGAATGTTTCTGATAAGTCAAATCCACCTGTATAGTCTAAATACAATACATCTGTGAATCCAAATCCGTCAGCCCCATAAGCCAAATTAAAGTATTGACCCTTGTAACCTGTTTGGAAACCTAATTGATAATCATTTCCTGGATTAGCTCCTGATGTCAATCCATGAGGATTTGTCAAAGCAAATAAGAAAGATAAATCTTCAGTTGCTGCATAGTTTACTTTCAAACCTGTGTGAGAAAAAGGACCAGCATTGAATAAATACGATACAGAATAGTGGAAATTTCCAGTTGGAGAGATTACCTCATATCCTAAAAAGGTATTGAACTGTCCTAAGGTCAATGTTACCTTATCAGATGCTTTGTAGTAAGCATATAATTGGTTGATAGCTCCCTCATACATGTTGGCAGCATTTGCTCTAGGACCGTAAGCCAAGTCAGCTACAACTCCTGCTTTTCCTTTTTCGTAAGCAAAAATAGTATTTGCCATACCCAATCCAAATCCATTAGCAGCAGCACTTCCGCCATACAAAACGCCTACTGAGCCTGGTGAATTACTTTTTAGATTACTTGTATGGTAAACATCTACGCTACCACTTACTGTAAATGTTCCTTTGTCGTCACTTTCTTGTCCAGTTACTATTAAACTACTTGTTAATAATAAAGTAAAAATAATTTTCTTCATAATGTTTGTTCTTTTTTAGTTTTTAAATTGATTTTAATTATTTGAACGGGTCAAATATATATAGTTAATATTAAAAAACAAGGGGGTCAATTTTCGAAAACGTTGTAATTTTGAAATGACCCCTCAAAAAAATAGGGGTTAAATTAAGATAAATGTATTTTTTGATTGATGAAGGGTGAAAAATAGGATGTTTGTAAAAAATCACTATATAATTTTAAGATATTCATAAAAATGAGGGTTTTCCAAAAAATAATGCAATTATTACGCAAGGTTGCCTAGTAAAAATTCAATAAATTTTGAGTTTATTTGCATTTTTAGTGATGCGTACTATCAGAAAATCCTTGATTTGAGTGGTGATTTTTAAAATTTGAAGCTTTACTAATTTTAGAATTGTGTAGAAATGCAAAATCCATCTTGAAAAGATGGATTTTGTATAAAAATGATAGTAAAAAAGAAAATTATCCGTTAATCAATCCTCTTGAAATGACAATTTTTTGAATTTCGGATGTGCCTTCATAAATTTGTGTGATTTTAGCATCACGCATCAAGCGTTCTACATGGTATTCCTTTACAAAGCCATTACCACCATAAATTTGTACAGCTTCTACTGTGTGTTCCATGGCGACTTTTGAAGCAAACAGTTTTGCCATTGCAGAAGCCATATCATAATTTTCACCATTATCCTTAAGCCAAGCTGCTTTCATAACCAACATTCTGGCAGCTTCAATTTCTGTGTACATGTCTGCTAATTTAAAAGCAATTGCTTGATGATTACAGATTTCAGTGCCAAAAGCTTTGCGTTCTTTGGAGTATTTCAATGCCAATTCATAAGCACCAGCAGCAATGCCAAGTGCTTGTGCAGCAATGCCAATTCTACCTCCAGAGAGTGTTTTCATAGCAAACTTAAATCCAAATCCGTCTTCGCCAATTCTATTTTCTTTAGGAACTTTCACTTCATTAAATTGCAATGTGTGTGTGTCAGAACCTCTTATGCCAAGTTTGTCTTCTTTGGGTCCAATATGAAATCCTTCCATACCTTTTTCTACAATAAAAGCGTTGATGCCTCTGTGGCCTTTCGCTCTGTCAGTCTGTGCAATCACTAAATATACATCTGAACGCCCGCCATTAGTAATCCAATTTTTGGTGCCATTTAGAAGGTAGTAATCGCCCATATCAATAGCAGTTGTTGCTTGCGAGGTTGCATCTGAACCTGCTTCTGGTTCGCTCAAACAAAAAGCACCAATTTGTTCTCCTGAGGCTAATTTTGTCAAGTATTTTTGTTTTTGAGCTTCTGTGCCAAACGCTTCCAATCCATAACAAACCAACGAATTGTTTACAGAAACCATTACAGAAGCTGAGGCGTCAATTTTTGATAATTCTTCCATAATCAATACATACGAAATGCTGTCCATGCCACTTCCTCCGTATTTGGGATCAACCATGATTCCCATAAAACCCAACTCGCCCATTTTTCGCACCAATTCTTGTGGAAATTCTTGCTTGTTGTCTCTTTCAATTACACCTGGCAATAATTCGGTTTGCGCAAATTCTTTAGCAGCATCTCGAATCATAAGATGTTCTTCTGTTAAACTAAAATCCATAGGTATGTTTTTTATTATATTCGTAATTTAAGTCCCCAAAGATATCGATTTCGCATCATTTTTTTAATAAAATTTTGTTATTTTTACACTTGTGAATAAAAATACCATTTCTATATTGGGATTGATGTCAGGCACTTCTTTAGATGGAATTGATTTGGCTTTTGTAACCTTTAAAAAAGGCAATTATCAAAATTTTGAAATTGTGGTTGCTGAAACCATTACATATCCAAAGATTTGGGTAGAAATGCTACAAAAAGCCATTCATTTTTCTGATGAAAATCTGAAAAAGCTCACTATAGATTATGGAAATTATTTGGGTGATGAAATCAATCATTTCATCAAAAAGAATAATTTGAAAAACATTGATTTTATTTCCTCTCATGGTCACACTATTTTACATCAACCAGAAAAAGGAATCACATTGCAAATTGGTGATGGACAAACCATAGCCATCAAAACCCTCCAAAAAGTGGTGTGTGATTTCCGAACGCAAGATGTTGCTTTGGGTGGTCAAGGTGCGCCTTTGGTTCCAATTGGTGATGAATTGTTGTTTTCTGAATATAATTATTGTATAAATTTAGGCGGATTTGCCAATATTTCATCAAACCAAAATGGCAAAAGAATCGCTTTTGATATTTGCCCTGTCAATGTAGTTTTGAATTTTTACGCCAATAAATTGGGGTTTGACTATGATGTCAATGGCGAAATTGCAGCTGCAGGAATGTTTGATGAATCCCTTTTTCATCAATTAAATTCATTGGAATATTATGCTAAAAATCCCCCAAAATCATTGGGAATAGAGTGGGTTCATAAAGTTGTTTTTCCATTACTAACTGCTTCAAAAGCAACACCTGAAACTATTTTACGAACTTTTTCTGATCACATTGCTTTTCAAATTTCCAACACAATTTCCGAAAGAAAAAAAGTATTATGCACTGGAGGTGGCACATACGATCAATATATCATTCAAAAAATAAGAACTTTTAAAAATTGTGACATCATCATTCCTGATAAAAATTTGATAGAATTTAAAGAAGCGCTCATTTTTGCTTTTTTAGGATTGTTACGTATTGATAATCAGATCAATTGTTTGAGCTCAGTTACAGGCGCTCAAAAAGATCATTCTTCAGGAGTCATTTTTTATCCAAACCAATAAATAAAAAATTTTAGCAATCATTTTTTTTACTGTAAGTTTGTGCGTAAAGTATAGGTTTAATAAATTTTTTAAAAAGAGACAATGAATCAACGTTAGCTTTCCTGAAATAAAAAATATGCTTCAGAAAAACAAACAATGTAAAATGAGATTTTAAGAAAAAAAACATGAAAGATTTATTAAAAATATACGAAAACAAACAACCTGAAATCGTGTTTCATTGGAAAGATGCTGAAACAGAAGCTGAAGGTTGGACAGTCATCAACTCACTAAGAGGTGGTGCTGCAGGTGGTGGCACAAGAATGCGCGAAGGTTTGGATATCAACGAAGTACTTTCCCTAGCCAAAACTATGGAAGTGAAATTCACCGTTTCAGGACCTGCCATTGGTGGTGCAAAATCGGGCATCAATTTCAATCCTCAAGATCCAAGAAAAAAAGGCGTTTTAGAACGCTGGTACAAAGCAGTTGCGCCTTTACTAAAAAGCTATTATGGCACAGGTGGTGATTTGAATGTAGATGAAATTCACGAAGTAATTCCAATTACAGAAGAAAGTGGTGTTTGGCATCCTCAAGAAGGTGTTTTCAACGGACATTTTAAACCTACAGAAGCTGATAAAATCAACAGAATTGGACAATTGCGTCATGGCGTTATCAAAGTTATTGAAGATGCAAAATTGTCTCCTGACATTTCAAAAAAATATACAGTTGCTGATATGATTACTGGTTTTGGTGTTGCTGAAGCTGTGCGTCATTATTACGATATTTATGGTGGAAATGTAACTGGAAAAAGAGCAGTTGTTCAGGGTTTTGGTAATGTTGGCTCTGCAGCAGCTTTTTATTTGTCGCAAATGGGAGCAAAAGTTGTAGGAATTATTGATAGAGAAGGTGGTATTATCAACGAAAATGGTTTTTCATTTGAAGAAATTACCATGTTATTCACATCAAAAAAAGGAAATACGTTAGCAGCAAAAAATATGATTCCTTTTCAGGAAATCAATGAGAAAATCTGGCAAATTCCTTGCGAGATTTTTGCACCTTGTGCAGCATCAAGATTGATAACACAAACGCAAATCAATCAAATGATTGCATCAGGATTGGAAGTAATTTCTTGTGGAGCAAATGTGCCTTTTGCCGACAAAGAAATTTTCTTTGGTCCCATCATGGAAGATACTGATAAAAAGGTGAGTTTGATTCCCGATTTTATTTCCAACTGTGGCATGGCAAGAGTATTTGCTTATTTCATGGAACGAAAAGTGGAAATGACAGACAAAGCCATTTTTGACGATACTTCTGGAATCATCAAAAAAGCACTTCAAAAAACCTTTGCAAAAAGTGCTGCAAAAACAAGTATTAGCGAAACCGCTTTTGAAATAGCATTAAAAGAATTGATTAAATTTTAAACACAAACCTATGGAGTCATTAATTATTGGAGTATTTGTAATTGGATATCTGGCAATTACCCTCGAACACAATTTAAAATTAGACAAATTAATTCCGGCATTGGTCATGATGTCTGTTTGTTGGGCTTTAGTTTCTTTGGGAATTGATTCGTTTTCAACATGGTTTGACTCTAGCAATCATAGTTTGGTGGATGGTTTTGGAGCTTTGATGCATGATGAAAAAGTTCATTTAGTGGAAGAAACATTACTGCATCATTTGGGCAAAACAGCCGAGATTTTAGTGTTTTTATTAGGTGCAATGACGATTGTAGAAATCATTGATTATTTTGATGGATTTTCAACCATCAAAGGCTATGTGGGTTTCAAAAGTAAAAAGAAATTATTGTGGATGTTTTCAGGATTGGCGTTTGTTTTATCAGCAATTATCGACAATTTAACGGCAACTATTGTATTGATATCTATTTTACAAAAAATTGTAAAAAGCAGAGACGAACGTATCTGGTTTGCTGGGTTGATTATTATTGCCGCAAATGCAGGAGGTGCTTGGTCTCCAATTGGTGATGTAACTACAACCATGTTATGGATTGGGAATAAAGTAAGTACCTTGAAATTGGTTGAATACTTATTTATTCCTTCATTATTATGCATAGCTGTTCCAGCGTTTATTGCATCTTTTATGCCTGCTTTCAAAGGAGAAATTGAATTTGACGATAATGACGAAGACAAACCAAAAAGTAAGTTTAGTGGAAGAATGTTATTAATAGGTTTATGCGCTATTGTTTTTGTGCCAATTTTTAAAACCTTAACTCATTTACCTCCTTATGTTGGGATGATGTTGTCATTGGGAATTGTAGCAACATTCGCTGAGATTTTCAGTAGAAGAAAATTCTCATTGACAGATTTCAATACCAAAGAAGAATCAGACCAACATGCAACTTATGGACCTGTGCATCATTCTTTATCAAAAATCGAAATGCCAAGTATTTTATTTTTCTTAGGAATTTTAATGGCTGTTGCAGCACTAGAATCTTTAGGGATTTTATTCAATTTTGCAACAACTTTAAAACAAACAATACCCATGCTAGGAACGGAATTGCATGGTGAAGGCGTTTCAGATTTAGTGGTTATGTTACTAGGAGTTGGATCTGCAGTTATAGACAATGTGCCTTTAGTTGCTGCCAGTTTAGGAATGTTTTCAGAACCTTTAGACAACGAATTGTGGCATTTCATTGCATTTTCTGCAGGTACAGGAGGAAGTATGTTAATCATTGGGTCAGCTGCTGGAGTTGTGGCAATGGGAATGGAAAAAATTGACTTTTTCTGGTATTTGAAAAATATTGGCTGGTTAGCCATGATAGGATTTGTGGTAGGGTCTGCATCTTTTATGATTATTAGAACATTGTTTTAAAGTTTTAAAGAAGCTGAGTTTCAAAGTGGCATAGAGGCAAAAAGGTAAAGATTTAGATAATTTGTCAATTATCAAATTCTTAAAAAGATGATGAAACAAAAACTAGCCCCTAAGGCTAAAAGCAAATGGCTAAAAGCTATTAACTCAAAATTATTTTAAAAGACAATTTAAAAACCAACAATTCGTTATCACAATACATAATTTAAAAAGCATATGATATTATTTTTTCAGGATAATTTACAACAAATCTCAGAACCAATTTCAACAGAAAAAACACTTTCTATTTATGATTTAGTTGAAAGTGGAGGGTTAGGAGGTCAAATTATTATTGGTATTCTTTTTGTTTTGTTGATAGTGGTGTTTTACATTTATTTCGAACGTTTTTTTGCCATCAAAGCAGCTTCTAAAGAAGATAAAAATTTTATGAACCAAATCAAAGAAGCTATTTTAAAAGGAAAATTAGAAGCCGCTAGAGATTTGTGTAAAAGCAAAAATACACCCACCTCAAGATTGATTGATAAAGGAATTTCAAGAATTGGAAAACCTTTAGAAGATATCAATACCGCCATTGAAACTGCTGGAAAATTAGAAATTTATCAACTAGAAAAAAACGTAAGTGTGCTAGCAACCATCTCTGGTGCAGCACCAATGATTGGTTTTTTAGGAACCGTTATTGGTATGATTATTGCCATTCACGAAATTGCCAATGCAGGTGGTCAAATAGATATCAAATTACTTTCAGACGGATTGTACACAGCCATGACAACCACAGTTGCAGGATTGATTGTTGGAATTATTGCCTACGTAACCTACAATCATTTGGTGGTAAGAACCAACAAAGTAGTGTATCAAATGGAAGCAAAATCAGTAGAGTTTCTAGATTTGTTGAATGAACCTGTTTGATTAATTAAGAATTAACATTTTTTTTAACAACAAAAACCATAAAACTTGTAAAAGCTAACAATAAAAAGCCAAAAGCTAACATATGAACTTAAGAGGTAGAAACAAAATAGACCCTTCATTCAGCATGGCTTCCATGACCGATATTGTTTTTTTATTGCTGATTTTTTTCATGCTCACATCAACCTTAGTTACTGTAAGCGCCATTGATGTGTTGTTGCCAAAAGCGGGAGGAAAAACCGAAAACAATGCTGCAGTTGCGGTTTCAATTTCAAGTGATGCCTTATTTTATATCGATAAAACCAACGTGTCTGAACTAGATTTAGAAAATGAAATTCTGAAAAGTGTTGGAGAAGATAAAAAGAAAACCATCATTATTCGTGGAGACAAAGACGCTGCTTATGAAAATGTGATGAAAGTAATTGACATCGCCAATAAAAA
>DAIUBY010000073.1:0-11538 GCA_036846425.1 Polaribacter sp.
ACATCACTTACTTTTAAAGTTCTTTTTGATGAAAAAAAGTATCTTTGTTTCAAAAATTAACAACATGACTTTAATAAAATCAATTTCAGGAATCAGAGGTACAATTGGAGGGAAAACTTCCGATAATTTAACACCTATTGATACTGTAAAATTCGCTGCTGCTTATGGAGCTTTTCTAAAAAATAGCAATCCAAATTCCAAAAAAATAACAGTAGTTATTGGTAGAGATGCACGAATTTCTGGAAAAATGATTTCGAGTTTGGTTGCAAATACTTTAGTTGGTTTGGGCATTAATGTGATTGATTTAGGTCTTTCTACAACTCCAACTGTTGAGGTTGCAGTTCCTTTAGAAAAAGCAGATGGAGGAATTATTTTAACAGCTTCTCACAATCCAAAACAATGGAATGCTCTAAAATTATTAAACGAAAAAGGGGAATTTTTAAACGCTGCAGAAGGAGAAAAAATATTAGAATTAGCAGAAAATGAATCTTTTTTATTTGCAGAAGTGGATGATTTAGGAACTTATATTGAAGATGATTCGTATGTTAAAAAACACATTCAAGAAGTTTTAAACTTAGAATTGGTTGATGTAGATGCCATCAGAAAAGCCAATTTTAAAGTAGTTGTGGATGCTGTAAATTCAACTGGAGGTATTTTTATTCCTGCTTTGTTAAAAGAATTAAACGTGGAATGTGTAGAATTATATTGTACGCCAAATGGACATTTTCCACACAATCCTGAACCTTTAAAAGAGCATTTATCAGACATTTCTGAATTAGTTGTTAAGGAAAAAGCAGATTTAGGAATTGTTGTAGATCCTGATGTGGACAGATTAGCATTGATTTGCGAAGACGGTTCTATGTTTGGCGAAGAATATACGTTAGTTGCTTGCGCTGATTATGTTTTGGGACGTTTAGGAGGAGGAAATACAGTTTCCAATTTATCCTCTTCAAGAGCTTTGAGAGATGTTACTATAAAACATGGTGGAAAATACACAGCAAGCGCAGTTGGAGAAGTGAATGTGGTTGCGAAAATGAAAGAAACAAATACCGTAATTGGAGGAGAAGGAAATGGCGGAATTATTTATCCTGCTTCACATTATGGACGTGATTCTTTGGTGGGAGTTGCGTTATTTTTATCACTTTTGGCTCATAAAAAAATATCTTGCAGAGCTTTAAGAGATTCTTATCCAAGCTGTTTTATGAGTAAAAACAAAATTGAATTAACACCTGAAATAGATGTGGATAAAATACTGGTTATCATGGCTTCAACTTATAAAAATGAAGAAGTAAATACGATTGATGGAGTGAAAATAGATTTTGAAAATGAGTGGATTCATCTAAGAAAATCAAATACAGAACCCATTATTAGAATTTATACAGAAGCGAAATCACAAAAAGCTGCTGATGATTTAGCAATTCGTTTTATCGATGAAATCAGAGAAATTATCAAGTAATTTCTTATGAAATTGGAACATTTTTTTTCTCAATTTAGGGAGCATATTATTGGCATCAATCAAACTTTTAATTCTCCTTATGGAGAGCAAAAAGTAGTGTATGCTGATTGGACTGCAAGCGGAAGATTATACAGACCAATTGAGGAAAAAATTTGCAATGAATTAGGTCCGTTTGTTGCAAATACCCACACAGAAACTTCAACAACTGGTGCTGCAATGACACTTGCTTATCACGAAGCTAGGAAAATAATAAAGCGTCATGTAAATGCGAATGACAATGATGTCTTAATTACAGCTGAGTCTGGAATGACAGGAGTTGTAAATAAATTTCAGCGAATTTTAGGATTGAAAGTTTCAGAAAACCTAAAGAATCACACTACAATTCCTGAGGATTTAAAACCAATTATTTTTATTTCTCACATGGAACATCACTCAAATCAAACTTCTTGGTTGGAAACAATTGCTGATGTAGAAGTGGTTCCTGCTGATGAAAATGGATTGGTTTCTGTGGAGAATTTCGAAATTTCCATCAAAAAATATCTAGATAGAAAAATCAAAATTGTGGCAATAACTTCTTGTTCAAATGTTACAGGAATCAAAACGCCTTATCATAAAATCGCAAAACTAATTCATCAATACAATGGTTTGTGTTTTGTGGATTTTGCTTGTTGTGCGCCTTATGTTGACATCAATATTCATCCTGAAAATGAAGATGAATATTTGGATGCGATTTTCTTTTCTCCACACAAATTTTTAGGTGGTCCTGGAAGTGCAGGAGTTTTGATTTTTAATAAAAAATTGTACAAAAATATTGTTCCTGATAATCCTGGAGGAGGAACTGTAAGTTACACAAATCCATGGGGTCAACACGATTATTTTGATGATGTTGAAACCAGAGAAGATGGAGGAACCCCAGCTTTTTTACAGACTATAAAAATTGCTTTTGCCATTCAATTGAAAGAAAAAATGGGAGTTTCAAACATCGAAAAGAGAGAAAATGACATCAATAAAAGAATGTTTGAAACTCTTGAAAATTTAGATGGAGTTCAAATTTTAGCTCCAAATCAAAAAAAGAGATTGAGTATTTTTTCTTTTTATTTTGAAAAATATCATTTCAATTTGGTTGTAAAATTATTGAATGATCGTTTTGGAATTCAAACACGAGGAGGTTGCTCTTGCGCAGGAACTTATGGTCATTATTTGTTGAATGTTGATGAAGAAACTTCTACAAAAATAAAAAATCAAATTTTGGATGGTTGTAATACCGAAAAGCCAGGTTGGATTCGTTTGTCTTTGCATCCAACAATTACCAATAACGAATTGGAATTTATTTGTAATTCATTAAAAGAATTGGCTACTCATATTGAAAGTTGGTCAAAAGACTATGTGTATGATAGTTCAAAGAATGATTTTTCACACAATTCAAATCAATCTATTGAAAAAGAATTAGTTACTTCTTGGTTTTCTTAGAAGAATAGTTGTTTAACCATTCTTCAAATCGATGTTCATGCTTGAATCTATTGTGTGACCAAAGATAATTTTCAGGTGAATTTTTGATGTTTTTTTCGGTAAGTTCTAGATATTTTTCTGTCAATTCGTAGTTTTCAAAATCTTTTGGAGAATCTGTAATTAATTGAAATTCAGTTTCATAATACCCTCTTTTAATTTTTTTTGTGTGATGATTTATCACTACCAAATCAAACTTTTTTGACAACATTTCCAATCCTGTATGCACAGGAACTTTTACACCAAAAAAATCCGTCCAATACAATGTTTTTTCAACCATTGGGGATTGATCACTCAATAAAATATACAAACCTTGTTGTTTTTGCTGGTAATTTGACATCATTATTTTTACAGTTTCAAAGGTTTTGATACCAATAAAACCAAATCTTTCTCTAGATTTTTTCAACGCTTTTTCAAAATAAGGATTTCTCAATTGATTGTAAGAACCATAAATTGGAATATCAGTGATTAAAGGTAAATTCACACACCATTCCCAATTTGCCAAATGTGCTCCAACCAATGCAATGCTTTTTCCTTCTTTTACAAATGAATTTAACAATTCTGGATTTTTATACTGATATCTTTTAAAAATTTCCTTTTTTCCCATGGAAAATCCTTTGACACTTTCCATCAAAATATCTGTAAAATGCTTGAAAAATTCTTTGGATAATTGTTCTTTTTCTAATTTAGTTTTCTCTGGAAAAGCGTACGAAATATTTTTTAAAACAACGTCTTTTCGATAGCTAAAAACGTGATAAATCAGAAAAAATAATACATCAGAAATCATGTATAAAACTCTCATGGGCAATCTTGAAAAAAGCCACGCAAAAGGGTAAATAATTCCGAAAAGTAGAAATTGCATACAGATAAATTAGGATGCAAATATCCGCATTTATATTGAAATTTTATTGTTTCAACCTTTTCAATTTTAGTATGTTTGCAAGATGTTAGAAAATCCAAATTTAATAGTAATCCTTGTTATCATAGCAAATGTGTTGTTTTCTATAAAAGGTTTTGACAATTATGCTTTTTTTGAAAAGTATAAATTTCAAGTTTATAGTATTTCAAATGGCGAAAAAATCAGAATGTTAAGTTCAGGATTTCTTCATGCTGATTGGATTCATTTGGGGTTTAATATGTATGCTTTGTATCTTTTTGGAGGCATTGTTTCCTCAATTTTGGGAGCGCCAAATTTTCTTATTATTTATTTTGGAAGTCTAATAGCAGGAAGTTTATACACATTTTATTTTCATAAAAACGAATCTTATTACAGTGCAGTTGGTGCTTCAGGTGCAGTTTCAGGAATTGTATATGCTTCAATTTTATTGTTTCCAAAAATGCAATTGTTATTGTTTTTTGCAATCCCAATGCCAGGTTATGTTTTTGGAGTTGGTTATTTATTGTATTCCATTTACGGAATGAAAAAACAATTGGGAAACATAGGTCATGCAGCACATTTAGGAGGTGCAATTGGTGGATTTGTAATTACTCTTTTACTAGTTCCAATGCTGTTTTTGGTAAATACAATATTTGTTGTTTTGTTAGCAGTACCAATTATTTTTCTGTTGATTTTCGGAAACAAATTGAAAAGTTTTTAACAAAAAAAACGTTGCAAATTGCAACGTTTTTGAGCGAAAGACCGGGCTCGAACCGGCGACATTTAGCTTGGAAGGCTAAAGCTCTACCAACTGAGCTACTTTCGCAGTAAAGCACTACAAATATAAAATCATTTTTGATTTCTACAATTTTTTAATTTAAAAAATTACAAAAAAGATGCTTTTATCAAACGATCATTACCAAAAATATCTTTTCTCAATTCAATATTTTTAAATCCTTTTTCTGATAGCATTTCAGTCATTTCTTTTCCTAAATATTGATTGATTTCAAAGAAAAGCAATCCGTTTTTTGATAAATGTTGCAATGCTAAATCTGCTATTTTTTCATAAAAAATCAACGGATTTTCGTCAGAAACAAATAATGCTTCATGTGGTTCGTTTTCCAAAACATTTTTGTTCATTTCAACTTTTTCTAAATTCCTAACATAAGGAGGATTTGAAACGATAACGTTAAATGTAATCTTTGAAATCGAGCTTAAACTTGTTGTTTTTAAAATATCCATCTCAATAAAATCAACTGAAACTTTGTTGATTTCAGTATTTTTTTTGGCAATTTCTAACGCTTTTTTTGAAATATCAATAGCAGAAACTTTGGAAGATTTTAAATTTTTTGATAACGAAATTGCAATACAACCTGAACCTGTTCCTATATCTAAAATGTTGATTTCTTGAGATGAATTTTTCTTCAAAATATTGATTTCATCTAAAATCCATGAAACCAATTCTTCAGTTTCTGGTCTTGGAATTAAAGTGTTTTTATCAACCAAAAATGGCAATCCAAAAAACTCCGTTTTTCCTAAAATATATTGTATTGGTTCGTGATTTTTTAAACGTTCTAAAGCCTTATCAAAAAGAGTTTTGGTATTTTCATCAATGATAAAATCAGATTTTAAAACCAAATCAACTCTTGTAAATCCTAAATATTCTTCCATCAAAAACAGCAAAAAAGTGTCAATTTCTGTGGAAGGATATTGCGATTTTAATGCTTCAAAAAAGGCTGATTTGTATTCTTTGAGTGTCATAATAATTGGCTTACAAATCTTTAATCATCCAAACATCACAAGAATAATGACAAGTATTTCCCATTGGTTTATCTAAATTTTGGAAGCCATTTTTTTTGTACAATTTCACTGCATCTTTCATATAAGGCAATGTTTCTAAATAACAACTTTCAAATCCGAATTCTTTTGCTTTTTCAAGGCAAATTCCTATTATTTTTGAACCCAAACCTTTTCCTCTTGCTTCAGGTAAGAAATACATTTTTTGTAGCTCGCAAACATTTCCATCAAAGTTGTCTAATTGCGCAATTCCTGCACCTCCAACTACTTTTTGTTGGTGTTCTAACACAAAATAAATGGCTTTTTCTTTTTGATACGTTTCAAAAAGTTGATCTGTTGCTTTGTCTTCATAAGCTGTTCCAATTGTTGGAGCACCCATTTCTACAATCACACTTCGAACAATTTTAGCTAATGCTGCATTGTCTGTTTGCTGTATTTCTCTGATAATAAACTCGGTATTTGACATTAAAAACTGTATTTTTGCGAGGGCAATTTACCCATTTTAATCCATATTTTTTGATGAAAAAGGCATTCATTTTAGTATGTTTTGGTTTGATTTTTTTCAGTTGTTCTGTAAAAAAATCACCCATTTTTTTAAAGGTTGATGATATAAAAATCATCCAAATAGCTTCAGACACAATTCGTTTGAGCGCAAATGCGTATTTCAATAATCCAAATAATGTTGGTGGAAAAATTTTTACAGATGATATTAAGGTATTTGTAAATGGAGAAGAAATTGCGCAAGTTTCGTCAGATATTTTTAAAATTCCTGCAAAGAATGATTTCGCAGTTCCGCTGAAAGTTGCCATTCCTACAAAACGAGTTTTCGAAAATAATAAAAACGGAATTTTAGGTGGATTGTTTAATGCTCTTATGAATAAGCCTGTAAAAGTGCAATTTAAAGGAACATTGAATTATTCATTTTTAGGATTTAAAAAGGAATTTATCATCGATAAAACGGAAGATATCAATATCAAATTCTAGGTGACAAATCACGAATTTTATATAAAACGTTGTTTGCAAATCGCACAAAATGCGATTGGAATTTCGCGTCCAAATCCTGCAGTTGGCGCAGTAATTGTTCATGAAAACATCATTATTGGTGAAAGTTTTACCTCAGTTTATGGTGGAAATCATGCAGAAGTAAATGCTATAAATTCAGTTAAAAATAAGGAAATTTTAAAAAATGCAACTATTTATGTCACTTTAGAACCTTGTTCGCATTTTGGAAAAACGCCACCTTGTGCAGATTTGATTGTGAAACATCAATTCAAAAAAGTGGTAATTGGTTGTATTGATTCCAATAGTTTGGTTGCAGGAAAAGGAATTGAACGTTTGCAAAATGCTGGAATTGAAGTAATTGTAGGAGTTTTAGAAAATGAATGCAGAGAACATCATAAACGTTTTTTTACTTTTCAAGAAAAAAAACGTCCTTATATTGTGCTAAAATGGGCGCAAACAAAAGATGGTTTTATTGCTCCAGAATCCAAAAATGAACAAAAACCTATTTGGATTTCTAACCAATATTCTAGACAATTAGTTCATAAATTTCGAGCGCAAGAACAAGCAATTTTAGTGGGAACAAAAACTGTTTTGGATGATAATCCAGCATTGAATTTGAGAGATTGGTTTGGAAATCATCCAACAAGAATTGTAATTGACAAAGATTTGAAAATCTCTAAAAATTTGTTTGTGTATGATGAAACTGCCAAAACAATTTTTTTGACAGCTTTTAAAAATGTGCCTAAAAACACTTCTGAAAATCTATTTTTTGAAGGAATTGATTTTGATAAAAATGTTGCAAAACAAATTTGTGATGTAATGCAAAAACATAAAATTCAGTCTGTTTTGATTGAGGGAGGAACAAAAACAATTCAAACTTTTATTGATGAAAATTTGTGGGATGAGGCACGTGTTTTCGAAAGTGAAATCACTTTTGATAAAGGTGTAAAAGCTCCTGTAATTTCCTCAAAAATAGCATCAGAAATGACTATTAAAAACGATAGTTTAAAAACATATATTAATGATTAAAAACATAATTTTCGATTTTGGAGACATTTTTATCAATTTAGATAAAGAGGCAACTCAGGCAGGATTAGCAAAATTAGGAGTTTCAAAAGTATCAGATGAAATGACTCATTTATTCCATGAATATGAAAGAGGATTTGTAGATTCTGAAGATTTTATCAACTATTTTTCAATAAAATATTCGATTTCAAAAAATGATTTATTGGTTGCTTGGAATGCAATTTTATTAGATTTTCCTCTGGAAAGATTGCAATTTTTAAAAGCATTGGCAGACACTAAAAAATATAGGTTGTTTTTGTTAAGCAATACTAATGACATTCATATTGAGTATGTAAAAGAAGTTTGGGGAATACAATTGTTCATGGAATTCAAGAATTGTTTCGAGAATTTTTATCTTTCTTATGAAATCAATTTAAGAAAGCCTGACAAAGAAATTTATGAATTTGTTTTGAACACTAATCAATTAAAAGCCGATGAAACCTTGTTTGTTGATGATGTAAAAGAAAACACAGATGCAGCAAAACTATTAGGGATTCACGTTTGGAATTTGAATCCGAAAACAGAAAGTGTCACAGAATTATTTCAAAAAAGCAAACATTTATTTTAATGATTTTTTTGATTGATTTTTTTCGATTTTATGAGTGAAATAGATACTTATAAAACAATCCTGAAACCTTCAGAAGAAATACTTTTTAAAGAAAAAGGCAGTAAATTTATTGGAATTGCTTTTCCAGTTTCGGATGAAAATGAGGTAAAATTGATGTTGGAAAAACTCAAAAAGAATCATTTTACAGCCAATCATATTTGTTATGGCTACCAAATTGGAACATCACAAAAAAGATTTCGAGTTTCTGATGATGGAGAACCCAATAATTCTGCAGGTTTGCCAATTTATGGACAAATTCAAGCTTTTGAAGTAACCAATATTTTGGTGGTTTCAGTTCGATATTTTGGAGGGACAAAATTAGGAGTTGGAGGTTTGATTTCAGCATATAAAACAAGTGCAAAATTAGCGTTAGAAGCATCAGAAATTATCGAAAAAACAATTGATGAATTTTTCAAAATTCAATTTCCATATGATTTGATGAGCAAAATAATGCGTATTATGAAAGAAAATAACATGCAATTGATTTCTCAAAAAATGGAAATTAATTGTGAATTGATTGTTTCCGTTAGAAAAAATGAATCAGAAAAAGTATTTCAAATTTTTAATGAAACTTATCAAGTTGTCATTAAAAAATTAGAATCCTAAACTTGTTAACAAATATTGTGGACATTTTGTTGGTTTGCCAGTTTTCATATTCATAAAAGCCAAAACAGAATTTCCTGTGCAAATCAGTTCTTTATTTTGATTGGTAATATTGTAATCAAATTCAATTTTTACCAAAGGTTGTTTTATCAAAATGGTTTCAATTGATAAAACATCATCATATTTTGCGGATTTGATAAACTTACACTGAAGTGAAATTACGGGTAACATAATCCCACTGTTTTCCATATCTTTGTAGGTAACACCCAGTTTTCGTAACCATTCTGTTCTGCCCAATTCAAAAAATTGTGCATAGTTTCCATGGTAAACTACGCCCATTTGATCAGTTTCTGAATATCGAACTCTGGTTTTTGTTAATGATTTTTTCAATAGTTTTAAACAATATATTTCAAGCTATTCTACGTAAAAAAAAACTAAAAATCAACCTTTTTTTTTTTTTTTATCCTAAAAATTATTCACATTTTTGCAAACCCATATAAAAGCAATTAAAAATTCGTTCAATCGAATTAACAACCAAAATTTACTAACATATTTAAATGAATTACACTGCTGATTCCGTTTGGACAGACTGCTTATCTTTTATTAAGGATAATATCAAACCACAAGCTTACAAAACTTGGTTTGAACCGATAATACCGATAAAACTATCTGGAGAAGCATTGACAATTCAAGTGCCTAGTAAATTTTTTTATGAATGGCTAGAAGAACACTACATTAAATTGTTGCGTGTTGCATTGGTAAGACAATTAGGAGAAGATGCCAAATTGATTTACGATGTAAAAATGGAAAATAGCTATAGCAGCAACAGACCACAAATTGTAAAAATACCCAGTGCAAATAGAGATCCTTTAAAACCTCAAAAAGTCACAGTTTCTTTAGAATCTGATAAAAGAGAGTTGCGAAATCCATTTATTATTCCTGGGTTACAAAAAGTAAAAATCGAATCTCAGTTAAATCCTAATTATAATTTTGCCAATTTTGTTGAAGGTGATTCAAACAGATTGGCACGCTCTGCAGGAATGGCAGTTTCTAACAAACCTGGAGGAACTTCTTTCAATCCATTGTTGATTTATGGTGGTGTTGGTTTAGGAAAAACACATTTGATACATGCAATTGGAGTTCAAATAAAAGATAAATATCCAGATAAAACCGTTTTATACATTTCATCTGAAAAATTTTCACAACAATATATTGATTCAGTAAGATCAAATACAAGAAATGATTTTATTCATTTTTATCAAATGATTGATGTTTTAATTATTGATGATGTTCAGTTTTTCTCAGGAAAAGCTGGAACTCAAGACGTATTTTTTCATATTTTTAATCATTTGCATCAAAATGGAAAACAGGTAATATTGTCTTCAGACAAAGCACCTGTTGATATGCAAGATATTGAACAACGTTTATTATCTCGATTTAAATGGGGATTGTCTGCAGAATTGCAAGCGCCTGATTATGAGACAAGAGTGTCTATTTTGCAAAACAAACTGTTTAGAGATGGTGTTGAAATGCCTGAGGATATTGTGGCATATATTGCAAAAAACATTAAATCAAATGTAAGAGAATTAGAAGGTGTTATCATTTCTATGATTGCTCAGGCTTCTTTTAACAAAAAAGAATTTTCGTTAGATTTGGCAAAACAGATTGTTGATAAATTTGTAAAAAACACCAAAAAAGAAGTCTCTGTTGATTTTATTCAGAAAGAAGTTTCTAAATATTTTGATATGGATGTTGCTACTTTACAATCCAAAACTCGCAAACGTCATGTGGTGCAAGCGCGTCAATTGGCAATGTATTTTGCAAAAAGATTGACAAAAGCTTCCTTGGCAAGTATTGGCAGTCAAATTGGACACAGAGATCACGCAACAGTGTTACATGCTTGTAAAACCGTTGATAATCTTACAGAAACTGACAAGCAATTCAAAAAATATGTGGATGATTTAATGAAAAAATTATCCTTCTAAAAATATTTTTTTAATGAAAATACTGATGGTTTGCTTGGGGAATATATGTCGTTCGCCGTTAGCAGAAGGTATTTTAAAATCAAAAGTTTTATCTGAAAATATTTTTGTAGATTCTGCAGGAACTGCTGTATATCACATTGGAAATCAACCTGATGAACGTTCTATTATTGTGGCTAAAAAGCACGGAATTGACATCAGTAAACAACGAGCTAGAAAATTTACTTCAGCTGATTTTGATAATTTTGATATCATTTATGCAATGGATGAAAGCAATTATCATGACATTTTAAAATTATCCAGAAACAACTCTGATAACCAAAAAGTGAAATTGATTTTGAATGAAATTCATCCTAATAAAAACCATTCTGTTCCTGATCCATATTATGGAGGAAATGAAGGATTTGAAAATGTGTTTCAAATGTTAGATGATGCTTGCGAAATTATCATAAAAAAATACAAATTATGATTGGTAAACTTTATTTAATTCCAACAACTTTAGGTGAAACAGACCCATTAGAAGTGTTGCCAATTTCTGTGAAAAAAGTAGTGGAATCAATTGATTATTACATTGTTGAAAACGAAAAGTCTGCCAGAAAATTCATCAAACAAATTTGTCCTGAAAAAAAACAACCTTCACTTC
>DAIUBY010000074.1:0-4424 GCA_036846425.1 Polaribacter sp.
AAAAACTTTCGAATGTTAAAACTATGATTTTCTGAACCTTCAAATAAAATAATGGTAGAAATATGAAGAAAAACACCAATAATTATGGCTGTAATTTCTCTAATATATGCTGTAAAAAAGTCAAATTTATCCCCAACAAATACGCCTAAAGGGCTCATCAATCCAAAAACAAGAATAAAGAAAAAGGTAGATTTTTTTGAAAATTTTGAATGTATAAAATAAGTTGTCAATACAATTGAAATCGGAATTTTATGTACCACAATTGCCCATAATAAATTGTCATTTACATGTTCAATTGGCAAACCTTCAGAAAAAGAATGAATACATAAACTGATAAAAAGCATTACCGGAAATTTTTGTTGATGTCCATGCAAATGAATATGACCATGTTCTGCACCTTTTGAAAACGATTCTAAAACAGATTGCAACACAATACCAATCAAAATTAACAATCCCATTTTTTTTGCATCATCTTCACCAGTAAAAACCTCAGGCATTAAGTGCAAAATGGTTATTGACAACAAATATGAACCACTAAAAGCTAATAATAATTGGACAATTTTTTTTGGTAATTTGAAGAAAATCAACAAAAAAGCACCTAATAAAACAGAGAGTAACAATAAAATATAAGTCATTGTGCAACTAAAATTAATCGTTTAGAAAGGTTTTTGTCAAATTGATTTAATTGATAATCACCAAAAACATGTATCAATTTCAAACCAACTTTTTCAAAATAAGAAATCATTTTTTGAAGATCTAAATATTTTACACGCTCTGTAAACTGATGATTTTCACCATCCGCAAAAAATGAAATGTGTTTCAATATAAATCCATCAACAATTTCTCTTTTAATATCAAACACAATGTTTTCAACTACTTTAGTTTCTGATGCAACTAATGTGTTTGACACATAAAAAGTATTTAAAAAATCAAACACAAAAAAGCCGTTTTTTTTCAAACAATTTTTAATGTTTTGCAACACTAAAATATCTTCAGCATCTTCTTCAAAATAACCAAAACTTGTGAATAAATTAAACACGGCATCATATTGTAAATCAAATGGTTCTCTCATATCTTGAATGATAAATTTCAAGGTTGTATTCTCAAAATTCTTGGCAAATTGAATGCTATTTTCTGATAAATCTGCACCAATAACTTTGTAACCTAGCGAATTTAAAAACACAGAATGACGTCCTTTTCCACAAGGTAAATCTAACAAAAACGCATTTTCTGGAAGCTTTAAAAACTGTGTAATATTTCGCATAAACTGCTGCGCTTCTTCATCATTTCTGTCTTTGTACAAAATATGATAGTAGGGTGTATTGAACCAATCTGTAAACCAATCTTTTGTTTTCATATATTTTTTGGCTGTGTAAAAGTAACCAAATCTTAGGTTACAAAAAATGAATTTGTGTTTTTCTGAAATTTCGATACTATAAAATGTATTTTTGCAAAGAAATTTATCAATATGAATACGGATTTTAAAATGGTGGCTACCACAATTTTCGGCTTAGAAACTTTGTTAGCGGATGAATTACGGAATTTGGGTGCACAAGATGTAGAAGAGGGCATAAGAAGCGTTTCTTTTAAAGGTGATACAGGTTTTATGTACAAAGCAAACATTGCTTTACGTACTGCAATACGAATTTTAAAACCTATAAAAGTTACCAAAATTTATGATGAAGAGGATTTGTATGATGCCATCAAAAAAATAAAATGGGATGCATATTTGAATGTTGATGGAAGTTTTTCAATTGGCGCTGTTGTCAATTCGCCAAATTTCACCAACAATTCGCATTATATCGCTTTAAAATCAAAAGATGCTATTGCAGATTATTTTCGCGATAAATATCAAAAAAGGCCTGATGTAGATTTGGATTATCCTGATTTGAAAATTCATGTGCATATTCAAAAAGATTTATTGACTGTTTCTTTGGATTCTTCTGGAGATTCTCTTCACAAACGTGGTTATAGAACTGCAACCAATATTGCTCCTATCAACGAAGTGTTGGCTGCTGGAATAATTTTATTATCAGGTTACACAGGTGATGAAAATTTTATTGACCCAATGTGTGGCTCAGGAACCATTTTGATTGAAGCTGCTATGATTGCCAATAATATCCCTGCAAACATCAATAGAAAACACTTTGCTTTTGAAAATTGGAAAGATTATGATGAGGATTTGTATTTCACCATTCAAGATTCATTATTGAAAAAAATTCGCAGTTCGCATTTTAAAATTATGGGTTTTGACAAAGCACCATCTGCAGTTGTAAAAGCCAAACAAAATGTTATCTCTGCCAATTTAGAGGAATTTATTGGAGTGCATCATGTTAATTTCTTCAATTCGAAAAAAGAAGTTTTTGGCAATACAACCATTTTATTCAATCCACCTTATGGTGAGCGTTTGAATGTGGAACTTGCTGAGTTTTATAAAAAAATAGGGGATACTTTAAAGCACAATTATCCAGGTTCAACAGCTTGGTTGATTACTTCAAACGTAGATGCTTTAAAACATGTTGGATTGAAAACTTCACGCAGAATTCCACTAAAAAATGGTGATTTGGATTGTAAATTTGTACGTTATGATTTGTACGAAGGTTCTAAAAAAGCGTCTAAAAATAATTTAGACGCCCTTTAGAATATCAATGAAGATTGATGGTTTTTCTAACATTGGGAAATAACCACAGTTTTCAATCAAGTGTGATTTTTCAATAGTAAGATAATTACAAATTCTCTCTGGAGTTTCAACATCTCCAGAAGACACATCAATTCCCCAAATAATTTCAATATTTGCTGAGGTTTTTTTGATGGCTTCTAACCATCTGTTGCTAGATTGTTGGATTTCTACAACCCAATAATTGATAAAATTGAAAGTTTTTAATCCATCTTCCAAGTTTAATAAATTCCATGCTACTTTCAATTCATCATCAGAAATGGCATTTTTATCAAAAAAATTCATTCGGATATACTTTTTAAACATTTCATAAGAAATGGCTATTTTCATAAAAGAAGCATTGATATATTTTACGATATTTTGCTGTGCTTTTAATGAAGGACTCAGTTCAACAGACAAACTCAAGTTTAGTAACCAGATTTTTTCAATTTTCAAATCGCTAAAACCGGCATTTATAGTAGATATAATTTCGCACAAAACACTTGCTCCAAAACCCTGTGCGACAACAGAAACTACCTTAATGTTGCGTTCTTCCAACAATTTTAAAAGCATTTGAGCTTGTTCAATCATTGAAAAGTAAAAATTGTTTGCTTTAGACGAAAATCCAAAACCGATCAAATCGGGTATCACCATACGATATTGTAATTTTAGCTCATCAATTACTTTATGATAATCGTATGAACTCATACCAAAACCATTAATTACTAAAATTACGTTGTCACCCACTACAGTATCGATGAATGATACCCTTTGATCTAACAATTTAATTGTTTGATGCTTAGCATTCCAATCTGAAATATTCATTTGCTTTTTTTATGCTGTGGCAAATTCGTATTTGTAGGAATGGTAGTTTGAATGGTCTAGTTCTTTTAAGATCATCAATAACCAATTTATAGGTTCTTTATCCAAAACAAAACAATTTTTGTTTTCAATAATTTCTATATTGTTGTGATGATCTGTGGCAATGTTCAGCAAGATATCTTTGATATTTGCAAAATCGTCTTTGCGCCAAAATATTTTTACAGGAATATTGGTCTCTTTCAAAGCGCTCATCCATCTGTGCCAGTATAAAAAAGTTTCTTCATTATAACAACACAAAACCAACGCTTCTTTTTGGTGTTCTAATTCATTGAATTTTTGCCAAATTCTATCAATCTTTGCTTTGTCTTCATATTTTTTATTTTCAATAGAAAGTTGGTAGAAAAGATTGTTTTTATAATTCATTAAAATATTCTTGTATTTTGCTAATTTCTTATTTCTGATAAGTGCAGTAATGGTATTTAAATCTGAATAAAATTCATTAGTGATACTATTACAAATCAGCAATTTTTTGATATTGAATGAAATCAAATTAGCATTTTTCTTATACAAAACCTCTTTTGCAATTTTTGAACCATAGCCATCTGCTAAAATTGAAAAACTTTTCAAATTTAGTTTTTTCCAAAGTTCAATACATACATTCGCTTGATCCATCAATGAAAAGCAATAAGTATCTGGTAAATCAGAAAAACCAAAACCAAAATGGTCATGAATAATAACTCTGTAATACTCGCTTAATGTTGGGAGAATTTTGTGATAATCATAAGAGGTTTAAGGATAACCATTGATGATTACGATTGTTTCTTTAGATGAAGTTTCATCTGCTGTGTCAATGACAAATAAATCGTTGTTATTTATACGAACGAATTTGCCATAACTTTTCCACTCTTGTGCTGTCATTATTTACGGGGGATTAAATTAATAACTT
>DAIUBY010000074.1:4524-10976 GCA_036846425.1 Polaribacter sp.
ATAACTTTTCCACTCTTGTGCTGTCATTATTTACGGGGGATTAAATTAATAACTTATTATGTCTACGCAAATATAAAATAATATTTTATAGAATTACTATCATTTTCTTTATTTTTTTTAAAATTAATATCCAATTAACATTAAATTCATGTAAATACTTGAAAAATAGCCTGGTTTTATTTTAAATTTCTCATTACTTATATTTTTTACAGCAAACATTATTTTTCCTAAATTTGAACTAAATTTAAAACTCATTGACCACGCATTTTTTTATTGACGTTATTCTTCCAATTCCAATTCAAAAAACATTTACTTATTCAATAAACACTGAAGAAGCTTCTTTTTTGAAAAAAGGCATGCGTGTTGCAGTTTCTTTTAACAATAATGCACTCTACACTGCACTTGTTTTTAATATTCATCAAAATGAACCTACTTTGTATGAAGCCAAAGAAATTCATCAAATTTTAGATGATTTTCCAATAGTTACAGTAATTCAATTGCAACATTGGGAATGGATTGCATCCTATTATATGTGTTCTTTGGGAGATGTTTTTAGAGCGGCTTTACCATCAGCATTGTTGTTGGAAAGTGAAACTGTGGTCTACAGAAATCAAGCTTTTGATGATGATTCATTACTTGATAATGAAGAATTTCTGATTTTTGAAGCCTTACAGCACCAATCACAATTGACCATTCATCAAGTTTCAGATATTTTAGGAAAGAAAAAAGTGATGCCTGTTATCAATCAATTGATTAAAAAATCGGTTATTTTTTTGAAAGAAGAAATTTACGAGCAATACAAACCCAAACTCGAAAAATATGTGCGATTGCATTCACAATTTGCCAATGATGATTCTCTAGAAAAATTACTATCTGAATTGTCAAATGCCAAAAAACAACACGCAGCAATATTGACATTTTTTCAATTAAAATCCTCAAAAAAAGCCATTAAGGCAAAAGATTTAGAGAAAAAAGCGGGCATTTCAAGTGCGGTTTTAAAAGCCTTGGTTGACAAAAATATTTTTGAATTGTATCATTTACAAGTTGATAGAATTTCATTTGAAGGGAGTTCAAATTCTTTAAAACAATTGAACGAATTTCAAGAAAAAGCTTTGACTGAAATCAAAAATGAATTCACAGAAAAAGAAATTGTGTTGTTACATGGCATTACAAGTTCTGGAAAAACAGAAGTATATTCCAAATTTATTGAGGAGCAATTGCAATTGGGAAAACAAGTACTTTTCTTATTACCAGAAATTGCGCTAACAACTCAAATTATTGTTCGCTTGCAACAGTATTTTGGCAATCAAATATCTGTTTTTCATTCCAAATATTCCATGAATGAAAGGGTAGAAGTGTGGCAAAATGTGTTGGAAAACAAACCCAAAGCGCAAATTGTTTTAGGCGCACGTTCTGCAATTTTTCTGCCTTTTTCCAATCTAGGATTGATTATTGTTGATGAAGAGCATGAAACATCTTACAAACAATTTGATCCAGCACCAAGGTACAATGCACGTGATGCAGCCATTGTGTTGGCAAAAATGCATGAAGCAAAAATTTTGTTAGGTTCAGCTACACCTTCCTTGGAAAGTTATTTCAATGCAAAACAACACAAATATGGATTTGTGGAACTCAATAAACGTTTTGGTGAAGTAAAAATGCCTCAAATTGAGTTGATAAATCTGAAAGAAAAACAACACAAAAAACAACTGAAAGGTCATTTTTCTGACACATTGTTGCAATACATCCAAGAAGCTTTGAACCAAAAAGAACAGGTAATTTTGTTTCAAAACAGGCGTGGTTACTCGCCTTTGGTGCAATGTACCACTTGCGGATTTTCACCTCAATGTCCCAATTGCGATGTGTCTTTAACCTATCATAAATTCAAACACGAATTGCGCTGTCATTATTGCAGTTATCAACGTGCAATGCCAAATAGTTGTGGCGCTTGTGGAAGTACAACTATGGATACCAAAGGTTTTGGAACAGAGCAAATTGAATTGGAATTGAAAATATTATTTCCTGAAAATACCATTGGCAGAATGGATTTAGACACCACTCGTGGCAAGTACGGATATCAAAAAATTATTGGTGCTTTTGAAGCTCGTGAAATTGATATTTTAGTGGGAACGCAAATGCTTTCTAAAGGATTGGATTTTGATAATGTTTCTTTGGTGGGCATTTTAAACGCAGATTCCATGTTGAATTTTCCAGATTTTAGGGCTTATGAACGCGCATTTCAAATGATGGTTCAAGTTTCTGGACGTTCAGGAAGAGCGCAAAAACAAGGAAATGTTGCCATTCAAACCTACAATCCTGAGCATGCAATTTTGCAACAAGTTTTAAATACTGATTTTAAAGCGATGTTCAATGAAGAAATACAAGAACGCTGGAAATACAAATATTCACCCTATTTTCGTTTGATAAAAATTACCCTAAAACATAAGGATTATAACAAAGTTGATACAGGAGTAAATTGGCTTTTTAAAGCCTTACAAAGCGTTTTTGGTGAATTGGTTTTAGGACCAACAACACCTTCAGTTTCACGAATTCGCAATCAACACATCAAACATTTGGTGATAAAAATTCCGCCAAAACAATCATTAACAGCCACAAAAAAACAGGTTCAAAAAATAAAAAATACTTTTGAAGCTGTAAATGAATTTAGAGGAATTCGTTTTGTAATTGATGTGGATGCTTACTAAAAAGTATCGTTAAAAAACTTACAATCTATAAGACAAACCCACAATAATTTGATTTACACGTGTGTCAAAACGAACAGAAGTTGCGCCATCTAAAAAACGAGATTCAATCGAATTAAATCCACGTTCCCAGCGAATATCAATTCCAAGTCTGCCTAATTCTATCCCACCTCCAAATTGCAATCCAACAGTAAATCCATCTCCATCAACGTTTTGAATATCATTGATGCTAAAATCTTGATCTAAAACATATTGAAAAGAAGGACCAATGTAAACGTTTCCAATGCCTAAAATCTTTTTTCCTAATAACACAGGAATATCTATTTTTTGAAAACTAAAATTGGTGTTTTTTTGAACCAAACCATTGTCATATTGAACCGAATTTTCTAGGTTAGTATAAACCAATTCTGGTCGCAAATACAAACCAATCACCGGAATTTTAAAGCGTAACCAAATACCTGCATGATAGCCAGTTTTACTTTTTGCGCCTTCAAAAACATCTTCACTTACATCTTGAATTGAGTTTGAATTGTAATTTATTCCACCTTTGATTCCGAAATGAACTTGCGAATTTGCAGTTTGCTGCAATCCAACCATAAAAAAAGCAATAAGAAGTAATTTTTTCATAATAATTATTTTAATTGTTTGTATAAAACGGATTGAGTTCGTAATTTATTTTCTAACCAACACTTTTTTCACAGCTTTTAAAACAGCTGTTGCATCCAATCCGTATTTCGCCATCAATTGTTCAGGTGTTCCTGATTCTCCAAAAGTATCATTTGTTCCAACAAACTCTTGTGGAGTAGGAGCGTTCAATGCCAAGGTTCTAGCAATACTTTCGCCCAAACCTCCTAAAATATTATGCTCTTCTGCAGAAACAATACATCCAGTTTTTGCAACCGATTTCAAAATAATTTCCTCATCTAAAGGTTTGATAGTGTGGATATTAATTACTTCTGCACTAATGCCTTCAGCTTCCAATTGCTCAGCAGCTTGCAATGCTTCCCAAACCAAATGTCCAGTTGCTACAATCGTAACATCTGTTCCTTCTGTCAACAAGATGCCTTTTCCAATCACAAAAGGTTCGTTTGCAGGCATATAAACAGGCACTTTTGGACGTCCAAAACGCAAATATACAGGACCGTCAAAATCAGCAATAGCAATTGTTGCAGCCTTTGTTTGGTTGTAATCACAAGGATTGATAACAGTCATTCCAGGCAACATTTTCATCAAACCAATGTCTTCTAATATTTGGTGAGTGGCACCATCTTCGCCTAAGGTAACTCCTGCATGTGAAGCACAAATCTTTACATTTTTACCTGAATACGCTACTGATTGACGAATTTGGTCATACACTCTTCCTGTAGAAAAATTGGCAAAAGTTCCTGTAAACGGAATTTTTCCTCCAATCGTCAAACCTGCTGCAATACCAATCATATTGGCTTCTGCAATGCCCACTTGAAAAAAGCGTTCTGGATTTTCTTTGATAAAGTCGTCCATTTTTAGAGAACCAATCAAATCAGCACATAACGCAACTACGTTTGGATTTGTTCTGCCTAATTCTGTGAGTCCATCTCCAAAACCTGAACGTGTGTCTTTCATTTCTGTGTAGGTGTATTTTTTCATTTTTGCTTGATATTGTTGTATAAATATAGGGTGTAAAAATAAACTTTTCTTTTTTTAATTGCTATAAATTCATCAATTCTTTATAGAGTTTATGAACAGGCAATCCCATGACATTGAAATAGCTCCCTTCAATTTTTTCAATGCCAATAAAACCAATCCACTCCTGAATTCCGTAAGCACCTGCTTTGTCAAAAGGTTGGTAGTTTTGAATGTAAAAACGGATTTCATCATCAGTAAGTTCTTTGAAAAACACTTGAGTAGTGTCGTTAAAAATCTTTTGAAAATGAACCGTTTTAATGCAAACAGAGGTAATAACCTCGTGCATTTTTCCTGACATTTTTCGCAACATTTCAAACGCTTCTTGATCATTGGATGCTTTTTCCAAAGGCTCTTTTTCCAGCCAAACAATGGTATCTGAAGTGATGATCAGGTCATTATCCCCGAGATTGGTAAATGCTTTCGATTTTAAATCAGCCAAATAATTGGTAATTTCAGCTGCTTTTAAATGCGAAGGATACACTTCATCTACGGATTTTACTTGGATGGTAAAATCAAGGCCTAAATCTTTAAAAAACTGCTGTCTTCTAGGTGAGCCAGAGGCTAAAATAAGGTTGTAATTGGATAGTTTTTGACTAAGCATTGAAACTTTTTTTGATTCTTGCTAAATCTATTTTGTTGTCTCTGTCTTTGATAACATCTCTTTTATCATGTGTTTTTTTACCTTTTCCTAGTGCAATTTCTAGTTTGGCAAAACCTCTATCATTCAAAAATAATTTCAAAGGAACAATGGCATTTCCTTTGGCTTCCACATCTTTTTTAAGACTGCGCAATTCGCGTTTGTTCAATAGCAATCTGCGTTCGCTTTTTGGATTGTGGTTAAAATGATGCCCAAAAGCATATTCTTCAATATACATGTTGATGATGAACAATTCGCCAGCGTCATTAAATTCGCAAAAACTTTCGGTAATGCGTGCTTTGCTTTCTCTGATGGATTTGATTTCAGTCCCCGTTAATTGAATTCCAGCAACATAAATGTCCAAAATTTCAAACTCGAAACGGGCTTTTTTGTTTTGTATGTTGATTTTTTTCTGAACAGACATCTGCGGATTGTTGGATATTTAAAAAACGAATGCAAAGATACATTTTTAGTTTTGTGAAAGAAATGTAATTTTACACACAATTTATAGACCAACACAAAAACACTCCATGAAATACCTATTTTTAGTCGCTATAAGTTTGTTGCTTTCTTGTCAAACACCTAAAAAAGAGCTAACTGCTCAAGAAATTATAGACAAAGCCATGATGATTGCTGGGGCTGAGAAGGTTGCAAATGCTACTATTTCGTTTGATTTTAGAGATAAAAGCTATGAAGCAATCCGTAAAAATGGTGTTTTTCAATTAAAGCGCTCTTTTGATTCGATTACGGATGTGTTGAGTAACCAAGGTTTTCAACGATTTGTACATGGAAATCAAATGCAACTTTCGGATTCTTTAGCGAATGTGTATGCAAATTCAGTAAACTCAGTGCATTATTTTTCGGTATTGCCTTATGGTTTGAATGATGCTGCTGTGCGTAAAAAACTGTTGCCATCGTCTAAAATTTTAGGAAAAGAATATTACAAAATAGAAATTTCATTTTCTGAAAATAGAGGAGGAGAGGATTTTGAAGATGTATTTATCTATTGGATTGATACAAAAAACTTTACAATGGATTACTTAGCGTATTCATTTCATACAGATGGAGGAGGAATGCGCTTTAGAGCAATGAAAAATGTAAAAAAAATTGAAGGAATTCGCTTTGTAAATTTTGACAATTATTCACCAAAAATCATTGAAATTTCATTGTCGGATTTAGACAAAGCTTTTGAAAACAACTCTTTGGAATTGGTTTCTGAAATTGTTTTGGAGAATTTGAGAGTAAACATTTGTCTTATCCAAAAATAAGGTTATCTAAAACCTAATTAAAAATTACACTACAAAAATTAACCCTCACAGATTTTCAATAAGTGTCAACTTTTAATATCAACAAAACTCATTTTCGCATAAGTATAAACCAAGAATTATTTGATTAACAATCAATCAATTATTTTTATATATTTAGGTCAGTTTTAGAGAGCTAACTTC
>DAIUBY010000075.1:0-10961 GCA_036846425.1 Polaribacter sp.
TAATATCTAACTTCTAATATCTAACTTCTAATATCTAACTTCTAATATCTAACTTTGAAAACTCATCACATATTTCTTTGGAGTCGTTCCAAACTTTTTTCTGAAAGCTGCAATAAAATGACTTGCTGTGCTGTAACCAACTTGCAAACCAACTTCGTTTACATTATATTGATTGCTTTCCAATAATTTTCGGGCATGTTCCATTTTATAATCAAATAAAAAACTATACACAGTATCACCATAAATTTGTTTAAAACCCTCTTTTAGTTTTTTAAGATTCAATCCAATTTCATTGGCAAGTTCTTGTAAACTAGGAGGTTCAGCCATTCTTGAAATAATGATTTCTTTCGCTTTTCTGATTTTTAAAACGTTTTGTTCATCCACCAAAAACGGACAATATTCACCAATTGTTGCTTCATTTTTTTGAAAATGCAAACTCAATAATTCGTAAATTTTTCCTTTTACATACAATTCTCTGATAGAACTATTGATGTTTGAATTGATAATTTGCTGTAAAACTAGAGCAACACTAGGCTTGATTTCAGTATCATCATAGTATTTTTTTTGACTATTTTCACCACTCAAAAATGAAATTGAACCTGATTCTTTTGAAAATAACGAATGAAATTTTTCAATAGAAATCAAAATAGAAATCAAGGTTGTTTTTGGTTGAATTTCCAAATTGATAGGCAATGTTCTTTGTGGATTGTACAACAAAATTGTACGATTGTCTAAAACATCAAAAGTGTATGAACCATTATTAAATAAAAACTTCGAATTTCCTCTCAAACAAAAATGCATTTGTATAAAAGTACTGTTGATAGTTCGCTCAAAAGTTTGTTTTTCAGCACTTTCATTCTGAAAATTCAATACATAAAATCCGTTCTCTAAATTGATTTCTTCAATGGTACTTTCTCCGACATTTTTAAACATATCAATTTTTATTTTATCGATTTCTTTTATTTAGAATCATTCTATATTAATTCATTGTAAAAGCTTGATTCACTCGCAAAAATAGGCATTTACAGTGTTTTAAATTATAAATTTTTCCTAAAAAACAGCGAACGTTATTAATAGTACTTTTTGCGATACTTTTTTATGATTGAAGTTTTTACTTTTGTGGCGTTTTTAAGAAAATATGCAAGACAAAAAACAACAATTTTACAATATTGGTGTCAGTTATAAAAAAGCGGACGCTACTGTTCGTGGTAAATTTTCCTTGTCAAAAGAGAATCAAGTTGCATTGTTAAGCATCGCAAAGGAAAAGGGTTCTGAAGGCGTTTTTGTGATTTCAACTTGTAACAGAACAGAAATTTCGGGTTTTGCAGAACGTCCTTGTCAATTGATTGAATTGATTTGCGAGTTCACAGAGGGCTCTATTGAAGAGTTTGCAAAATTTTCGAATGTGTACAAAAATGACGAAGCAATCTACCAACTTTTTAGAGTTGGAACAGGTTTAGAAAGTCAGATTTTGGGCGATTATGAAATTGTTGGACAATTGAAACAAGCTTTCAAGTTGGCAAAATCATTAAAAACCACCAATTCTTTTACTGAAAGATTGCTAAATAGTGTGTTGCAAGCTAGCAAACGCGTTAAAAATGAAACTAAATTAAGTTCTGGAACTACTTCAGTTTCCTATGCAGCTGTGCAATATATCATCAAAAATATTGCTGATTACGAATCAAAAAACATCTTGGTTTTTGGTTTGGGAAAAATGGGAAAACACACTTGTAAAAATCTTGCTCAATATACCAACAACAAATCAGTTTGTTTGATAAACAGAACTGAAGAAAAAGCGGCCGAATTTGTAAAAGATTTCAAATATATTAGAAAATCAGCTATTGAAAATCTTTCTCAAGAAATCGAAAAAGCAGATGTTTTAATCGTTTCAACAGGTGCTGAAAAACCAACAATTACCAAAAATCACATCTCAAATAACAAAGATTTGTTGATTTTAGATTTATCAATGCCAGAAAATGTTTCATTAGATGTTGTTGATTATCAAGGAGTAAAATTGGTAAATGTGGATGAACTTTCAAAAATTACAGATGAAACATTGGCAATTCGTCAACAAGAAATTCCATTTGCAGAAAGTATTATTGAAACGCACATCAAAGAATTTAATGATTGGCAAAATCAACGAAAATTAACGCCTGCAATTACTGCTTTAAAAAATTCTTTAGAATCCATTAAAAACGACGAAATCAATTTTCAGAGAAAAAAAATACCTAATTTTGATGAGCAACAAGCAGAAATAATTTCTTCAAGAATCATTCAAAAAATAACAACTCAGTTTGCAAAACATTTGAAAGAAGAAGAAATTTCGTACGCACAAAGTCTCGATTTAATTCATAAGGTATTTCAATCCTAAGCAGCAATTCATGCAAAAAATCATAAAAATAGGCACTAGAGATAGTCAATTAGCACTTTGGCAAGCCAATAAAGTGAAAAGAGAATTGGCATCTTTAGGTTTTGAATCTGAAATTGTTCCTATCAAATCTACAGGAGATATTATTCTTGACAAACCTTTGTACGAACTAGGAATTACAGGAATTTTTACTAAAAATTTAGACATTGCTTTGCTAGAAAACAGGATTGACATTGCTGTTCATTCTATGAAAGATGTGCCAACAGTATTGCCTAAAGGAATTGTGCAAGTGGCTGTTTTGAAACGTGCAAATTACAATGATATTTTAGTATTAAAAGGAACTGAAGAATTTTTTGGACAACCAAATGCAGTTATTGCCACAGGAAGTTTACGCAGAAAAGCACAATGGTTGAATCGTTATCCAACTCACAAAGTAGTTGACTTGCGTGGAAATGTAAATTCGCGATTAGAAAAATTAGAAAATAATGATTGGGATGGAGCTGTTTTTGCAGCTGCTGGGTTGGAAAGGTTGGGCATGAGACCTGCAGGAGCAATCAATTTGGGTTGGATGATTCCTGCACCTGCACAAGGTGCCATCATGGTTTCTTGCCGTGAAAATGATGCTGAAATTATTGAAGCTGTCAAACAATTAAATGATTACGAAACCCAAGTTTGTGTTGGAATTGAACGTGAATTTTTGAGTTTATTAGAAGGTGGTTGCACAGCTCCAATTGGCGCTTTAGTGTATGTGGATCAAAAAACGCAAGAAATCAATTTCAAGGGAATTTTACTGAAAAAAGATGGTTCTAAAAAAATTACGGTTGCAAAAAACAATCCTTTAGGACGTCATAGATATTTAGCAAAAGATTGTGCGGATTTTATCATCAATAAAGGAGGAAAAGAATTGATGATGGAAGATGAAGATTTTCAACCAACAAAACAATTGGTTTATTCCACTAAAAAACTTTCTGAAGCACAAAAAAAGTTGCTTCCAAGAACTATTGAAATTCATGATAGCGATTTTATAAAAATTCGTTTCAATAGAATCGCTCCAAAAGTGATGAAAGAGGAAATTGAAAATGTTGTTATTACAAGTCAAAATGGAGTGGAATCCATTTTGAATTCATTTACCAAAAGTGAAATCAAATTCAAAAATATTTTTTGCGTTGGAAGACGTACAAAAAATTTGATTGAAAATTCTATTGGCAAAGTAACTTTTGCTGCAAAAAATGCCAAAAAATTAGCTGAATATTTAGCTGAAAATCTTGAAAATAAAGAAGTTACGTATTTTTGTAGTGACATCAGAATGGATATTTTACCTGCTTATTTGCATCAAAAAAATATCATACTCAATGAAGTTGAGGCATACAAAACAATGCTAAGTCCTGCTAAAATTGACGAAACAGTTTCAGGAGTATTGTTTTTTAGTCCTTCAGGAATTGAAAGTTTTTTGAAGAAAAATAGTCCAAATAAAATCGCATTTTGTATTGGAGAATCTACAGGTGATGTTGCTAAAAAATATTTTAAAGAAGTAAAAACAGCAAACTCTCCAGATGTTGAAAGTTTGTTGACTTTGGTAAAAAATCATTTTATACCATCTTAAATTTTAAAATTTCAGTCAGATTTTAATTTTTAAACTCTCAAAAATGTAAACTTTTAAACTTATTAAAGTGTTTAGAACAAGAAGACTAAGAAAAACAGAAGGAATTAGAAGATTGGTGAGAGAAACCTCACTTTCTGTAGATAATTTTATCTATCCACTTTTTATTGAAGAAGGCACCAATATTGAAATTGAAATCGTTTCTATGCCTGGCATAAAGCGTTTTTCTTTGGATAAAATTTCCACAGAATTGGATGAAGTTGATGCCTTAAAAATTCCTGCAGTTTTGTTGTTTGGAATTCCAGCAACTAAAGATTCTGAAGGCACAGAAACTTGGAATGAAAACGGAATCATGCAAAAAGCGATTCGTTTTATCAAGCAAAATTATCCTGATTTATATGTAATTACAGACGTTTGTTTTTGCGAATACACTTCTCATGGACATTGTGGAATTATTCACGAAAATGATGTTGATAATGACGCAACTTTGGTAAATATTGCCAAGCAAGTTATTTCGCATGCAAAAGCGGGAGTTGACATGGTTGCTCCTTCTGGAATGATGGATGGAACTATTGAAATGATTCGTCAATCTTTAGATAATTCAGGTTTTACTGATTTGCCAATTATGGCATACTCTGTAAAATATGCTTCTGCTTTTTATGGTCCTTTTAGAGATGCAGCAGATTCTACACCTACTTTTGGTGACAGAAAAACTTATCAAATGGATCCTGCAAATAGAGAAGAAGGTTTGCGAAAAGCCACTTTTGATGATGAAGAAGGGGCTGATATTTTGATGGTAAAACCAGCCTTGTCTTATTTGGATATCATTCGCGATTTGAAAAATAATTTTGACAGACCCATTGCTTGTTACAATGTAAGTGGTGAATATGCTATGATCAAAGCAGCTGCTGAAAAAGGTTGGATTGATGGCGAAAAAGTAATGATGGAAAGTTTGTTATCCATGAAAAGAGCAGGAGCAGATATAATCATCACCTATTTTGCGAAAGAGGCAGCAAAGGTATTATTAAAAAAATAGCCTTTAGTTTTTAGCTATTAGCAGTTGGCTAATGGCTAAAAGCTAAAAGCCAAAAGCTAAAAAAATGAAATTTTCAAAATCACAAAAATTATACGAAAAAGGATTGGTAAACCTTGTTGGAGCTGTGAATTCTCCTGTAAGAGCATTTGCTTCTGTTGGTGGAAATCCGTTGTTTATCAAAAAAGCAAAAGGCTCACAAATCGTTGATGTTGATGGTAACAAATACCTAGATTTGGTGTTGTCTTATGGACCAATGGTTATTGGTCATCGTCATAAAAAAGTGCAAAAAGCAGTTCACAAGGCATTAAAAAATGGCTATTCTTTTGGAGCTTCTACAGAAAATGAAATCAAATTAGCAAAAATAGTGTGTGATGCTTTTCCAGGAATGGACAAAGTTCGTTTTGTAAATTCGGGAACAGAAGCTGTGTTAAGTGGCATTCGTTTGGCAAGAGCTTTTACAGGAAAAGATAAAATCATAAAATTCTCTGGTTGTTATCATGGACATCAGGATGCTTTGTTAGTTGCTGCAGGTTCAGGTTTAGCAACATTGAGTTTACCTGGAAGTTTAGGCGTTCCTGAAGGTGCAGTGAAAAATACGTTGATTGCAGAATATAATAATTTAGAAAGTGTAAAAGCTCATTTCGAAAATCATGATGATATTGCGGCCGTAATTATTGAGCCTGTTTGTGGAAATATGGGTGTTGCCATTCCGCAAAATAATTTTTTAAAAGAACTGAAAGATTTTTTAGAAACTAAAAATTCTTTACTGATTTGTGATGAAGTAATGACAGGTTTTCGTTCAAAATTTGGTGGCGCTCAAGAATTATTAGGTGTTCAAGCAGATATTACTTGTTTAGGAAAAGTTATTGGAGGTGGATTTCCAGTAGGAGCTTATGGAGCAAGAAATGAAATCATGGAAAAAGTCGCGCCTTTAGGTGGCATGTATCAAGCTGGAACGTTGAGTGGAAATCCAATTGCAATGGCAGGAGGAATTTCAACGTTAACCGAATTGAAAAGACAAAATCCGTATCAAAAGTTTGAAGAAATTGGAGCAATTTTAGAGGTAATTTTATTAGAAACTGCCAAGAAATATAATGTTGATTTGGTAGTAAACAGATTTGGTTCTATGATGAATCCGTTTTTTACAAAAACTCAAGTTACCAATTTTAAGGAAGCACAAACTTCTGATACCAAAAAATTCGCAGTTTTCTTTTGGGAAATGATTAAAAATGGAGTTTTCCTTCCTCCATCACAATTTGAAGCTTGGTTTTTATCATCAGCAATTTCAGAAAAAGATATTAAGATATTTGCAAATGCTGTTGATAAAGCGATTAAAAAAGTAGCTATTAGCTCTTAGCTTTTGGCTTTTAGAAGTTTGATGAAATAAAGATAAAATGAGAGATTTCAAAAAATTAAATATTTGGTCTGAAGGAATTCAAATTGTTAAGGAAGTTTATCTTATTGCTAAAAAATTACCTTCAGATGAAAAATTTGGTTTAAAAAGTCAAATTACAAGAGCAGCAGTTTCTATTCCTTCGAATATTGCTGAAGGTTCAGGAAGAAATAGTGAAATTGAATTTAAAAGATTTTTAGAAATTTCATTAGGGTCACTTTTTGAATTACAAACTCAATTAATAATTATTCAAGAGCTTAATTTAATTGAATCAAAAGATTTAATTCTTGTTTTTGAATTACTTGAGAAAGAGGGAAAGATGATAAATGGATTTATAAAAACTGTAAAAAATAATTTATAAATAACAAAATTTGCAAATAGCTAATAGCCAAAAGCTAAAAGCAAAAAGCCAACATATGATAAAAAACGACCTATTTCTAAAAGCCTTAAAAGGCGAAACTGTGCAAAGACCTCCAGTTTGGATGATGCGTCAAGCAGGAAGATATTTGCCTGAATTTCAGGAAATCAAAGCAAAGTATGATTTCTTTACACGTTGTCAAACTCCAGAATTGGCATCAGAAATTACAGTGCAACCAATTCGTAGATTTGGAATGGATGCTGCTATTTTGTTTTCAGATATTTTGGTGGTGCCACAAGCCATGAATATTGAAGTGCAAATGAAATCTAATTTCGGACCTTATTTGCCCAATCCAATTCGAAATCAAAAAGATTTAGACAGCGTTATTATTCCTGATGTAAACCAAGAATTGGGTTACGTTATGGAGGCTATAAAAATGACCAAAGAAAAACTGAATAACGAAATTCCGTTGATTGGTTTTGCAGGTTCACCTTGGACAATTTTATGTTATTGTGTGCAAGGTCAAGGTTCAAAAACCTTTGATAAAGCCAAAGAATTGTGTTTTACAAATCCTGTTGTGGCACACGCATTATTACAAAAAATTACAGACACAACAATTGCTTATCTAAAAGCAAAAGTGGCAGCTGGTGTTGATGCAGTTCAAATTTTTGATTCTTGGGGTGGAATGTTATCGCCAACAGATTACGAAACGTTTTCTTGGCAATACATGCAACAAATTATTGATGCTTTAAAAGATAGTATTCCAGTAATCGCTTTTGGAAAAGGTTGTTGGTTTGCATTGCATACCATGGCAAGATCTGGAGCTTCAGCTTTGGGTGTAGATTGGACATGTTCAGCACGAAATGCACGTTATTTATCAGGAGGAAATATCACGTTGCAAGGAAATTTTGATCCTGCAAGATTATTATCTCCACCTGCTGAAATCAAAAAAATGGTGCATCAAATGATTAATGAATTCGGAAAAGACAAATATATCGTGAATTTAGGTCACGGAATTTTACCCAACATTCCACTCGAAAATGCGAAAGCTTTTGTGGATGCTGTAAAGGAATATCGTTCTTAATATTTGGGCGTTCCCTAAAAAGGTCGCGCTTTCCATTATATCTTTTTGCAGAAAAAGCAAAAAGGATGTCATTTCAATCGCTAACGCAAGTGTAGAAAAATGTTTGAAAATATCGTTTCTGGAATTAAAGTTTATGGAGGAGCTTTTGCATTAATTTCAAAATTGAAACTTTGGAAATATTTTGTGATTCCTGTTTTTATCAGCATTTTAACTGCTATTTTTATCGGAATTGAAGCCTATATTTTGTCTGATAATATCGGTAGTTTTATATCAAAAGCTTGGATTTGGGATTGGGGAAAAGAAGGATTTACTGCGATTAGTAATTTTGTTGGTGCAATCATTATCATTTTTTTAGGATTTATTCTTTACAAACATATCATTATGGCATTTTCTGCGCCATTTATGAGTCCAGTTTCAGAAAAAATTGAAGCACATTTTTATGGAAATGTTTCTCATTTACATAGAAAAACTTCTTTTTTAAGTCAATTATGGAGAGGAATACGAATCAATATCCGAAATTTATTGAGAGAATTATTGATAAGTCTTCCTATTTTATTGTTGAAATTTATTCCCATAATTAATATTTTTTCAACCATTTTATTGTTGTCAGTACAAGCTTTTTATGCAGGTTTTGGAAATATGGATTATACTTTAGAACGACATTTATCTTACAGAGAAAGTATCAATTTTGTGAAAAGAAACAAAGGTTTTGCTATTGGAAATGGCATTGTTTTTATGCTTTTTCTATTAATTCCTGTTGTTGGAATTATTTTAGTTTTGCCATTATCAGTAACTGCTGCAACTGTAAATACCATCAAATTGTTGCATGACAAACACGAACTTGTTTATGAAAAATAAATTCTACAATTACATCGAAAATTTACAAAATTCCATCACTTCTACTTTAGAAAAAATCGATGGAAAAGCCAAATTTAAAGAAGATATTTGGCAACGTGAAGAAGGTGGAGGTGGCAAAACAAGAGTGATTGAAAACGGAGCAATTTTTGAAAAAGGCGGAGTGAATATTTCTGCAGTTCATGGAGAATTGCCTGAAGTTTTACGAAATCAATTTGGTGTAAAAGAGGGTAATTTTTTTGCTTGTGGCTTGAGTTTAGTGTTGCATCCAACAAATCCATTTATCCCAACAGTTCATGCAAATTGGCGATATTTTGAAATGTATAATTCACTAGGTGAGATTGTTACACAATGGTTTGGTGGTGGTCAAGATTTAACGCCTTATTATTTATTTGACGAAGATGCTATTCATTTTCATCAAGTTTGTAAAGAAGCTTGTGACAAACATCATCCTGAATTTTATCCAAAATTCAAAAAACAATGTGATGATTATTTTTGGAATGCGCACAGAAATGAAGCACGTGGAATTGGTGGATTATTTTTTGATTATCTTAAAGAAACAGAAGAGTTTTCTTTAGAAAACAGATTCGATTTTGTCACAGAAATAGGCAATAGCTTTTTAGAAAGTTATGTGATAATTGTTCAAAAAAGAAGGAATTTCACCTACAATCAACAGCAAAAAGATTGGCAAGAAATCAGAAGAGGACGTTATGTAGAATTCAATTTGGTGCATGATAAAGGCACACTTTTCGGATTAAAAACCAATGGACGCATAGAAAGTATTTTGATGAGTTTGCCTCCAAAAGTTCAATGGAAATATGATGTTCTTCCTGAAGAAAATTCAGAAGAAGCAAAACTGATCAATGTTTTAAAAAATCCAAAGAGTTGGGTTTGATGTTTTGATATTTCAGAAAAATAGAATTTTCATTGTGCATTTCGTAAGTTTATAACTTATAAATCCTTAATTATTGTTAAATATATAATTTTAAGGGTAAAAATCTTTTATTTTTCAAATCATTTTTCCTGAAATGTCATCCCTTTTTTTGTATTTTTGCATCGATAAAAAATCAGAAATTCATGGCAAGATTCGAAGTTAAGCTACCAAAAATGGGCGAAAGTGTTGCAGAAGCAACTATCACTTCTTGGTTAAAAGAAGTTGGAGACCCTATTGAAATGGATGAAGCAATTGTAGAAATTGCCACTGATAAAGTAGATTCTGAAGTTCCAAGTGAAGTTTCTGGTACGGTTACTGAGATTTTTTTCGAAAAAGATTCAGTTGTTCAAGTTGGACAAACAATTGCAATTATCGAAACTGACTCTCAAGTTTCAGCAGTTGTTCCTTCAAAAACAGAAGTTGAAACAATTGAAGTTCAAGAGGTTGAAAAAACCATTGAAAAAGCCATAGAAATTGTAGCAACTCCCATCACAAAGACTTCTGATTCTGGTAAATTTTACTCGCCCTTAGTGCGAAATATCGCACAAACTGAAGGAATTTCCATGCAAGAATTGGAATCGATTTCAGGAACTGGAAAAGAAGGCAGAGTTACCAAAGAAGATATTTTACAGTTTGTAGAACATAAAAAAGTAGCGCCAAAAACAGCTGTTTCTGAACCACAAATTCAGCAAAAAGTTGTTGAAAATGCGCCAAAAGAACAACCAAAAACACCTGTTTCTGTAAATGGTGGTGATGAAATTATCGAAATGTCTAGAATGGGCAAATTGATTGCCAAACACATGGTAGATTCTGTTCAAACTTCAGCTCATGTGCAATCATTTATTGAAATTGATGTTACTAATATTGTAAAATGGCGTGATAAAGTGAAAGATGCTTTCTTTAAAAGAGAAGGAGAGAAGTTGACTTTTACACCGATTTTGATGCAAGCTGTGGCATCAACCATCAAAAAATATCCAATGATAAATATTACAGTTGATGGCGATAAAATCATCAAACGAAAAAATATCAATTTAGGAATGGCAGCTGCTTTACCAGATGGAAATTTGATTGTTCCTGTGATTAAAAATGCAGATCAATTGAATTTGGTTGGTATGACAAAACAAGTAAATGATTTGGCAAATAGAGCAAGAATCAATCAACTAAAACCTGATGAAATCCAAAATGGAACTTACACTGTTACCAATGTTGGTAGTTTTGGTTCTGTGATGGGCACACCAATCATCAATCAACCACAAGTAGCAATTTTGGCTTTGGGTGCTATCAGAAAAGTGCCTGCAGTGATTGAAACTCCTGATGGTGATTTTATCGGCAT
>DAIUBY010000076.1:0-6495 GCA_036846425.1 Polaribacter sp.
AAAAAGTGGCTCTCGCCACTTTTTTTAATATCTAATTCCCAACTTCATTGATAAATTTAATTCGCATCAATCGCAATTCATCTTCATCATATTCACCATCAAATTCATCTAAAGCATCCTGAATTTTGTCAGTTTTTGCTTCCATGAAGTAATCGTAAATTTCTTCTTGCTGATCTTCATCCAACAAATCATCCAAAGCATAATCAATATTTAACTTAGTTCCTGAATAAATAATAGCTTCCATTTCTTTAATCAATTCACTCATTTCCAAACCTTTGGAATTTGCAATATCTTCTAAAGGTAATTTTCTGTCTGTATTTTGAATGATGTATAATTTCAATCCTGAGTTGACTCCTGTACTTTTTACAATCAAATCATCAGGGCGTAAAATGTCATTTTCTTCTACGTAATCCGCAATAAATTTCACAAAATCTTTCCCGAATTTTTTTGCCTTTCCTTCTCCTACTCCATGTACTTTTGAAAGTTCATCTAAATTGATTGGATATTTCAAAGCCATATCTTCCAAAGATGGATCTTGAAAAACTGCAAAAGGAGGAATTCCCAATTTTCCAGCCAATTTTTTACGTAAATCTTTCAATTGTCTCACCAAAACTTCGTCTGACGAACCTCCTGAAGATTTGGAATTTGCAATAATCGAATTATCATCTTCTTCACTGTATGAATGATCTTCAGTCATCATAAAAGAAGATGGTTTTTTCATAAAGGCTTCACCTTCAGTTTCCATTTTGATAACTCCATATTGTTCAATCTCTTTTTTGATAAAATGAACCACCAATATTTGACGTAACAATGCCATCCAATATGAAGCTGGCTTATCTTTTCCAATACCAAAATACGATTGTAAATGCGTTTTATGCGAGGTTAACAAAGCGTTTTCTTTGCCAATCATAATATTTACAATCTCTTTAGCTTTGTATTGCTGTAGTGATTCTTTTACTACTTTTAATAGTTTAATAACATCATCTTTGGCTTCGTGTTTTTTCTTTGGATTGCGTGAATTGTCATCCATATCTGCGCCATCGCCATTGATTTCATCAAAATTTTCTCCAAAATAATGCAACAAATATTTACGCCTGTTCATAGAAGTTTCTGCATAACCAACAACTTCTTGCAACAAAGCATGTCCAATTTCTTGTTCTGCAACAGGTTTGCTCGACATGAATTTCTCTAATTTTTCAATGTCTTTGTACGAATAAAATGCCAAACAATAGCCTTCACCATCATCACGTCCTGCTCTTCCAGTTTCTTGATAATAACTTTCTAAGGATTTTGGAATGTCATGATGAATCACATAACGAACATCTGGCTTGTCAATTCCCATTCCAAAAGCAATAGTTGCAACCACAACATCACAATCTTCCATCAAAAACATATCTTGATGTTTTACTCTTGTTTTTGCATCTAAACCTGCATGATAAGGCACTGCTTTTACACCATTTACTTGCAAAATTTGCGCAATTTCCTCTACTTTTTTTCTACTCAAACAATAAATAATTCCAGATTTTCCTGGTCGTTGTTTAACAAAACGAATGATGTCTTTTTCAACTTCTTTCGTTTTTGGACGAACTTCGTAAAATAAATTGGGTCTGTTAAATGAGGCTTTGAAACAGTTAGCATCAGTAATTCCAAGTGTTTTTAAAATGTCTTCTTGCACTTTTTCTGTGGCAGTTGCAGTTAAACAAATTACTGGAACATTATCAATAGTTTTAATGATGGTTTTTAAATTTCGATATTCTGGTCTAAAATCATGTCCCCATTCAGAAATACAATGGGCTTCATCTATGGCTACAAAAGATATTTTTTGAGTTTGCAAAAATGTCATGTATTCCTCTTTAATCAAAGATTCTGGAGCTACATATAAAAGTTTGGTAATTCCGTTTGAAATATCCTCTTTTACCTGATTTATCTCAGTTTTGTTTAAGGAAGAATTTAACACATGCGCAACACCATTATTTTCAGAAATTCCTCTAATGGCATCTACTTGATTTTTCATCAATGCAATTAAAGGTGAAACCACAATGGCTGTTCCTTCTTTCATCAAAGCTGGTAATTGATAGCAAAGCGATTTTCCACCTCCTGTTGGCATTATAACGAAGGTATTTTCGTTATTTACAATACTTTCAATTACTTTTTCTTGTAATCCTTTAAACTTATTGAAACCAAAATACTTTTTAAGAGGACTATATAAATCCATATTTTTAATTTTTCTGTTTTAAAATTCATCCGAAAAACGGAAACCTATTACTATATTTTTGATGTAACTTATTTTGTAGTAAATTTGTGAACTTTTGTAATATAAAGATATAACATTTTTTTTTAGATAAAACCATAACTTTTGAAAGATTATTCTAAAATTGTTGGCACCGCAAAAAATACCATTTTAATTGAAAGCAATGCTATTGCTAATTTAGCAAATTATATAGATACAAATTTTGAAAATGCTGTAAAATTCATTTACAATTCCAAAGGAAGAGTAATAGTAACAGGCATTGGAAAAAGTGCCAATATTGCTACAAAAATTGTGGCAACATTTAATTCTACTGGAACTCCAGCCGTTTTTATGCATGCAGCTGATGCTATTCATGGTGATTTAGGAAACGTTTTACAAGACGATGTTGTGATTTGTATTTCAAAAAGTGGCAATACTCCAGAAATAAAAGTATTACTTCCATTAATCAAAAATTATGGAAATAAAATCATCGCAATTACTGGAAATATTGATTCTTTTTTAGGAAAAAATGCCGATTTTACATTGAATACTTTTGTGGAGAAAGAAGCTTGTCCAAATAATTTAGCTCCTACAACAAGTACCACAGCTCAATTAGTTATGGGAGATGCTTTGGCAGTTTGTTTGTTAGAATTGAAAGAATTTTCAAGTTCAGATTTTGCAAAATACCATCCAGGAGGCGCTTTAGGAAAACGTTTATATTTACGTGTTTCTGACTTAATAAAAAACAATGAAATACCACAAGTTTCTGAAAATGATTCTGTTGTAAAAGTAATTGTTGAAATTTCTGAAAAAAGATTGGGTGTTACTGCCGTAGTTAAAAATTCAAAAATTATAGGAATTATTACAGATGGTGATATCAGAAGAATGCTTACAAAATCAACAGAAATTAATCATCTGACTGCGAGAGATATTATGAGCAAAAATCCAAAAACAATTCATGATGATGCTATGGCAATTGAAGCTTTGAATCGTTTGGAGACAAATAGTATTACTCAAATATTGGTCACAGATAATGAAGATAATTATATAGGAGTTGTACATTTACACGATTTAATCAAAGAAGGAATTTTTTAATGGCAGCAAATCAAAAAGAAATGTCTTTTTTAGGACATCTAGAAGAATTAAGGTGGCATTTAGTAAGAAGTGCAGCTGCAGTTATCATTTTGGCAGTCGTTTTTTTTGTGTATTCTGAACAAGTATATGACTATTTTTTGTTAGCTCATATTCAATCTGATTTTGTTACCTATCGTGTTTTTTGCGATTGTTTCAATTTCTTCGGAATGGAAAGTGATTTTTGTAATGTGTCTTTTACAGATAAAAAATTACAAAGTATTGAAGTAACCTCACAATTAATGAATTCGATTTGGTCTTCAATTATTTTAGGAATTATTGTAGCATTTCCTTATTTGTTGTGGGAAATTTGGCGTTTTGTTTCACCTGGTTTAACACCAAATGAAATCAAACAATCTAGAGGTTTTATTTTTATAGCTTCACTCCTATTTTTTATTGGTGTTTGGTTCAGTTTTTATGTAATTGCACCAATTTCAATTCATTTTTTATACAACTTTCAAATTTCTTCAAATATTGAAAATAATTTCACTTTACAATCTCACATAAGTTTGGTAACCAATTTGTTAATTGGAGTTTCTATTATTTTCGAATTACCACTTGTAATTTATTTTTTATCAAAAATTGGAATTCTAACACCTTCATTTTTAAGAAAGTATAGAAAACATGCCTTAGTTATCGTTTTAATTGTTGCTTCAATTATCACACCTCCAGACGTTGCAAGTCAAATTATTGTTACCATTCCAATTATGATTTTATATGAAGTTGGAATTTTAGTTTCACAAAGAGTTCAAAAAAATCAAGAAAAAAATGCACAAAAAAGTTCAAGAGTTTAACGAGTATCGTCAAAAAATGAATGAGAAAATTTTGGCTTCTGATAATAAAGTTATCAAAAGAATTTTCAATTTAGACACCAATACTTACACTGAAGGTCATTTATCAGTAAAAACAAAAGAATTATTAGGATTAGTAGCATCAGCAGTTTTGCGTTGTGATGATTGTATTGCTTATCATTTAGAAACTGCGTATAAAAATGGCGTTACTAAAGAAGAAATGATGGAAACAATGTCGATTGCAACCTTAGTTGGTGGAACAATTGTGATTCCACATTTGCGAAGAGCAGTTGAATTTTGGGAAGCTTTAGAAAGTGAAAAATCCTAAATTATTATTTTTAAGAGCAAATTAAGATTCACAAAAAATCAAAGTTGGTATTTTTACTTTAATATTTAAACAAAAGTTAATCTAGTTTTCAAAAAATGATTTTAAGAGCCGAAAACATCCAAAAAATTTACGGAAGCAGAAAAGTAGTACAAGGAATTTCTTTGGAAGTAAAACAAGGAGAAATCATTGGTTTGCTGGGTCCAAATGGCGCAGGAAAAACAACTTGTTTTTACATGATTGTTGGAATGATCAAACCAAATGAAGGTCATATTTTTTTGAATGATGAAGAAATAACTAATGATGCCATGTACAGACGTGCCCAAAAAGGGATTGGATATTTGGCACAAGAAGCTTCTGTCTTTAGAAAACTTTCTGTAGAAGACAACATCATGTCTGTATTGCAATTCACCAAACTTTCAGTTGCCGACCAAAAAAAGAAATTAGAATCTTTGATTGAAGAATTTCACATTGGTCACGTTCGTAAAAATCGTGGAGATTTACTTTCTGGAGGCGAAAGACGAAGAACAGAAATAGCTCGTTGTTTAGCTTCTGACCCAAATTTTATTTTGTTAGATGAACCTTTTGCAGGTGTAGATCCAATTGCTGTTGAAGATATTCAAAATATTGTGGCGCATTTAAAAGACCGAAATATCGGAATTTTAATTACAGATCATGATGTACAAGCTACTTTGGCAATCACTGACAAAACCTACTTAATGTACAATGGAAGTATTTTAAAAGAAGGAACTCCTGAGGAATTGGCTGCTGACAAAATGGTTCGTAAAGTGTATTTGGGTAAAGATTTTGAACTTAAAAAGAAAAAAGCATTCTAACCTTTTTTAAACAAATTGGCTAACAAAGATAAAACTACATAAAAAGTAATTATCATTGGAACTGCCAAATATTTGAAAACCACAATCATTGCTATAGAAACTGCTAGGAATATAAATTTCACAGCATTCTTTTTCAATGAAAAATCCTTGAATTTTAATGAAAATAAATGAATCTCAACATTCATCAAAATACTTAAAACTAGGGTTATTCCAATCAAAAAATTGTTATTCAACAACAAAGATTTCACCATTTCAATATCTGTAGATTGATATATTAATGGCAAAGAAATTACAAATAAACTCATAGCTGGTGTTGGCAATCCAATAAATGAATCTGATTGTCTGGTGTCTAAATTGAATTTTGCCAAACGAAATGCAGCAGCAATTGTCAATAAAAATGCGATATAAGGAAGCAATCCAAATTTAGGTTCAAACTGCCCAAAAGAAATTTCCATTTCAACATTAGGACCATTAATAACGTTTGTTTTAATCAAAATAAACATCAATAATCCAGGAACAACGCCACTTGTTACAACATCTGCTAAAGAATCCAATTGTTTTCCAAGTTCGCCACTAACCTTTAAAATCCTGGCTACAAATCCATCAAGAAAATCAAAAGCAATTCCAATTACCACAAAAATTGCAGTCATTTCATAAAATCCTTTAACAGCATACATTGTTGCAACTGCGCCACAAAATAAATTGGCCAAGGTTAATATATTTGGAATGTGACTTTTGATTTTCATTAGATAGTTGATTTGATTTGGTAGCTAAATTAAGAAATCTATTGAAAGCGCTTTTGTGTTTTCGCTCATTTTTTGTCATATTTGTTAAAAAATACGTCATATGCCCGTCTTTACATCCGATTTTTTGCCAACAATTCCTTTTAGAAATAGTCATTTTAATACGATGTATAGGCCTTTATTTATGAAAGATACTGCCAAGTATTCTCGAAAAAGAATCACAACTTGGGATCATGATTTTATTGATTTAGATTTTTCATTGATTGGTTCAGAAACACTTGCTGTTTTAATTCATGGTCTGGAAGGAAGTTCTGAATCTAAATATATGACTTCAACAACAAATCATTTAAATTCCAAAGGATTAGATTCAGTTTGTTTCAATTTACGTAGCTGTAGTGGCGAAGATAATTTGTTGCTTTCCACCTATCACAGTGGAAAA
>DAIUBY010000076.1:6595-10911 GCA_036846425.1 Polaribacter sp.
GAAGTTTTTTTCAAAACAATGAAAACAAAAGTATTGGAAAAAGCACACAAATTTCCTGAATATCAATTTGATAAAGACAAATTATTTAAAGCAACTAAATTTAAACATCTAGAATACTTATACACAGTGCCAGTTTTCGGATTTAAAAGTCCTGAAGATTATTGGGAAAAAGCAAGTTCAAAACCTTACATAACATCAATAAAAACACCAACATTATTGATCAATGCAAAAGATGATACCTTTCTTTCTAAAGAATGTTTTCCTTTTGATGAAGCACATAATTCCACTTTTTTTCACTTAGAAGCGCCAAATTATGGTGGTCATGTAGGTTTTATAAATTCATTTAAAGCATCTGAAAATACTTGGTTAGAAGAACGAATTGCGCGATTTATCAAAGAAAATATCGGAATTCCAATTTTGTAAACAATATCTATCAAAAACGACTGTTATTTTACTAGGTTTTTAGATATTTGTTATAAATTTTTTGATATCCTTGAAATATAAAATTCTACTTTTTTCAATCCTATTTCCACTAATTGTAAAAGCGCAAGCTTTTAGAAATTATTCCAATGAATTTCTAAACATTGGTGTAGATGCTGCAGCTTTAGGAATGAGCAAAGCTGTTGTGGCAACAACTAATAATGTAAATTCAATTTACTGGAATCCAGCAGGTTTAGCAGGAATTGAAGATTATCAGGGTTCGTTAATGCACGCATCTTATTTTGCAGGAATTGCAAATTATAATTATGCCGCTTTTGCGATGCCAATTGACAAAGAAAGTGCGATTGGTTTTTCCGTAATTCGTTTTGGTGTTGATGATATTTTAAACACCACAGAATTGATTGATGGTGATGGAAATATCGATTTTAATAGAGTGAGTTTATTTTCTGCAGCAGATTACGCATTCAATATTGCGTATGCAAGAAATTTGATTTTTAAAGATGTAAAATTTGGTGTAAATGCTAAAGTGGTTCGCAGAATTATTGGTGAATTCGCAACTTCTTGGGGTTTTGGGTTTGATGCAGGAATTCAATTTCAACGTAATGATTGGCATTTTGGATTGATGGTTCGTGATATTACAACGACTTTTAATAGTTGGAGCATCAATGAAACTGAGTTTGAAAAAATCAGAAATGCGATTCCTGGACAAAATCAAGAATTGCCAGAAACAACTGAAATTACCAAACCAAAAGTGCAATTGGGTGTTGCCAAAAATTTTCGAATTGGACGTTTTTTCAATTTATTATCAGAAGTGGATTTGAACATTCGTTTTGCAAAAACGAATGATATGATATCAACAGATTTTGCAAGTATTGATCCTGCAATTGGTTTTCAATTGGATTATGAAAAAATTGCTTTTTTGAGAATTGGTCTCGGAAATTTTCAAAACACCACTGAATTTGACAATTCACAATCACTATCAATGCAACCAAATTTTGGATTAGGATTTATTTATAAAGGCATTCAAGTTGATTATGCTTTGACAAATATTGGAAGTGTTGGCAATGCACTTTTTTCTAATATTTTTTCTATTACATTTGATTATAGCTTTTTTAGAAGGTAATTATTATGCTTAAAAAATATTTTTTTTTAATAGTTTTTTTACTGATTTTCAAATCATTACAAGCACAACCACCTCTTTCTGTGTATTCAGAAATAAGCATTGTAACTGCTGGTTCTGGAACAGAATTGTATGAGGCTTTTGGTCATTCAGCCATAAGAGTAAAAGATCCAATGTTGCAATTGGATTTGATTTACAACTATGGAATGTTCGATTTTAATCAACCTAATTTTTATTCAAATTTTGTCAAAGGAAAATTATTATACAGTTTGGCAAGATATCCTTTTGATGCATTTTTAGCTTCGTATTATCAAGACAAACGTTGGGTAAAACAGCAAGTTTTGAATTTGTCACAAGATGAAAAACAAGCCTTTTTCAACTATTTAGAAAACAATGCACTTCCTCAAAATAGAAATTATTTATACGATCCTTATTTTGACAATTGCGCTACAAAGTTGCGAGATATTACATCAACAGTTTTAAAAAATAAACTTGTTTTTAGTGATGAAAATCTTCCTAAAAATCAATCTTTTAGACAATTGATGAATCAAGAAATTCCTTGGAATTCTTGGGGAAGTTTTGGAATTAATGTAGCTTTAGGAAGTAAATTAGATCAAAAAGCGGATGTTGAAGGATATATGTATTTGCCAAAATATGTGTTTTCAATTTTCAAAAACAGCAAAATTACTATTGATTCAACAACAGATAATTTGGTAAAAAAAGAAGAAATATTGCTAGATTTTGAAGAAATATCTTCTAAATCATCATTTTTTAGTCCTTTTTTGATTTTTTTAATATTATCAATTATTGGAATTTTTATCACCTTTTCTGATTTTAAAAAGAATAAAAGAACAAAATTAGTTGATTTTACCATTTTCTTTTCAACAGGAATTATTGGAATTCTGATTGTGTTTTTGTGGTTTTTTACAAATCATTCTACAACTCCGAATAATTTTAATTTTTTATGGGCTTTTGCTCCCAATTTTTTAACTGCTTTTTTCCTATTGAAAGAAAATCCGCCAAAATGGATTTCAAAATACGTCCAATTATTACTTGTATTTTTAATTTTAATTCCTATTCTTTGGTTCTTAAAAATTCAAGAATTTCCAATAGCTGTGATTCCTTTGCTTCTTTTATTTGCTGCGAGATTTTGGTTTTTAACTCGCAAAAGCCTTTATGAATAATTTTGAAATTGAACCTTAACAATTCACAAATCTGAATGAAAACTCCTTCTTTTGAAATTATCCCATTTGAAAATCAATATGCACAAGATTTTTATGATTTGAATGCAGCATGGCTTCGCTACTATTTTTATATAGAGCCTTATGATGAAATGGTGTTAAGCCTACCAAAAAAATACATTTTAGATACTGGTGGTTTTATTTTTTTGGCAAAATATCAGGAAGAAATTGTGGGAGTTGTATCTTTAATCAATCAAAAAAGCTATTTCGAATTGAGTAAAATGGCTGTAAAACCTAATTTTAGAGGTCAAAAAATTGGAGAAATGCTCGTGAAATATTGTATAGAATTTGGGAAAAATCAAGGTTGGGAAAGCATCACTTTATATTCGAATCGAAAGTTGATTCCTGCAATAACCTTGTATCACAAAATTGGTTTTAAAGAAGTTGAATTAGAAAAAACCGTTCACTACAATCGAGCAGATATCAAAATGGTTTTCGAATTAAAATAGTTTTTAAAAAAAACTTTTCAACGCCAATTCATAACCTTGCAATCCAAAACCAACAATAATACCTTTAGCATTTGGAGCAATAAAACTGTGATGACGAAATTCTTCACGCGCATGAATATTGGAAATATGCACTTCAACAACAGGTGTTTTAATGGCTTTTACAGCATCTCCTATTCCTACAGAAGTGTGTGTATATGCAGCTGCATTTAAAATAATTCCATCAAAATCAAAACCAACTTCATGCAATTTATCAATAATTTCACCTTCAATATTTGATTGAAAATAATGTAATTTAAATTGATGAAATTTTTGTTGTAATGTTTCAAAAAACATTTCAAAAGTTTCATTTCCATAAATGGAAGGCTCTCTTTTTCCTAAGAGATTCAAATTAGGACCGTTAATTATAATGATTTTCATAGTTCAAAAATACAATTTATTCCATAAAAAAACGGAAACTTTTCAGTTTCCGTTTTCAATATGAATTTTTATTTACTACTACAATCCAAACATTAAGCCAACTCCAAAGCTGCCCCAGTTTCCACCATCATTACTAACACTAACAGTTGAATATGATGCATTTACCATCATATTTTCTGAAATGTTGTAACCTAACATTGGTCTGTAATAAAAACCTCCATCATTTCCAGAGGGAGAAAGACCAAGAGCGTAACCAAGATCAGCACCTAAAACGAAATCTTCTGATAAATTATACTTACCAGTAAGTGCAATTGGTAAAAAAGAAGCATTGTCAAAAGGATCATCTTTTTTGAAGAAAAAATTGATTCCAGCAGAAACACCATAATTAAAAGTGTCACTTGATGTAAACATATAGTTTACTTCACCTCCTAAAACGAATGAAGAAACCTTATCAGCATCACCAGCTGGTAAACCTAAATTTACTCCAGCATTAAAACTTTGAGCATTTGCAGTTCCTAATCCACAAATTGCAAATAAAGCAATAAATAACATTTTTTTCATAAGATAATAATTTTTAAATTATGGGTCAAATATATAAAATAAAATGAATATTGCATTATTTTGTGATTTTTTTTATTGATATCAAAA
>DAIUBY010000077.1:0-10653 GCA_036846425.1 Polaribacter sp.
GGTATGAATTTAAAGACATTATCAATTTAACATATATTAACTAGACTAAAGCCAAAAATGGCAATTTTTGAGATAGAAAAAGGAAAAGCAAAAAGAGTTCGTCTAAGTGAATTCAAATTAGAAAAAGATTTACAGAATTTAATTGAAGAAAATTTAGAAACTATTTTTAATTGTAGATTTATTGCATCAGAATTTTCTACAGGAAATATTCATTCTGGTAGAATAGATACTTTAGCAATTTCTGAAGATAATAATCCAGTAATTATAGAATATAAAAAAGTCGCCTCCTCAGATTTAATCAATCAAAGTCTATACTATTTGCATTGGATTAAAGACCATAAAGGTGATTTTCAAATTGCTGCAAATAAAACTTTAGGTAAAAATATTGATGTTGATTGGTCTGATATTAGGGTAATTTGTTTGGCTCCTGAATATAAAAAATTTGATTTGCATGCTGTTCAAGTTATGGGTGCGAATATTGAACTTTGGCAATATAAAACTTATCAAAATGGCATTTTAAATATTGAAGAAGTTTACAAAAGAACAAATACAACATCTAATCAAAATTTGGACGATTTATCTTTAAAAAATCCTGTAATGGTTGAAGCAGGTAAAAAAGCTGCAATTACAAGAAAAACAGGAATTTACTCTTTAGAGATGCATTATGAAAATTTAGATTCTCATATTTTAGATTTGTTTAATCTTGTTAGAGATTTTATTGTAACTCTTGATAGTTCAATTGAGGAATCTCCTAAAAAAAATTATATTGCATACAAAACAAGCCAAAACTTCACTTGCTTGCAAACGTATAAAAAAAAATTAACTTTATATCTAAAACTAGACCCAAAAGAAGTCAATCCAATGCCAATTCAGGGAAGAGATGTAAGTCAAATTGGTCATTATGGAACTGGAGAATTTGAGTTAACATTAAAAAATATTCAAGACTTTGTGGAGACTAAATATTTAATTAATGAGGCTTATAAAAATATTGGAGGATAAAATAAATGTTTTGAATTAATGAAAAAAGCACTATTCATTTTACTAATTTGTTTCTCTCTCCAAAATTTTTCTCAAACAGAAAAACCACTAAAAACGAAGTTTACCAATTTTTTATCAAAATCATATTACAGCATCAATTTAGGTGGCATTTTTTATCCATTTTCCAATGATAATTTGATTGATGGTTTTGAAACAGCCACTTTTAGTCGAAATTGGTTTTCTGGAAGATTGTTGTTGGGTTACAAAATTACAGATGATTTTTCTGCACAATTTGGTACAATGCGTCCTGCAGCTTGGTTTAAATATGACAACGTAAATAATATTGGTTATGACAGAAGTGTTTGGATCAATGCTTGGTCTTTATCGTTGAAAAAAGATTTTAAACTTGCTGAAAAAACATCATTTTATGTAGAAGCTGGCATAGCAAATGTCACCAGATTTGGTTTTTCAATCAATGATCAAGTGATTTATGAAGATGCTCATTTTGCCAGTTTATTATATGGATTTGGAGTTCAACATTGGCTTTCAGATAAATGGCGATTGTCCGCAAATGGCACTTTTTTACCAAAATCAACCAAACACAATCAACCTTCCATTTCGCAAGCAAGTGTGGGTTTTGAATATCATTTGAAACAAGTGGATGACAAAACAGCAGAAGAATATGCTAAAAACGATTATTTTTTTCCAAACAACATTTTACAAGTTAGTTGTGGAACAAGTGCGCTTGGTTTTGGCATAAATCGCTTTTTTGGAATGAGCTTAAAAGTGGGTAATTTCGAAAGTTTTGGAATTCCAATTTTTTGGGTTGGTGAAGCCAAAGCAACAAACGCTTTTTCAGTGACTTACCAAGGTTTGATTTATCGCTCAGAAAAAATATTTTCTTTGGATTGGGGCGCAAGTGTAACTGCTTTTCAGTCGTCTTTAAATAACGAAAATGTGTTTGCTTTTTCAATTTTTCCAGTGTTGCGTTTTTATTTATTACGAAGAGATGGCTATGATTTTTATACCAACTATTCTTTGATTGGTCCTACTCTACTCACCAAAAGCGATATTGATGGACTAGAAACAGGTCCTAAAGTAATTTTTCAAGACACTATGGGTTTTGGAGTTTTTTTCGGAAAAAACAGAAAATACAATGCGGAACTAAGAATTATGCATTATTCCAATGGAAATATTTTCACCAGAAATGATGGAGTTGCCATTCCTTTACAATTCACGCTAGGAAAAACTTTTTAGTGAATTGTAACTTATTGTTTAAAAATACAATTAACCATTTCAAAATCTTAATAAATTTAAAATACACTTGAGAATATCATAATATTTTAAGTGATTTTTTTGTAATCTACTAAAACTATAGGATAAATCTAAATTTCACATTTTTTTTGGTGTTTAATCTCTCTAAATGCCGTAAGTTTGCATACCCTATTAAAATGATAGGATAATATAAAATATGATAGCAGCTGAAATGATTTTTAATAAAACAGCGTCCAAAACAACTTTTGATGAAGATAAAAAATCTGAAAAACCAATAAGAAGCATTGTTAAAGCCATCAGTTGGAGAATTGTTGGTACAATTGATACATTGATAATCTCATTTTTTATCACTCAAAAAATATCTTTAGCAGCATCAATTGCATCCCTTGAAGTTTTGACAAAAATGGTATTGTATTTTTTTCACGAAAGAATTTGGAATAAAGTAAAATGGGGAAAATGATGAGTTTAGATATCAAAAAAATAAATACAGAATTACAAGACAAAAGCCCAAAAGAAATTATTTCTTGGGCAATAAATTTTGCAAAAAATCCAGTAATCACAACCAATTTTCGCCCTTATGAAGTCGCAATTTTAAACGCAGTTACTAAGGTAAAAAAAGATATAAAAGTGATTTGGTGTGACACAGGTTACAACACTGTTCAAACATACAAACACGCAGAATTGTTGATTTCAACACTGAATTTAAACATTCATTTATACACTCCAAAACAAACTGTGGCGCACAGAAATGTGGTTTTGGGAGTTCCAAGTATTGACGATCCAAAACATCAACTATTTACAGAGCAAGTAAAATTAGAACCTTTTTCAAGAGCGATGAAAGAACATCAACCAGATGTTTGGTTTACGAATTTACGAAAAGGTCAAACTGCTTTCAGAGACAGCATTGGAATTGTTTCGCAAAGCAAAGATGGGATTCTAAAAATCAGCCCTTTTTATTATTGGTCTGATGAAGAATTAGATGCGTATTTAATCGAAAATCAATTGCCAAATGAGTTCGTCTATTTTGATCCAACAAAAGTGGAAAGCAACAGAGAATGTGGATTACATTCCTAATAACCAAAAATTTATGAGTAAAAAAACTGTTCCTGTAAATGCTTTAGAAAGTGAAGCAATATATATTTTTAGAGAAGTTGTTTCGCAATTTGAACGTCCTGTATTGCTTTTTTCTGGAGGAAAAGACAGCATTACATTAGTTCGTTTGGCGCAAAAAGCATTTTATCCATCAAAAATACCTTTTCCATTATTGCACATTGATACAGGTCATAATTTTCCTGAAACTATTGAATTTAGGGACAAATTGGTTCAAGAATTAGGTTTGGAATTGATTGTAAGAAATGTACAAGACAATATTGATAACGGGAAAGTAAAAGAAGAAAAAGGCAGGTATGCAAGTAGAAATATCTTGCAAACAGAAACACTTTTAGATGCCATTGAAGAATTCGATTTTGATGCTTGTATTGGTGGTGCAAGAAGAGATGAAGAAAAAGCAAGAGCCAAAGAACGTATTTTTTCGGTAAGAGATGATTTTGGACAATGGGATGAAAAAAATCAACGCCCAGAATTGTTTGACATGTTGAATGGACGCATTGAATTAGGGCAAAATGTACGAGTTTTTCCAATTTCAAATTGGACAGAATTAGACGTTTGGTCTTATATCGAAAAAGAACAATTGGAAATTCCTTCTATCTATTTTGCGCATAAAAGAAACACATTTATCAGAGATGGTTTTATTTGGTCAGCAAACGATGAATTTGTGTATAGAGATGAATATGAAGAAGTTACAGAAAGAACTGTACGTTTTAGAACTGTAGGAGATATGAGTTGTACTGCAGCTGTAATTTCTGATGCAGCAACAATCGAAAAAGTAGTTGCGGAAATTAGAGATGCTTCCATCTCAGAAAGAGGTGCTAGAATTGACGATTCTCGTTCAGAAGCTGCCATGGAAAAACGCAAACAACAGGGGTATTTTTAAAAGCCCCCTTTCCCCAAAGGGGGAAAAATTGCAAAACAAAAAACACAGTTATATTTTCTTAAAAAGAAAATTAAATTTTATGATTGATACTAAAACACAAACGAATTCAACTCCTCCCCCTTTGGGGAAGGCTGGGATGGGGCTCCTAAAAATAGCAACAGCAGGAAGTGTAGATGATGGAAAAAGCACCTTAATTGGTCGTCTTTTATACGATACAAAATCACTTACTACAGATAAAATCAAAGCAATTGAAGAAAAAAGCAAACAACGTGGTTTTGATTATCTCGATTTTTCGTTGGCAACTGATGGTTTAATTGCTGAACGTGAACAAGGAATTACAATTGATGTGGCCCATATTTATTTTTCAACACCTACCAAAAGTTTCATTATTGCTGATTCCCCAGGTCATGTTGAATACACTCGAAATATGGTTACAGGAGCATCAAATGCACAAGCTTCCATCATTTTGGTAGATGCTAGAAATGGCGTTGTAGAACAAACCTATCGTCATTTTTTTATCAATAATTTATTGAGAATAAAAAATGTAATTGTCGCAGTTAATAAAATGGATTTGGTCAATTTTTCGGAAGAAAAGTTTCAAAATATCAAAAATGAAATTGAGTATTTGGCTAGCAAAAGTGATTTTCAAAAAGAGCAAATTACGTTCATTCCAATTGCAGCTTTGCATGGTGAAAATGTAGTTGAAAAATCGGACAAAATGACTTGGTATAGAGGTGAAACTTTATTGCACCATTTAGAAAAAATAGACACCAAATTAACCAGTGATTTTGCAAAAGCACGTTTTCCTGTTCAAACTGTTATCAGACCTAAAACAGCTGAATATCATGATTTTAGAGCGTATGCAGGAAAAATTTATGGAGGTGATTTTTCTGTGGGTGATGAAGTTTTAGTGTTACCATCTTTGACAAAATCAACCATCAAAAATATCTATTTTTTTGATGAAGAATTTGAAACTGCTACCTCAGGAAGTTCAGTTTCTATCACATTAACAGACGATGTAAATGTTAGCAGAGGTGATATGATTGTGAAAATTGATGAATCACCGAATATTGCAAAAGATTTGGAAGCAACTGTTTGTTGGATGGATAAAGAGCCGTTGGAAGTTTCTCAAAAATACTATTTAAAACACGGTGTAAATGATGTGCAAGCAAAAATAATGAATCTGAAAAACATCTTGAAAACAGATTTTTCTGGAGCAGTTGAAAATCCATCAAAATTGACCTTAAATCAAATTGGTGAAATTCAATTAAAAGTGAGCAAATCATTGTTTTTTGATTCGTATAAGAAACACAAATACAATGGCGCTTTTATCCTTATCAATCCAAAAACAAACAATACTGTAGGTGTTGGTTTTATAAAAGCCCCCTTTCCCCCAAAGGGGGAATAAGTCTGAGAAACTAAGTTAATATATAAAAAAAATTAAAAATAACCGTAAAAAACTCCTCCCCTTTGGGGAGGTTGGGTGGGGATTATGAGAAGTTTTAGAACAGAAATAGAAAATCCAGTTGTAGAAAAAGACATCATTGAATTGGCAGATAAAATTGCGCAATACAATAAACTACAAATTGATGAAGAAAAATTTAGAAGTTTACGTTTGGCAAGAGGTGTGTATGGACAACGTCAACAAGGCGTTCAAATGATTCGCATCAAATTGCCTTATGGAAAAGTAAACAGCAAACAATTGCGCAGAATTGCTGCAGTTTCTGATGAATATTCAACTGGAAAATTGCATATTACCACACGTCAAGATATTCAAATTCATTATGTGGATTTAAACAGAACTCCACAATTGTGGGCTGAATTGGAAAAAGACGATGTTACTTTGCGTGAAGCTTGTGGAAATACCGTTAGAAATGTTACAGCTTCTGAAACTGCAGGAATTGACATTAACGAACCTTTTGATGTTTCTCCTTATGCAGATGCTGTTTTTCGATTCTTTTTAAGAAATCCATTTTGTCAAGAAATGGGACGAAAATTCAAAGTATCTTTTTCAGCTTCTGATGAAGATTCTGGACTTTCATACATGCACGATTTGGGTTTTATCGCTAAAATCGAAAATAATATTCGTGGATTTAAAGTACTGATTGCTGGAGGGTTAGGTTCTCAACCACGTCATGCAGATGTATTGTATGAGTTTTTACCATCCAACAAAATCATTCCAATGATGGAAGGAGTTTTACGAATTTTTGACAGATATGGAGAACGTAAAAGTCGTGGAAAAGCGCGATTAAAATTCCTAATCAATGATATTGGTTTGGCAAAATTTGTCAATTTAGTAGATGCTGAACAAAAAGCCATCGAATTTAAAACAGTTGAAATTGATGCTGAAAATTATCCATATTCAAAACCTGCTGTCATTTCAACAATTCCTGATGTAACAATTGCAGACGAAAAAGGGTATGAAACTTGGAAAAGCACAAATATCATCCCTCAAAAACAGGAAGGTTTTGTGGCAATTGGAGTGAAAGTTTTGTTGGGAAATTTCACAACAGATAAAGCACGGATTTTAGCTGATTTGGTTGAAAATTATGCAGCTGCTGAAATTAGATTTACCCTACGTCAAAACTTGATAATTCCGTTTGTAAAGCAAGAATTGTTGCCATTTTTCTATTCAGAATTGAAAAAAATTGATTTTGTAGAAGTGGGTTACAATAAAGCTGTTGACATCACAGCTTGTCCTGGAACTGATACCTGTAATTTAGGAATAGCAAGCAGTACAGGAATTGCAGAAAAACTAGAAGACGTCATCAAAAATGAATATCCACAATTTTTGAATACACAAGATTTGGTCATCAAAATTAGTGGTTGTATGAACGCTTGTGGTCAACACAACATGGCACATATTGGTTTTCAAGGAATGTCTGTTAGAACTCCTGAAAAATTAGTTGCTCCTGCTTTGCAAGTTTTATTAGGTGGAGGAAATTTAGGAAATGGAAAAGGAATTTTTGCAGATAAAGTATTGAAAATTCCAAGTAAAAGAGGTCCTGAAGCATTGCGTAGAATTCTGAATGATTTCGAAAAAAATGCCAATGGAAATAATTTTACTACATATTATGAAGAAAAAGGGAAAAAATATTTTTACGATTTTTTAAACGATTTGCAAGATGTAACCAACCTCACTCCAAACGATTTTATTGATTGGGGAAACAGCGAAAACTACGTGCAAGAAATTGGTATTGGAGAATGTGCAGGAGTTGTAATTGATTTGATTGCAACCTTGTTTTTAGAATGTGAAGAAAAAATTGAAAAAGCCAGAGAATGTAATGAAAATCAGTTGTTTCCAAGTGCAATTTACCATGCTTATAGTGCCATGATTAATGGCGCAAAAGCATTGTTATTATCAGAAGAAATCTGCACAAATTCACATGCAAGTATCATCAATCAATTTGATGAAACGTTCATTGCGACAAATAAAATCAATGTAAACAATACATTTTCAGGTTTGATTTATCAAATTAATGAAAACGAACCAACAGCCATTTTTTCGGAAAAATACATTCAAGATGCCACCACTTTTTTGAAAAAAATAATTGCATTTAGAAAAGTCGAAGTTTCTGTTTAAAAGAGAATATTAAAAAAATGAGAAAAACTAATAACATCCCAAATTTCAAAGTTTTCCCCCCTTTGGGGGAAAGGGGGCTTCTAACAGTAATTGGAGCTGGTCCTGGAGATGCAGAATTAATCACGCTAAAAGCTATCAGAGTTTTAAAAACTGCGGATGTAATTTTGTATGATGCACTCGTAAATGAAGAAATTTTGGAGTATGCAAATCCAACTGCTGAACTCATTTTTGTGGGAAAAAGAAAAGGTTGTTATGCCTATCAACAAGAGCAAATCAACGAATTGATTGTGGCTCGTGCTCAAAAATTAGGTCATGTTGTTCGCTTAAAAGGTGGTGATCCATTTATTTTTGGACGTGGTGCAGAAGAACTAGAATATGCAGCAAAATTCGGATTAGAAACTGCTGTTGTTCCAGGAATTTCGTCAGCTTTGGCTGTGCCTGCTAATCAGAATATTCCATTAACAAAGCGTGGATTTTCAGAGAGTTTTTGGGTAATTACAGGAACTACAAAAACACACGAATTATCATCAGATATTGAATTGGCAGCAAAATCAAATGCAACAATTGTGGTGTTGATGGGCATGAGCAAATTGCCACAAATTGTACAATTATTTCAAGCGCAAGGAAAAAATCAACTGCCTGTTGCCATCATTCAAAATGGAACAACTGCTGATGAAAAAATCGGAATTGGAACTGTGGATACAATTGTTGAAGTTGTTGAAAATCAGCAATTAACAAATCCAGCAATCATTGTTTTTGGTGAAGTTGTAAAACATCGTCAAACCATTTTAAACATTCAACAACAAGTTGCTTTTGAAGTAAATGCCTAAAATTATGGAACAAAACGAACTCTATCCCATTTTTTTAAAAGTAAACCAACTCGAAGTTTTAATTGTTGGTGGTGGTTTTGTGGCACTTGAAAAATGTTCGTTTTTACTAAAATCAAGTCCAAATGCGAATGTGACTTTGGTTGCACCATTTTTTAGAGAAGAAACCAAAGAATTGGCTGCAAAATTTCAATTACATATGATTCACGATTCGTATCAAAAATCGTATTTAGAAAACAAACAATTGGTCATTGCAACTACTGATAATTTGGAGGTAAATATTCAAGTGTATCATGATTGTAAAGATAAAAATATATTGGTAAATGTGGCTGATAATCCTCCTTATTGCGATTTTTATATGGGTGGAATTGTCACCAAAGGAAACGTAAAAATTGCCATTTCTACCAATGGAAAATCGCCTACAACTGCCAAAAGATTGCGTCAGTTTTTTGAAGACGTAATTCCTGATGATATTGATGATTTTGTAAAAAATTTAAATGAATACAGAAAAACATTGAAAGGAAATTTTGAAGAAAAAGTGGAGAAATTGAATGAGTTTACAAAGAGTTTAATAGAAAAATAAAATAAACCATAGCTTTTAGTTGTTAGCCTTTTGCTAAAAGCCAAAAGCAAATAGCTAAAAGCAATTTAAAAAAATGATTACAACAGATATTTTAATTATTGGTGCAGGCCCAACAGGATTATTTACGGTTTTTGAAGCAGGATTACTCAAATTACGCTGTCATTTAATTGATGCGTTACCTCAACCTGGAGGTCAATGTTCTGAGATTTATCCTAAAAAACCAATTTATGATATTCCTGCATATCCTGAAATTTTAGCAGGTGATTTGACGGATAAATTGATGGAACAAATCAAACAATTTCAACCCGGATTTACCTTAGGTGAACGTGCAGAAACTATTGAAAAACAAGCAGATGAAACCTTTATTGTAACTACCAATAAAGGCACCAAACATCATGCAAAAGTTGTTGCCATTGCAGGTGGTTTAGGAAGTTTTGAACCCAGAAAACCGCTAATAGATAACATTGCCGATTTTGAAGACAAAGGTGTGGAATACATCATTAGAGACCCAGAATTGTATCGCAACAAAAAAGTAGTGATTTCAGGAGGAGGAGATTCTGCTTTAGATTGGGCAATATTTTTAACAAATGTTGCCTCCGAAGTTACCTTGATTCATAGAAGAAATGAATTCAGAGGTGCTTTAGATTCTGTTGAAAAAGTACAAGAATTAAAGAATTTAGGCAAAATAAATTTGATTACTCCTGCTGAAGTAAAAGCACTTTTAGGCAAAGAAAAATTGACCGGAGTTATTGTTGAAAAAGAAGGTTTTGATGATTTTATGTTGGATGCTGATCATTTTATTCCTCTTTTTGGGTTGTCACCAAAATTAGGTCCGATTGCAAATTGGGGTTTAGAAATCGAAAAAAACGCGATTAAAGTCAACAATGCGTTGGATTATCAAACCAATATTCCAGGAATTTATGCCATTGGCGATGTGAACACTTATCCAGGAAAATTAAAGTTGATTTTATGCGGATTTCACGAAGCAACATTGATGTGTCAAAGTGCTTATCAACGAATCTTTCCTGACAGAAAATATGTGATGAAATACACTACAGTTGGTGGAGTTGATGGTTTTGACGGCACAAGAAAAGAAGCTCCAAAAGCGGTAATTAAATCTATTGATTGATAAAAGTATTGTCAGGTTTCCCTAACTTTGCGACAAATTTGAAATACAAAACATGCAAGATATCCAACTAAAAATTACGGATAGAAACGGAATTACACATCTAGTTGTAGCGCCAACAGATATGGCAATGAATTTGATGGAAGTTGTTCGTTCTTACGAATTAGCTGAAGAGGGAACAATAGGTATTTGTGGTGGAATGGCTATGTGCGCATCTTGCCAATGTTATGTATATTCTGACCACAATTTGCCCGAAAAATCAGATGATGAGGATGCAATGTTGGCAGA
>DAIUBY010000078.1:0-7541 GCA_036846425.1 Polaribacter sp.
TATTTCGGATCTAAAATCATTCCAATACGATCTACAACATCTTGAAAATGGTATTTTGTCAAGGTGTTGGCACTAGCAGCTGCAACTCTTGCATCACGTTGAATGCGTTTCAACTCGCCTCTAACCACTGCTTTCACATCTGATTGATTTACTGTAATTCCACTTTGTTTTGCATAGCCATTATTGATTTCACGTTGGTCTTTTGCCTCGTTCAATAAATAATTCATTCTATCCAAGTACGCTCTTTGCAAGTTTCTTCTGTAGGTATCAATAGCAGCACCATTATACATTTCAGACCAAATCCCTGTTCTCAAATCATTCATCATGCTTACCAAAGTATAAGCCTTTGCAGTACCATTCAGCGTTTCGTTTTCAATCATTCGTGCCATTCTTCCAGCATCTAAAAGATTGTTTAGATTTCTTGCTTGCAAGCCTCTTACACGTTCTACAGACCCTGAAAATTCAATTTTTCCAAAGATATTTTTATCCAACATCCAGGTAGGAGTTTTGAATAAATTATCAATCAAAAATTTTAATGCTTCTTGTTGTTTCGCTTTGTCAACATGCGTGTAAACAGGACCTTCTTGGTCTGTGGTTTTATAGTATTCATACACCCCACCAATATTGGCAGTTACATGTCCCATATAACGATTGAACTGACTTAACAATTCGCCATACATGGTTTGCAACTCAGCATAAGTTTCTCCTTTTTCAGAAGTCCATTTTTCCAAATTTGGTAAAATACGTTTCAAGTTTTTGATTCCGTACATAGACGCTTTCATAGCATCATCACCCAAATCTTCGGTTTGCGAACTTGGGTCCACAACGCCTGATGCTTGTTGATGTCCAAAACGATACATTGGGTCTCCTGCATGTTTTAAAATCCAAGCATCCAACGTCTCTTTTTCGCCTTTAGCATCTTTATCTAAAATAGGTCTATAACCCCATTCAATTGCGTATTTATCATAAATACCAATGTTTGGCATCAATGCAACGCCTTTATCTTCTGGTTGTGCCACATAATTGAAACGTGCATAATCCATGATAGATGGTGCTGTTCCAAATTTTTCTGTAAACGATTTAGAACGCAAAGAATCTACAGGATATGCTACTGAACTACCCATGTTGTGAGGCAATCCTAAGGTGTGCCCAACTTCGTGAGATGATACAAAACGAATCAAACGTCCCATAACTTCGGTTTTGAAATTATTTCCACGAGCATCTTCATTGATGGCAGCAGTTTGGATAAAAAACCAATTGTGCAATAACGTCATTACATTGTGATACCAGTTGATGTCCGATTCTAAAATTTCTCCAGAACGTGGGTCACTTACGTGAGGTCCGTTTGCATTCGGAATTGGAGAAGCCAAATATCTCACTACAGAATAACGAACGTCTTCTGGAGACCAATCAGGGTCTTCTTCTTTCGTTGGTGGATCTTTTGCGATGATCGCTTCTTTGAAACCAGCTGCTTCAAAAGCTACTTGCCAATCTTCAATTCCTTGTTTGATGTAAGGAACCCATTCTTTTGGAGTTGCTCTGTCAATATAATAAACAATTTGTTTTTTTGGAACAACCAATTCACCTCTTTTGAATTTTTCGATGTCTTCGTCTTTTACTTCCAAACGCCATCTGTCTAAGTAGGTTACTGTTTTACTGCGTTGGTCTTTCAATCCATAATCGTATTGACCACGTGCAAACCATCCAACACGTTCGTCAAAATAACGACGTTTCATTGGTACTTTTGGCAATAAAATCATAGAATTGCTCATTTCTACAGAAATAGAACCAACACTTTGATTTGAAGGTGGAGCAGCAGCAACATATGTTTTTACATGTCTCAACTCAATGTTTTGTGGATAACTGCTTACTCGCTCAATATACGAACGTGTATTGTCTAATCTTGATACTCTATAACGAGTTCTGTATCCTTCAGGAAATCCTAATGGTTTTACATCTTCTTTCAACAATGGAGTCGCATCAATCACTACTGCAGTAGTATCTTTATTGAATGCTTTAATTGGAAAAGCAAATAAAACTGGTTCAAAGTTAGAGTTTACAACAGCCTCATGAATTGGTAAAATGGTATCAGCAACCACATCATGAGAAACGACTCTCAATAAAACTTGCTCACCTTTTCGTTGCCAACGTAATACCTGTGTGTTTGTTTTTCCTCCACCAAAACCAATTTCGCTTGCGGTTTTTGCAATTCGAGTTACCATCAACATTTCTCTTTCAAAAAGCGAATCTGGAATTTCGAATAGATAGGTTTCATCTTTTGAATGCACATTGAACAACCCTTTGTCTGTTGTCATGTCTTTCGTTACCACCTTTGCATACGGTTGAGGACCTGTTTTTTTAGGTTCGGGCTTAGGGGCAGGAGTTACGACTGCATTTTTGTCATCTTTTTTGTCTTTCTTTTTTCTTTGTGCAATAGCATCCAAAGAAAAAGAAAAAACAAATGCAACTGAAAGCAGCTGCAATACTATTTTTTTTGTCATAATTGTGTGTGATTTGAATATTTTTCGAAAGTACACAAACTATAAAAGATGAACTCTTAATTTTTTGTTAAAGAGATTGAGGTGTATGTTTTAAAAAGAAATTGCTCAAGTTTATTTTTTGTGCACTAAAAAAAGCCCCAGATTACATTTTAATTTGGGGCTTTTACATGTATGAAACCTGAATTTATTATTTTAATTTGTTATTATTTCTGTAGCCTCTCTTATCTAAAAACCAATCAACTTTATTTGTGCCGCCAGAAGTAGCCCATGTAGCAAAGTAGTTATAAGCATCTGTAATAATTACTTTTTCTTTTGGAGCTCTATATGCACCTGAAATATTTATAGCCCAAGGCAATCCTGTTGGCGTTTTAAAATTACCATCACTATCTTTTACTGTTGGTCCAGTAGGTATTGTGGTAGTTTTTGGGTAATTCGTTGTTGGTTTTAGCGGTAAATGAATTTCTTTCTTTCTGTCTTTATTTACGATTAAAAATGGATTAAAAGGAGCAGTGCCTAAAGAAGCAGTTGTAATTGGCGTTTTAAATACAATTGATATTGTTTTACTTAAACCTACATTTTTGTGTGAGTTGTCAAAGAATATAATTACTGCATTTGATTGTGATTGTTCTGTTCCGTTTGCATTGTTTTGGATAAATCCTTCTGTTAAATTTTGCCCTGTTACACTTTCAATTGCAGAAGGTAAGACACCTTCTAGTTCTAGTCCAAATCCGTTTGTATAACTTGCACCTATAGATTCAAGGGTATAATTATAGTTTAACTGAGTTACTTTATTTTCTGCATTTAAAATAGTTTGTATGTTGTAACTAATCACTAAATCATTAAAATCATAATCACCACTATAAGGCCATAAATCTTCAAAAGCTAATGTTGCATTTGTTAATTCTGTTGGATAATACATTTTATTTTGAACACTTGTACAATCACCTGCAACAATTTCTTTAATTTCAATGTTGTCTATAAAATTTCCATAACTCCCAGCATCTAATGATTCAAAAATAAAATAAGTATCTTGTTGATTAGCAGGTACCGTATAAGTACCTGAATATTGAACCCAAGCAGTATTTCCTGTTTTCATTGTAGCTTCAACAGTTGCAGTAGCAAGATTTTCTCCAATTCTTACTACAGCATTATCTACTCCAGATCTTCCACGGTGCCAAACAGACCAGCTAATTTGGGCTCCAGGACTTGTACAAATACGTTGATATAATGCAGAACTTTGGTTTGCGTTTAATTCTGCAAAGTAAGTACCTTTTTGAGCAGGAACTCTATTGAATCCAGATCTCCATAACTCAATCTGATTATCTGTTGCAGTTGTAGACCAACCTTCAACATTAGTTTCATCTGTTATTATGTAACCAATTGGCAACGTTGGCCCGTTTTCAAAATCACTGTTTAAAAAGAGTTTGTCTTTACATACTGTGCAAGGATCACTGTTTGTTTTAGAAGCATAAGTAGTTTTGCTTGAGGTTTTATTTGCAGATTTAAAATAAATTTGATTGTTTGAAATCGCTATAATTTCCGATGTATACTCAAGACCATCTTTTCTTAGTACATATACTTTTTCATAAATGCTGGATAAACTAAATGATTGATTAATTTCACCATTGGATGGCTTGCCAGAGTATAATAAATTTTTAAGTGCTTCTGTAATATTTTCGGCTTCTGTACTATTGTTTTCTGCGTATGCAAAAACTTCATACTTTACAAAAGGGGTAGCATCTGAAATAGTTAAAGTAACTACTCTTTCTGTTTCAAAGTTAAAGCTATCAGGAATTGATAAATTTTCTAAAAAAGCTATTGCAGAGTTGTTTTCTTCTGGATTCTGAATGTCATCTGCATTTGGAATACAAGAGCTAAATATTAGTATGTAAGATAAAAAAAGATAAAGATTTATTTTTTTCATAATAAATTGGGATTAGATTTGTAAATTTTTCAACAAATATAAAAAATTTAAAGGCAGTTTTTCTTAAAATAAAGATTATTAGAACTTTTGATTCGTTTACTTGCATTAAAGTATCTACGAATGGTATTTGTTTTTGCATCTTATCCAAGCGAATATCAAATGTCATGTAAAAAACAAAAAAAGACTGTCCTAAGTAATAGTTTTATAACCTAAAAGCCTCTTTAATAGCACCCACATAATCCAATTTCTCCCAAGTAAAGGTTTCTACTTCTTGAGAAACAGTCTCGCCCATTGGATTCGAAAATGTAACAATTTTTGTCTCAGGCGTTCTTCCCATATGACCATAAGCCGCAGTTTCTGAATAAATGGGTGTTCTTAATTTCAATCGCTTTTCGATGAAATACGGACGCATGTCAAAAATTTCTTTGATTTTTTCACCAATAGCGCCATCTGTCATGTTCACTTTTGCTGTTCCATATGTATTTACATTGATACTAGTTGGCTTTGCAACACCAATGGCATACGAAACTTGTACTAAAACCTCTTTGCACAATCCTGCAGCCACCATATTTTTTGCAATATGTCTAGTTGCATACGCTCCTGAACGATCTACTTTGCTGGGGTCTTTTCCTGAAAATGCCCCTCCTCCATGAGCGCCCTTTCCTCCATACGTATCTACAATAATTTTACGGCCTGTCAATCCTGTATCTCCATGTGGACCACCAATTACAAAAACACCAGTTGGATTGATGTGATAAATTATTTTGCCATTAAATAATTTTTGAATATTTAATGGTAATTTTGAAATTACTCTCGGAATTAAAATTCCTACAATATCTTTTTTGATTTTTTCCAACATCACAGCTTCATTTTTGTCAAAATCATCATGTTGTGTAGAAATTACAATGGTATCAATTCTTTGAGGAATATTTTCATCAGAATATTCAATGGTAACTTGACTTTTAGCATCAGGTCTTAAATAGGTGATTTGGGTATTTTCTCTCCGTATTTCAGCCAATTCTTTCAACAATCTATGAGATAATTCCAACGCTAAAGGCATGTAATTTTCAGTTTCGTCAGTGGCATAACCAAACATCATTCCTTGGTCTCCTGCACCTTGCTCTTCAGGATTTGCCTTGTCAACTCCTTGATTGATATCTGGAGATTGCTCGTGAATTGCCGATAAAACGCCACAAGAATTGCCATCAAACATATACTCGCTTTTGTTGTAGCCAATTTTATTGATAACTTCTCTTGCAATTTGCTGCACATCCAAATAGGTTTCAGATTTAACTTCTCCAGCCAAAATAACTTGTCCTGTAGTTACCAAGGTTTCACAAGCTACTTTGCTATTTTTATCAAAAGCTAAAAAATTATCAATCAACGCATCACTTATTTGGTCTGCAACTTTATCAGGATGGCCTTCAGAAACACTTTCTGATGTAAATAGATATGACATAAAATGTTGTTTTATAATACTTTATGAGAATTAAAAAAAAGATTGCAGAAAGCTAAAAGTAGTAGAGTTTACTGCTTTAGCATTTTTTTTAATGAGGTTGCAATCAGTTCAAATTTTTCCTCTGTAATTTCTGACGCAAATTTAGAGATTAATTTGAAATTGAAACCTTTTTTATGAAAAAATTATTTATCTCATAAAAATTGATTGGATTTTCAAAACAAAAATTGATTTCAGAAAAAAACATTCATTTATTTGGAATATTCGATTTTCTGTTGCAATATTTGCATTTACAAAGTTCAGTAACTTATTAAAATGTTATCAAGAAAGGTGGAGGGATTAGACCCTTTGAAGCCTTAGCAACCTCCCGTTTTTCGGAAAAGGTGCTACATTCTAACCAACAAAAATGGATAGATAACAAAAAAGAAATTTCTTTGTCTAAGAGATTTTTATAATTATTAATAACATTTTATAATAAGTTCGTCAATCAAATTGATGTTGTTATTTTGTGTTTAAATTTTTGAATTTTGAAACAGATTTTGCCTTTTATTACGATTTCTAATTTCACTACCGAAAGTAGTGCTCAATTTCCAAATATTGAATTGAGTTATCAACTTTTTGGACAAAAATTAGGTACAGCTCCTGTAGTTTTAGTAAATCATGCGTTGACAGGAAACAGCAATGTTGCTGGCGAAAATGGTTGGTGGTCAGACATTGTTGGTGATGAAAAAACCATTGATACCCAAAAATATACAGTGTTGGCTTTCAACATTCCTGGAAATGGTTTTGACGGATTTGTGATTGACGATTACAAAAATTTTATTGCCAGAGACATTGCTCGTATTTTTTTAATAGGTTTGAAAGAGTTACAAATCAATCAACTTTTTGCCTTGATTGGTGGTTCATTAGGTGGAGGAATTGCTTGGGAAATGGTGGTGTTAAACACCAAATTGACGCAACATTTTATTCCTGTTGCTACAGATTGGAAATCTACAGATTGGTTGATTGCCAATTGCCAAATTCAAGAGCAATTTTTGGTAAATTCCAACAATCCTGTGCATGATGCAAGAATGCATGCCATGTTGTGCTACAGAACGCCTGAATCTTTTAAAAAACGTTTTCAGCGTTCTAAAAATGAAGCATTGTCGATTTTTAATGTAGAAAGTTGGTTGTTGCATCATGGAAAAAAACTACAAGAACGCTATCAATTGTCATCCTATAAATTGATGAATCAGTTGCTAAAATCAATTGATGTGACCAATAATGGCAAAATTCCAATGGAAATTTTAGACACTATTGAGGCTAATATTCACATTATTGGGGTGGATTCTGACTTGTTTTTTACAGCTGATGAAAACAGAGAAACACACAGAAAATTGGCATTGACCAAAGAAAACGTCACTTATAATGAAATTCATTCTGAACATGGTCATGACGCTTTTCTGATGGAATATGATCAATTACAAACCATGATTGAACCCATTTTTGATGAAAATTACAAAGCAAAAAAGATGAAAGTTGTAAAATTTGGTGGAAAATCTTTGGCAAATAAAACAGGATTGCCATTTGCGATTGACATCATTCTTGATAAAATTAAAAACAGAGAAAAATTCACAGTAGTTGTTTCTGCAAGAGGAAATACCACTGATGATTTAGAAGC
>DAIUBY010000078.1:7641-9356 GCA_036846425.1 Polaribacter sp.
GGTTTTATTGCAAGTAATCAAAAAAACGAAACCACTACTTTAGGTAGAAATGGCAGCAATTATACTGCAGCTTTGTTGGCAAATTTTTTAGATGCAGCTGAATTGCAAAATTACACGCATGTCAATGGAATTTTCACTGCAAATCCTGAATTGGTTTCAGATGCCAAAAAAATTGAACAATTGTCTTTCTCTGAAGCAAATGAATTGGCAAACTTGGGAGCAACCATTTTGCACGCAAAAACCATCATTCCTTTGTTGGAAAAAAACATCAATTTGCGCATTTTAAATACGTTTAATAAAGAAGATAAAGGAACGTTAATCACCTCAGAAAGTGATGCAAAAGGAATCAAATCCATTTCTACAATTACCAATGTTTGTTTGTTGAATTTTGAAGGAAGAGGTTTGCTAGGAAAAGTGGGTGTTGATGCACGAATTTTTAAAACGTTGAGTGCTAAAAATATCAGTGTAAGCATCATTTCTCAGGGTTCTTCTGAGAGGGGAATTGGATTTGTAATTGAAGAAAAAAACGCTGAGGAAGCTGTAAAAGCACTCGAAAATGAATTTGAAAGTGATTTTTATTCGCAAGATGTCAATAAAATTTCTATCATTTCGGATGTTGCTGTAATTTCGATTATTGGTCAAGATTTGAGCGAATTTCATCATCCTTACAATGCGTTGATTAAGAATCAAATTGTGCCATTGTTGTTCAACAATTCTGTTACAGGAAAAAATGTAAGCATTGTTGTAAAAAAAGAATTGTTGCACAAAGCTGTAAATGTAATTCATGGTCAAGTTTTTGGAGTTTCCAAAAAAGTGAATATTGCAATTTTTGGCAAAGGTTTGGTTGGCAGCACTTTAATCAATCAGATGTTGGAAAATGCAGCGCAAATTTTAGAAAGAAGAAAAATTCAGTTGAATGTTTTTGCAGTAGCAAATTCTAAAAAAATCATTCTAAAAAAATCAGGTGTCACTGAAAATTGGGAACAAGAATTAGTGTCAAATGGTGATGAAAATACCACTGTTTTTGATGTTATTGATTTTGCAAAAAATCATCATTTAGAAAATTTAATTGCTGTTGATAATACAGCAAGCACTGATTTTGTAACACAATATATCCCATTAATTGAAGCAGGTTTTGACTTGGTTTCGTGCAATAAAATTGCAAATACATTGTCTTTTGATTTTTACAAAAAATTGCGTTCAAAATTAAAAGAACACAAAAAACAATATTTATACGAAACCAATGTTGGTGCAGGATTACCATTGATTGATACCATCAGATTATTGCATGAATCAGGAGAAAATATCACTCGAATTCGAGGTGTTTTTTCAGGAACTTTGAGCTATTTATTCAATACTTTTTCTGCGGAAGAAATTCCATTTTCTACTGTTTTGCAAGATGCTATTTCCAAAGGATTTACAGAGCCTGATCCAAGAGATGATTTGGGTGGAGTTGATGTGGCAAGAAAATTATTAATTTTAGCTCGCGAATTGGATTTGGAAAACGAATTGCATGAGGTGGATGTTCAAAATCTCATTCCAGAAAATTTGAGAAAAGGAACAGTTGCTGATTTTTTAAGCAATTTAGAATTATTAAATGATGCATATCAAACCTTGAAAAAAAACCAAAAACCCAATCATGTGTTGCGCTATATTGGCGAATTGAGTGGAGATTTATCGCAAGAAAAAGGAATTTTGGAAGTGAAATTAGTTTC
>DAIUBY010000078.1:9456-10596 GCA_036846425.1 Polaribacter sp.
AAACATTTCGAAACAAAAGCCATCAGAACTCAAACTGAAAGAAGTCAATTTTCTGAGCATTCTACACCTTTATACTTGTCATCAAGTTTTGTTTTTGATGATGCTGAAGACATGCGTGCTTCATTCGCTGAGGAAAAAGAACGAAATCTATACAGCCGTTTTACAAATCCAAATACCACAGAATTTGTCAATAAAGTGGTTGCCATGGAAGGTGCAGAAACAGGATATGCATTTGCAACTGGAATGGCTGCGATTTTTACATCGTTTGCAGCATTGCTAAAAGCGGGTGATCATATTGTTTCTTGCAGTTCTGTGTTTGGTTCTACACACGCAATGTTTACCAAATTTCTCCCAAAATGGAATATTGAAACTTCTTATTTTAAAGTTGATGAAGTTGATTTGGTTGAAAGTTTGATTCAAAAAAATACAAAAATCCTTTATATTGAAACACCAACAAATCCCGCTGTTGATATTTTGGATTTGGAGAAAATTGGAAAAATCGCCAAAAAATACAATTTGATTTTCATTGTAGACAATTGTTTTGCAACACCTTATGTGCAACAACCTATCAAATTTGGCGCAGATTTAGTAATTCATTCCGCTACAAAATTGATGGATGGTCAAGGAAGAGTTTTGGGTGGAATTACAGTTGGTAATAAAGAATTGATGCACGAAATCTATATTTTTGCCAGAAATACAGGTCCTGCAATGTCGCCTTTCAATGCGTGGGTTTTGTCAAAAAGTTTGGAAACGTTAGCAATCAGAGTTGAAAAACATGCTGAAAATGCGCTAAAAGTTGCTGAATTTTTAGAAACTCATCCCAATGTAAAAATGGTAAAATATCCATTTTTGAAATCTCATCCTCAGTATGAAATTGCCAAAAAACAAATGAGTTTGGGCGGAAATATTGTCGCTTTTGAAATCAAAGGTGGAATTAATGCTGGAAGAACTTTTTTGAATAACATCAAAATGTGTTCATTATCAGCAAATTTAGGAGATACAAGAACGATTGTAACTCATCCTTCTTCTACAACTCACAGTAAATTATCTGAAAAAGACAGATTGGAAGTTGGTATTACAGATGGTTTAGTGCGTGTTTCTGTTGGTTTGGAAAATGTGGCAGATATTATTGCTGATATT
>DAIUBY010000079.1:0-8590 GCA_036846425.1 Polaribacter sp.
CTATCAGAAAAGTGCCTGCAGTGATTGAAACTCCTGATGGTGATTTTATCGGCATCAGACAGAAAATGTTTGTATCACATTCGTATGATCACAGAGTGGTAAATGGCGCTCTTGGTGGGATGTTTATCAGTACGTTAAAAGATATTCTGGAATCTTGGGATTTGAATCAGGATTTCTGATACTAAGGTTAGAGATTTAAGATTCAAGGTTTCAAGTTTCGGATGCATCATTTAATTTTTTGGATGTGCCATTAGAATTTCCGAATGCATTTATAGTGATTTAGTATTCATTAATAGTAATTACGGATTCGTTAATAGGAATTTACCTTGCATTAATAGGATTTACGGATACGTTAATGAGAATTTCGGATGCGTTAATAGGAATTTACGATATGTTAATGGAAATTTCGCATGCATCAAAAGGAATTACAGATGTATTATTAGGAATTTTGGGTACTTCATTAAGAATTTTAAATAATTCATAAAAATCTCATTTTGTTTTAACAACATTCGATATCGGGTTTTAATTCTTATTTAATGCTTGATAATCGCCTATCAATATTTTATCTACAATAAAACCCTCACCATTGAATATTGATTGTTTGCTTACAGGATTTATCCATGTTAATTTTAAAATTTCTTTATTTTCAGTTTTATATTCAATATTTAGATTTAGTGATTCGTATTTTTCGTCAAACCAGACTGTTTTATAATTGCCAATAAACCTAACTTTTTTATCAAAGTTACTTATTATATTTGCGCATTCTGTAAAATTTTTATTTGTTAAATTATTGGAAAATTCACCAAATAAATTTCCATTTTTCGTTTGCTTAAAATAAAATCTACCTATTAAATTCATTATTTCTTTTTTTGTTTTTTTGTATTAATAGAAATATCAAAACTCCAACTTGTTCTAACAATATTACCATTATTCATTCCTGGCTTCCATTTTTCACCTTTAGTTAAATGCCAAGTAACTAAATCAACTAATCTTGGGCAATTATTGCCTGAAACAAATGCATTTGTTATTGATCCATCTTTTTCAACAATAAAATTTAAAATAAATATTATTGTGTTGTCATCAAACTCGTTATTATTATACTTTATCTTAGAATCACAAATTTTAAATTCCTTTTTTAAGGTGTCATTTTTTTGAATTGCATTATAAATTTTTAATCCAAAGTCATCTCTGAATTTATCTAAAACACTAAAATCATTTTTATCTGTTTGTTCAACTCCATAAGGTAAAGAATTTAAATCTGGATTTTCGTAAACTATGTTAGATTTAAAAATACTATCTTGTTTTGCTCTTTCTTGGTTTAATATTAATTCTTGTTTTGCCTTTTCTTCATTTAATTTTCTTTCTTCTTCTTCAAGATAATTTTTATAATTAATGTAATTAAATTCAAAGATTGAATCATTCAAATAATCATTTTTAAAATTAAAATTTCTAGAAGAAAAATTTAATTTCAATTCATTTTGATTACTTATTTTTATTTTTTTGACAATTTTATCTAAATATTTTAGCACTAAAAATTTAGGGTAGATTTCATATTCTATAAAGTGCCAATCATTTTCTTTTTCATCAATCTCAGCGAGATAAGCTCCTTTTTTTAAGTTTTCTGCATCACTAATATTTACCTTAAGTGTATCTGTAATTTTTAAGTCATCAATGATAATATTAAAATTGAAATATTCTTCTTCGGAATTATATTTTTCAAAATTTAAACTTGGACTAATCTTATCTTTTTCTTCAATTCTTTTAAGAATCTCCTCGTAACAAATAGCGTCAAATTTTGACTTACTTTTATTTTGAATTCTATCAATGAAATTCTCTTTTTTCTCAAATTCACCTTTTTCTAGCCAATTTAAAAATTCACTTTCAATATTATTAACTATATTATTATAATCTGAGTTTTCAAATTTCTCCTCCTTTAAAAGTTTTTCTTTAATTAGTAATTCCTTTTCTTTTTTTAGTTTAATTAACTCTAATTCATTTTTTTCTATTTCTTTTTTAATTAAATCGTTTTTAAGGTCAGTTGAGTTTTTTAATTTTTCAGCATCTTTAATTTTAGTCTCTAAAGCAGACGTTAATGTAATAATCAAATTTTTATTTGAAGAATGAACTGCATTTGAAAATTCACGAGATTTTGTTATTATACTCCAATCATTACTTTTTTTTGCAAAATGAATTAAAGATTCGTCAATTTGTAAAGCCCTAAAATATGTTGAGTAAAGTTGGTCAATTTTGTTTTGATAGGGTGTTTTTTGTTGAGAAAAAATATTGCAAAAAAATAAAACAAAAATTAGCGTTATAAAATTGAATTTTTTGATTTTCATTAATCTTTATTATGAATTGATTTTACTTTTTTTTGTTAAGACATGTTAAAATATTTAAATTAGCTGTATTCCTATAACTTTTAATTTTAATATCAAATTTTCATCAGTCCAATGTAACTATTTTTTTCCAAATTTTCAATCATGTAAAAAAGTTTTATTTTATCTATTTTTATTTTATTTTTAACCAAATCTGTTTTAACAACAATTTACACTTATTGATGAAACTCTTTTTTGTACTTTCACAGCCAATTTTTTAAAATCCATATCCAGCAAATGAAATTAAACCATATCACTACAATTTTCTTTTTGTTTACTTTTTTTGTTGGGTTTTCGCAATTGAAAACGATTACTGACAAAACAACTTATCCTTTTTGGATTCACGTTCCTGAAGCCGAAAAAACAGAAAATCAACCCATTTTGATATTTCTGCATGGAAGAAGTCTTTCTGGTACAGATTTGAATCGTGTAAAAAGATATGGTGTTCTCAGAGCTATGGAAAGAGGCAGAGAAATTCCTGCAATTGTGGTGGCTCCTCAGTTGGCAAAAGGAAGTTGGAATCCTGATAAAGTGTTGGAAATTTTAGAATTTGTTCAAAAAAATTACAATACCGATACTACTCGAATTTATGTTTGTGGAATGAGTTTGGGTGGCTATGGAACGCTCCATTTTGCTGGAAAATACGCCAATAAAATAACAGCAGCTGTTGCTATTTGTGGTGGTGGATTCGTAAAAGATGCATGTACATTATCCACAATTCCACTTTGGATTCAACATGGAGATAAAGACTTTATTGTGCCAATTTCTGAATCGAAAATTGTGGTAGATGCCATCAAAAAATGCGATGATAATGGGAAACTTATTTTTTCTGTTATCAATGGTGGAAATCATGGAAGTGTTGAGCGTTTTTTTCATCAAGATGCTATGTATGATTGGCTTTTTCAGCAAAAAAGAAACTAATTCTAAACTATTTTTTTAAAAAGTAATTCCATAAAAAAAGCTCGATTTGAATTTTCAAATCGAGCTTTTTTAGTTTTATACATCCAAAAAACTATGCTAACATCGTTACTGGATTTTCAATAAATGTTTTTAATGTTTGTAAAAACTGAGCACCAACAGCACCATCAACAGTTCTGTGATCGCAAGTTAATGTCAATTTCATAGTATTTCCAACCACGATTTGTCCGTTTTTAACCACAGGTTTTTCAACAATAGCACCTACAGATAAAATCGCAGAATTTGGTTGATTGATGATTGACGTAAAATTATCAATTCCGAACATTCCTAAATTAGAAACCGTAAACGTACTTCCTTGCATTTCTGCGGGTGTAATTTTTTTGTTTCTTGCTTTTCCTGCCAAATCTCTTACAGCAGCACCAATTTGAGTTAAACTCAATTGATTGGTGTGTTTGATAACAGGAACTAGCAATCCATCTTCTACAGCAACTGCCACACCAACATGAATATGACTGTGATAAATCGTATTATTTTCTGTCCAAGAAGTATTTACTTGTGGATGTTTTTGTAATGCCATTGCACACGCTTTCACAACCATGTCATTGAAAGAAACTTTGGTATCTGGAATTTGATTGATTTTTGTACGAGAATCCATAGCATCGTCCATATCAACTTCAATGGTTAAACTGAAATCAGGAGAAGAAAATTTAGAACTTCCCAATGATTTTGCAATTGCTTTACGCATTTGAGAATTCTTAATTTCCTCTGATTTTTCCTCACCAGAAGTAACAAAAGTCATAGCAGGTTTTGCGCTTTCAGTTTTTGGAACTTCTACTATTTTTGCAGCAGGCGTAAAGTTTTCTATATCTTTTTTGATGATTCTTCCATTTTCTCCAGAACCATTTACATCTGATAAATTGATACCTTTGTCTGAAGCAATTTTTTTAGCTAAAGGTGATGCAAAAATTCTTCCGTTAGAAGTATTAGAATTTGAATTTGTAGTTTCCGAATTTGAAACTTCTACTTCTTTTTCCACTTTTTTTTCATCGGTTTTTTCTGATGTTGTTGTTAAACTTGCAGAAATATTGCCAGATAAAATTCCAGAAACGTCTGTTCCAGCAGGACCAATAATCGCCAATAAACTATCAACAGGAGTTGTTTCTCCTACTTGAACACCAATATGTAACAACGTTCCTTCGTAGAAAGATTCGAATTCCATTGTGGCTTTATCAGTTTCAATTTCAGCTAAAATATCGCCTTCAGAAACAGTATCACCCACTTTTTTCAACCAAGTTGCCACAGTTCCATCAGTCATGGTATCACTCAAACGTGGCATGGTAACTACTTGAACTCCATCAGGAATTGTAGCAGCTTTTGGAGTTGGATTTTCAGTAATTTCTTTTGTTGCCTCCACTTTTGGAGTTTCAGAGACAACGGTTTTTGGAGCATCAGAAGTGCCTTTTAAAAGTCCAGAAATATCTTCACCTTCTTCGCCAATAATCGCTAATAACTGATCAACTGGAGATGTTTCGCCTTCTTGAATTCCAATATGTAATAAGGTTCCTTCGTGGAAAGATTCAAATTCCATAGTAGCTTTATCTGTTTCAATTTCAGCCAAAATATCACCTTCTTCCACTTTGTCTCCTACTTTTTTCAACCATTTTGCCACAACACCTTCTTCCATAGTGTCACTCAATCTTGGCATATTTACAAATGTAGCCATATCTTAACTTATAAAAGGATAATTTTCTTGTTCATACACCATGTCATACATTTGCTGAGTTTCAGGATATGGAGATTCTTCAGCAAACTTTTCACACTCAGCAACTAAGTCTTTTACTTCTTGATCAATTACAGCAATTTCATCATCAGTTGCGTATTTATTTTCGATGATAATATCCAAAACTTGTGTAATTGGATCTATCTTTTTGTATTCTTCAACTTCTTCTTTAGTTCTGTAATGTTGTGCATCAGACATAGAATGACCTCTATATCTGTACGTTTTCATTTCTAAAAATGTAGGTCCATCACCACGTCTTGCTCTTTGAATAGCTTCATCAACAGCTTCAGCAACTTTTATTGGATTCATGGCATCTACAGGTCCACAAGGCATTTCATACCCCAAACCAAGTTTCCAAATATCACCATGATTGGCAGTTCTTTCTACTGAAGTTCCCATGGCATAACCATTATTTTCGCAAATAAAAATTACGGGTAATTTCCATAACATGGCTAAGTTAAAAGCTTCATGTAGAGAACCTTGTCTTGCTGCACCATCACCAAAACAAGTTAAGGTTACAGCATCACTTCCTTTATATTTATCTGCAAATGCAATTCCTGCACCTAAAGGAATTTGACCACCCACAATTCCATGTCCGCCATAAAAACCAAATTCTTTTGAGAAAATATGCATAGAACCACCCATTCCTTTGGATGTTCCTGTTACTTTTCCATACAATTCAGCCATCACTTTTCTAGGATCTTCACCCATTCCAATTGGTTGCACGTGATTTCTGTAAGCAGTAATCATTTTGTCTTTTGACAAATCCATAGCATGCAATGCGCCTGCTAAAATAGCCTCCTGACCATTGTATAGATGCAAGAAACCTCTTACTTTTTGTTGGATGTAAACCGAAGCTAATTTATCTTCAAATTTGCGCCAAAAAAGCATGTTTTTGTACCAATCTAAATAGGTTTGTTTGGTGATTTTTTTCATTCTTGATATTGTTGAGAATAGTGTAAATTAAAAAAATTCTTTTTAAAATCGAATTACAAAAATAGCTGTTTTATTAAGAATAAAAAAACTTGATTTTGGTATTTTTCCCGCAAACGATTTCGATAAGATTTTATTTGTCTTTTGCAACAATTATAGTTGCTTTTGCACCAGTTGCTAAATTCCATTCGTTAGAAGAAATGAGCATGCCTGCATCATTAAAAACCTTAAATGCAGCTGTATTTGGTCCAGAAGTTCCTTGATTTAAGGCTAAAATTTCAATTTTATTAATACCAACTTCAAGTGGGATATTGAATTTTTGCCAGTTTTCTTGAAGCGTAATGTTGTAAACTACAGGAATATCATTCACAAAAATAGTAACTCTATCTCCATCAGGATATTGATAATCTCTGCAAATGATGTTGACACTTTGAGATGAGGTTCTAAAACTTCCTAAATCTTGATCGATTTTTGGGATGACGTATTGACCATTTATTTTTTGGAAAGATTTTAAAAAACGTTCTTCGTTTAATTTTGCTTGAGTTAAAATTCCTTTTTTGCTGAGGTCTTCATCTTGCTGTTTTTTTAACTTTTCTTGTTCTTTTTCAAAGGCTTTTTTGAAACCGTTTTCACCATTCAAATCAATAACTTCAGGTTTTTTTACTTCTTTAGAATTGTTCAGAATAATAGCTTTTTTGTTTTTTCCTGATTCATTTCCATTGTTTCCATCAATTTGTGAAAATGTTATTGAACTAAAAAAAAGAAAAGTAAAGAATGTAAAAAGTTTTGAAAATCGGTTTTTCATAAGGAATTGTTTAACAATGAATCACAAAAATAATGCCTATTTTAAATCTAGTAGTTTAAATACTGTTAAAACTTTACTCAATTGGAAAGTTGAAATAGGTATCAGGAAAAGTTTCGTTTTTTAGTGTAAAATGCCACCATTCATTGTCATAAGGTTTGAAACCATTTTCGAGCATTACTTTTCGTAAATAAAATCTATTTTCTTGTTGTTGTTTTGTGATTTTTTTATAAAATGGATGTGATTCTTCTCCAAAAAAATCATAAGCACTTCCCATATCCAATTCTTTGCCAGACTTGATTTTTACCAAAGTTATGTCAACTGTACTTCCCTTGGAATGTCCTGACTTTGAGGCAATAAATCCCAATTGAAATAATTGCGATTTTGGAACTTTTGGATAATATTCACGTTTCATCAACGTGTCATTCAATACTTTTGCCCATCTAACAAAATGATTCACAGCTTGTTGTGGTCTATAAGCATCAAATACTTTCAAACTCAAGCCTTCTTTTTTTAATATAGCTTGAATTTTTTTTAAAGCTTCAGCAGTTTGTTTTGTAAGTATTACACAATTTTTTTGATAACCATCAATAGGTTTTCCAATAAAATTGTTTGAACCAAAATAACGAAGTTCCCATTTTATAGAAGCATCAATATCAGAAAGATAGACAAAATCTTTTGGAAGTTTTTGTGCAGATGTGACCAAACTGATGCTAAAAAAAGCAAGTAATAATATTTTTTTCATTTTTCAAAAATACATAAAAATATCTGTAATTTTGTCAAATGGAAACACTTACATTAACTACACCAGCGTTGTTGTTTTCGGCAATTTCGTTGATAATGTTGGCATATACAAATCGTTTTTTGGCGTATGCAGCTGTCATCAGAAATTTGCATGACAAGTATTTAGAAAAGAGAAATGACTCGTTATTGCGTCAAATTCAAAACTTAAAAAAGCGTTTACAACTCACAAAATGGATGCAAATTTTTGGGATTTCGAGTTTGTTATTATGTGTTTTAACGATGTTTTTGATTTATGTTGATGAACATATTTTTGCAACCTACATTTTTGGATTGGCATTGATTTTATTAATCCTTTCTTTGGCTTTATTAATCAAAGAAATTCATATTTCTAACCAAGCTTTGCAACATCACATTGCTGATATTGAGGAATATTTGACAAAAAAGTAAGCGCCGTTTTTTTCAAAACGACGACTTACCAAGTAAACTAATAAAACCAAGTATTAGTAATTTTTAGTTCTTTGAAATACTTCCTCCAGAAGTTGTCTTTTTATTTGCTATTCTTGGGTTTCCTACAAAATCAATATCACCACCACTTGTGGCAGTTGCATTGATACTTTCTGATGCAAAAACATCAATATCAGCTCCACTTGTTACGGTTGCTGTAACATTTTCGCTTTTTAAAGTTGTTGCTTTGATTGATGCGCCACTAGTTGCAGTTGCATTGTGATTGTTTGTAAATCCATCAATTTTTAAATCAGCACCACTTGTAGCAACTGTTGTAATTGAATTTCCTTTGAAAGTAAAATTAATTTTTGCACCACTTGTTGCAATAATTTGCAAGGTATCAGATTTGAAAGTGCCTTCGTTTTTAACAAATGCGCCACTTGTAGCTTTCAAATCGTTTAAATTTTTAACAGTTACTAAAACCTTTTTTGAGGTTGCTTTCCAAATACTTTTTTCTGAATAAATTTTTAAAACGCCATTTTCAATTTCGGTAAAAATAAGATCATGCAAATTTTCATCTGCTTCTAAAATGAT
>DAIUBY010000079.1:8690-10553 GCA_036846425.1 Polaribacter sp.
ACTTTCATCAAAGAAAATTGTTGTGTTTTTAGGTATATAAATGATTACTTCAATAGCTTCATCTTTCCAAATATTTCTGAAATCGGTCAAATAAAAAGCATCTAAAATCAATGTGTTATTTTCGATATTGAAATTGTATTTGATATTTTTTGCATTCGATTTTGCGTTCAATTTATTTTTTCCACTAGAGATTTTTGTGATGATAACATAACTTTCTTCTGAATCACTTTTTTGCACATCAACTTTTACATAATTTGAATATGCCATCTTTTTTCCATTGATTTCCACTTCTTCTTTTCGAGAACTTCTGCGTAAATTATGTCTATAAAGTATGTTATCATTATTTTTTAGTTTTACAAAAAGAGTATCATTTGTAGTTATTTCCAGTGATTTTCTTTCAGAATTTTCACCATTTGTAGCAAATGTGGTTCCGTATTCTAAACCTGTAAAAATTAATCCCAACAAAGAAACAATCCAAATTCCTAAAAGTGTTAATGAAGCTGCTTTTCCAAGTTTTTTCACGTTACTAGAAAGCATTCTTAATCCTAATATAAAAAGCAATAAAAATGGAATTCCAATCAATAATAATGCGAATGTAATTAGTAACCAAATTGGCATTACTGCATCATAAAAAAATGGTGGATATTGTAAAAATTGTCCATCAACATTCAACCACTCTAAACTTCCAATAGAAAATCCTCCAATTATCAGTGATAAAATGACAGATGCTGCAATAATAATCACTAAAACTCCAATCATTTTTCCAATGATTTTAAAAAATGTTTGGATAATGGTTACAATTACATCTAAAAATTCTTGAAAACCGTTATTTTTTGGTGCTTTTCCTGAAAAATTTTTGTTGAATTTTTCTGAAATTTCACTAGCTCCTTCTTTAAATTTTTCAGAAGCTTTATTGGCAACATCTTTCAAATTTTCGGAAACATTATTGAATTCTTCTTTTATTTTTTTTTCGATATTTTCAATGTTTATAGGCGCTCCTTCCATTTGTAATTTCTCAGCAGTTGTTTTTGCTTCTGGCAATAAAATCCAAAGAATGATGTAAAGCAAGAATCCAAATCCTCCAAAAATGAACAAAGCAAGCAATCCTAAACGAACCCAAATGGTATCCAAATCCAGGTAATGAGCCAATCCTGAAGCAACTCCACCTAAAATTTTATCTTCACCATCTCTAAATAATTTTTTAGTGGAAGATTGATTTCTTTGGTACGAATAATTGATGTCATTAAAAGTTTCGTCACTGTCAGCATAATCTTCAGGTTGACCCATAATTTTGATAATATCATCAATATCTTGGTCATTAACCACTTGCCTTGCATCTGTAATTTTTTCTGATAACAATTCGCTAATTCTTGCTTCAATGTCAGCAATAATCTCATTTTTTCCTTGAGGATCATCACTCAAAGATCTCGCAATTGATTCTAAATATTTTTTTAGCTTTAGATAAGCAGATTCATCAATATGAAAGAAAAATCCGCCTAAGTTTATGTTGATTGTCTTATTCATTTGTCGTTGATTTTTTACTAATTATTTGGTTTACAGCGTTTACTAAATTAACCCATGTTTTGTCTAATTCTTTTAAAAACATGCCTCCGTTTTCTGTTAAAACGTAATATTTTCTAGGTGGTCCTGAGGTTGATTCTTCCCATCTGTAGGTTAATAATCCTGCGTTTTTTAAGCGAGTTAATAACGGATAAATGGTGCCTTCAACCACAATCATTTCTGCACTTTTTAGTCCAGAAAGAATTTCAGAAGTATAAGCATCTCCGTTTTTGAGAATTGCTAAAATACATAATTCTAAAACCCCTTTTCGCATTTGTGCTTTTGCGTTTTCAATCTTCATAT
>DAIUBY010000080.1:0-10402 GCA_036846425.1 Polaribacter sp.
TTGGGTGATGCAATTTCTAAAATTTATGTAAATCGTAAGAAAAATAGCATTCCTACTGAGTTTGTAAAATCGGAAGAAAACCTTTATAACAAAACGTTGTTGAAACAAGCGCAACCTTATCAAGGAAAAGGTCAAACCATGTTAGATATGTTTCCTGAAAGATTGGTTGCTGGTGATGTGGCAAACGTTACTTCTCCTACTGACATTTTGGATTACACCATTGCTGATGAAGTTCTTTCTGTAGATTTCTCTTTTGATGGAAAAACAAAAGGTGTTGTGTTGGGTATCAAAACTTCTGACAAAGTATATAACCACACCAAAGCTTCTTGTGATAGATTGCGTGGTGCTGAAATTTTAACTGTAAAATCAGTAAATTTAGAAGGTTATAATTTCTTAATGCAAGCCATCAAACAACGAAATGGTGTTGTGGAGCATGCAATTTCATTTGCGGTTGCTAAAAACAATAATGATGGAAATTACAGCATGCAAACAAATTGGTATGTGAATAATTATACCAAGTACAATGACATGTATAATTTCCAAGTTTGGTCAACAAATCCTGAGGATACTCAAAAATTGGTGAAAGACATTTTAGCGAATTTGAAATCGTTTATTCCTGTTGTTCAAAATGAAAAACATAAGACACCAAAAACTTTTGCAGCCAAAATTTATAGAGAAAAATCTGATTTGGTGGTGAAATTGAAAAGTACTCAAATGGGTCAGAATGTGGAGGTTATTATGGATGAAATGTATTCAGAAACAACAAATAATTTAAAACACAGATACAATCCAATTAGTACTGAATTAGATCAGTTTTTACGAATTGACATTTATGATGGTTATGAATATGATGCATTAATCAAAGTAAATGGCGAAGTAGAAGATGCCTTTTATCATGCTGATGGAAATTGGGGATTGGATTTCGATTCAAAATTCACGAAAATTGAAAAATACTTTGTTTCAAACAATTTTGATAGAGAGTATAAAGATGATGAATACGCAATCAACAGAAATGTTGAAATCAAAGCAACTAGTGAATATGATTATTTAACACTTTACAAATCGCTATTACCAGGAACTTTATCAGCTGATTACACAGATTACAATTATGTATCATTCACTGCAAAAGGAAGTGGATTGATTGAATTAGGATTGATAAAATCATCTATTGAAGATTGGAAAAAACAATACAGATTGATGGTTGATGTAACAAATGAGGAACAAACTTATTATGTTCCATTCGAAATTTTCAGTTCAACAGGCACTCAAGAAAAAATGGTCGCTGATGATTTAACCACGTTAACATTCACATTCTTGCCTGTTGAAGCGCAAACAAAAGAATTGGATTTAACAATTTCTGATGTGAAATTTGTGAAAGTAGCTGGTTCAAACGGAGTAATAGTTGAAAAAGAAGAAACTTTTGAAAATGAGTTTGTGACTTATCCAAATCCATCAAAAGGAACTGTAAATGTGTTGTTATTCAGCAAAACGAATTCTGATGCAATGGTTACTTTGTATGATATTACTGGAAAAACAATCTACAGTGCACCAACTAAATTAACTACTGGTAAGAATGAGTTGGACTTTAATTTCAAAGTAAAAACAGGAATTTATTTTATAAAAGTAGTAAGTTCAGAAACCAATTACGGTACATCTAAAATTCTTTTTAGATAATTTTTGTAAGATATCAAAAACAAAAAAGACTGTCTATATAGACAGTTTTTTTTGTTTTAAAACTAATTTACTTCAAATTATTTTGGGCTATAAACCACACAAGGAATAATCATTTCTTCTAACGAAATTCCTCCATGTTGATAGGTGTTTTTATAATAATTTACAAAGTGGTTAAAGTTATTTGGGTAGGCAAAAAACAAGTCTTCTTTTGCAAAAATAAACGGACTATTCATGGCAATTGTAGGTAAAAAAATGTCTTTTGGATTTCGAACGGCATACACGTCTTTTTCTTCAAACGTCAAACTTCTTCCTGTTTTGTAGCGCAAATTCGAACTAATATTTTTATCGCCAATTACTTTGGTTGGCGTTTTACAATTTATAGTTCCATGATCAGTGGTGATGATTAATTTTTGTCCTAATTGCTGTGCTTTTTGAATAATTTCAAACAAAGGAGAATTCCGAAACCAACTGAGTGTCAAACTTCTATATGCTTTGTCATCTCCAGATAATTCTTTGATAACTTCCATTTCAGTTTTTGAATGTGACAAAATATCTACAAAATTATACACAATGGTTGTCAAATCATTTTGTTTAGTACCGTTGAAATTATCAGCCAATTCTTTCCCACTTTTTAAAGAAGAAATTTTAAAATACTGATGTTGAATATCCAAACCCAAACGTTTTATTTGTGCTGTTAAAAAATCCTGTTCGTGCAAATTCATACCACCTTCATCTGTGTCATTTTTCCAATAATTTGGATAGCGTTTTTCCATTTCTGATGGCATTAATCCTGAAAATATCGCATTTCTAGCATATTGTGTTGCTGTTGGTAAAATCGAGAAATATGAATATTCTTGTTCTTTTTTATAATGAGTATTGATAAAAGGTTCTAAAATTCGATATTGGTCATAGCGCAAATTGTCAATCACAATCCACACAACTCCTTGTTTTTTGCTAATTTCTGGAACAATATAATCTTTAAAAAGCGTGTGCGAAAATGTAGGTTTGTCATTAGAAGTTAAAAAATCTTCATATTTTTTTTTTATGAACTTAAAAAACTGCGAATTTGCTTCTTGTTTCTGACTTTCTAAAATTCCCAACATTCCAGAATCACTGATGTTTTCCAATTCTAATTCCCAATGAATCAGTTTTTTATACAATTCAATCCAATCTTCATAGCTGTTTACCATGGCTAAATCCATAGAAATTTTACGAAATTCTTGCTGATAATTGGAAGTAGTTTTTTCAGAAATTAAACGAGAATGATCTAAATTCTTTTTCAACGTCAACAAAATCTGATTTGGATTGACAGGTTTTATCAAATAATCTGCAATTTTTGAGCCAATGGCTTCTTCCATAATAAACTCTTCCTCGCTTTTGGTAATCATAACCACTGGCAAATTGGCTTTTTTTTGTTTTATTTCAGCCAACGTATCCAATCCAGAAATTCCTGGCATATTCTCATCTAAAAAAATAATATCAAAATTGAATTCATCCACCAAATCAATAGCATCTGCGCCATTTGTAGCCGTTTGAACTTTATAATTTTTTCGTTCTAAAAAAAGAATATGAGGTTTTAGCAATTCAATTTCATCATCAACCCATAAAATATGTATATCACTCATTCGTTTTCAAAATTTATAAATTTAAAACGTTAAAATTACAGTTTTGTTGCTTGAAATTAGTTTTAAAATGATAAAATATTGCCAAAAATAAAATTGTTCGTAATTTGCCAACAATTCATAAAATCGTCCATTTTTCTATAGAATATGCCAAACAAACTTAAAATATTGAACGATCCAATTTACGGATTTATTCAAATTCCAAATTCATTGGTTTTTGATATTATGGAAGATGCATATTTTCAGCGTTTAAGAAGAATTGCACAAATGGGAATGTCAAGTTTGGTGTATCCAGGAGCAATTCACACACGTTTTCATCACGCTTTAGGATGTATTTATTTGATGCAAAAAGCAGTGAGAGTATTGCGTTTTAAACAAGTTGCCATTTCAGATGAAGAAGAAAATGCTTTGTATATCGCTATTTTATTGCACGATATTGGTCATGGACCTTTTTCGCATGCGCTTGAACATAGTTTGGTAAATGGTGTTTCGCACGAAGAAATTTCATTGCAATTCATGCACAAATTGAATCAAAAGTTTGATGGAAAACTGAGCTTAGCAATTGAAATTTTTGAAGGAAAATATCCGCGTAAATTTTTATGCCAACTAATTAGTAGTCAATTAGATATTGATAGATTAGATTATTTAAAACGCGATAGCTTTTACACAGGCGTTACAGAAGGAAATATTTCTTCAGACAGATTGATTGTAATGATGGATGTTGCTAATGACGAACTGGTTATTGAACAAAAAGGGATTTATTCTGTAGAGAAATTCTTGATTGCCAGGCGTTTAATGTATTGGCAAGTGTATTTGCACAAAACAGGTTTGGTAGCTGAAAACATGTTGGTAAATGTGCTAAAAAGAGCCAAAGAATTGGCTGAAAATGGAGTTGATTTAATTGCCAGCAATGCGTTTAGTTATTTTTTATACAACAAAATTGATAAAGACAATTTCAATGAAAATACCCTAGAAATGTTTTCAAAATTAGATGATTATGATATTATGTTTTCCATTAAAGAATGGGTTCATCACGAAGATAAAGTATTGTCAACCCTTTCAAAAATGATTATTGAGCGAAAATTATTGAAAGTAGAAATGCAAAGTGAATGTTTCAGAGAAGTTTATATATCAAAAAAAATGAAAAAATTTCAAGAAAAGCTACAAGTATCGGTTGATGAAATTTCGTATTTTGTTTTTACTCACGAAATTAAAAATCAGGCATATACCTCAGATAAACCAATTTTTATCATCAATAAAAATGAAAAATTGAACGATATTGCAAAAGCATCAGACCAATTGAATTTACAAGCATTGACAAAACCTGTGGTAAAACATATTATTTGTTATCCAAAATAAATTGGTTGTAGCCAAATAACGATTATTTTTATACTTTTGCAGTTAATGAAATTTACAGCACAACAAATAGCAGCAATTTTAGACGGCGAAGTCGTTGGAAACCAAAATGAGGAGGTTTTTAAACTGTCGAAAATTGAAGAAGGAGAAAAAGGTTCATTGACTTTTTTGTCTAATCCAAAATATCAACCATATTTATATACTACAAATGCTTCCATTGCGATTGTAAATAATACTTTTCAACCTGAAAAAGAATTGAAAGTTACGTTGATAAAAGTTGAAAATGCTTACAAATCTTTTTCAAAACTACTAGAATTTTATAACGAAGTAAAGAATAACAAGTTAGGAAGAGAAACCCCCAATTTTATCTCAAATTCTGTCACAATTGGCGAAAATGAATATATTGGAGCATTCACATATATTGGTGAAAATGTGAAAATTGGTGATAATGTAAAAATTTATCCTAATTGTTACATTGGCGATAATTCGGTTATTGGTGATAATTGTGTGTTGCATTCAGGAGTGAAAATTTATTCTGAAACGCAAATCGGAAATCATTGTAAATTACATTCAAATTGTACTATTGGTTCTGATGGTTTTGGTTTTGCGCCAAATACTGAAGGAAATTATGTTGCAATTCCTCAAATTGGAAATGTTATTATTGAAGATTATGTTGATATTGGTGCAGGCGCAAGTATTGATAGAGCAACTTTAGGGTCAACAATAATTAGACAAGGTGTCAAATTGGACAATCAAATTCAAATTGCACACAATGTTGAAATCGGAAAAAATACCGTAATTGCTGCACAAACAGGCATTGCTGGTTCTACAAAAATTGGCGAAAATTGCATGATTGGAGGACAAGTTGGTATTGTAGGTCATTTAATTATTGGAAATGGAGTAAAAATTCAAGCACAATCTGGAATTTCTAAAAACCTGAAAGACAATGAAGTAGTGCAAGGTTCACCTGCATTTGGGTATGGAGACTTCAATAAAAGTTATGTATATTTCAGAAATTTACCAAAAATTGTTGCCACAGTCAACAATCTAGAAAAAGAATGGAAAGCTCAAAATAAAAAGGAATGAGTAAAAAACAAAAAACAATTCAATCAGAAATTTCGTTGTCAGGTGTTGGATTGCACACTGGAAACAATGTCACTATGACTTTAAAACCTGCTCCAATCAATCACGGATTTTCGTTTGTGAGAGTAGATTTGGAGGGAAAACCAGTTATTGAAGCAAAAGCTGAATTTGTTGTTAACACACAAAGAGGCACAAATCTTGAAAAAAATGGTGTTCAAATCCAGACTTCTGAGCACGTTTTGGCAGCTGCAGTTGGACTAGATATTGATAATTTGATTATTGAAATCAATGCTTCTGAACCCCCAATTATGGACGGTTCTTCAAAATTCTTTGTAGAAGCTTTAGAAAATGCGGGTATTCAAGAACAAAATGCTCAAATTGAAGAATATATAGTTAAAGAAATCATTTCTTATAAAGACGAAGAAACAGGAAGTGAAATCATTTTAATGCCTTCAGACGAATATCAAATCACCACAATGGTTGATTTTGGCACGAAAATCTTAGGTACACAAAATGCTACATTAGATAAAATTACTGATTTCAAAACCGAAATTTCTGCAGCAAGAACATTTAGTTTTCTACATGAAATAGAAATGTTGCTCGAAAATGACTTGATAAAAGGAGGTGATTTGAACAATGCAATTGTGTATGTTGACAAAGAATTGTCTGATAGTACTATGCTAAAGTTGAAAGCTGCATTTAAAAAAGATAAAATTTCAATAAAACCAAATGGTATTTTAGACAACCTAACGTTGCATTGGGCAAATGAAGCTGCTCGTCATAAATTGTTAGATGTAGTTGGAGATTTGGCTTTAGTCGGTATGCGAATTCGTGGAAAAGTAATTGCCAACAAACCAGGTCATTTTGTCAATACACAGTTTGCTAAAAAATTATCAAAACTAATAAAATTAGACAAACGAAACAATGTTCCTCAATACGATTTGAACGAGCCACCTTTGTTAGACATCCATCAAATTATGGATATCCTTCCACACAGACCACCATTTTTATTGATTGACAGAATCATTGAATTATCTGATAGTCATGTTGTTGGAATGAAAAATGTAACCATAAATGAGGGATATTTTGTTGGTCATTTTCCTGGAGCTCCAGTAATGCCAGGAGTGCTACAAGTGGAAGCTATGGCGCAATGTGGTGGAATTTTGGTGTTAAGCACAGTTCCAGATCCTGAAAATTATCTGACCTATTTCATGAAAATGGACAATGTAAAGTTCAAACAAAAAGTGTTGCCTGGAGATACTATGATTTTTAAATGTGATTTAATCACGCCAATCAGAAGAGGTATTTGCCACATGCAAGCGTATGCGTATGCCAATGGAAAATTGGTTGCAGAAGCTGAACTGATGGCACAAATTTCAAAAATAAAATAACTATGAATCAACCACTTGCGTACGTTCACCCCCAAGCAAAAATAGCACGAAATGTTGTTATTGAGCCTTTTACCACTATTCATAACAATGTGGTTATTGGTTCAGGAACTTGGATAGGTTCGAATGTAACTATTATGGAAGGTGCAAGAATTGGGAATAATTGCAGAATTTTTCCAGGTGCAATTATCTCTGCAATTCCTCAAGATTTAAAGTTTGATGACGAAGAGACAACTGTAGAAATTGGCGACAATGTAACAATCAGAGAATGTGTTACTATCAACAGAGGCACAAAAGACCGAATGAAAACTGTTATCGGAAATAATTGTTTGATTATGGCTTATTGTCACATTGCACACGATTGTTTGATTGGTGATAATGCAATTTTTTCAAATAATACAACACTTGCAGGTCATGTAACTGTTGGCGATAATGTAGTTTTGGCAGGAATGGTGGCTGTGCATCAATTTGCTTCTATTGGTAAACACGCATTTGTTACGGGTGGTTCTTTAGTTAGAAAAGATGTTCCTCCTTATGTAAAAGCTGCAAGAGAACCACTTTCGTATGTGGGAATCAATTCGGTTGGCTTGAGAAGAAGAGGTTATACAACAGAAAAAATCAGAGAAATTCAAAATATTTACCGAATTTTATTCCAAAGAAACTACAACTATTCACAAGCGATTGATATTATTGAAGCAGAAATGGAGGCTACTCCTGAACGCGATGAAATTATTCAATTTATCAAAGAATCGCATCGTGGAATTATGAAAGGATATTCAAAAATAAATTAATAAACAACAAATTTTAATGGCAACTACTTCAGATATCAGAAACGGATTATGCATTCGATATAACAACGATATTTATAAAATTATTGAATTTTTACATGTAAAACCAGGAAAAGGACCTGCTTTTGTGAGAACAAAACTAAAAAGTGTTACCAATGGAAAAGTAATAGACAATACTTTTCCTGCTGGAAGAAAAATTGAAGATGTTCGTGTGGAAACTCATAAATTTCAATATTTATACAATGAGGGTGATTCTTATTATTTTATGAATGAGGAAGATTATACTCAAATTCAATTGCCCAAAAGCGCTTTAGATGTTCCTGAATTGATGAAAGAAGGCGAAATTGTAACCATCATCATCAATACTGAAGATAACATGCCTCTTTCTGTTGAAATGCCTCTAAGTGTTATCTTAGAAGTTACTCATGTTGAGCCAGGTGTAAAAGGGAATACAGCAACCAATGCCACAAAACCTGCCACTGTAGAAACTGGAGCAATAGTGAATGTTCCTTTATTTATCAATGAAGGTGACAAAATTAAAATTGAAACAACAAAAGGAACTTATCAAGAAAGAATGAAAGAATAGTTTGCTACTTTTTCATTAGAATCAATTCAACTTTTGATAAATCAAAAATAATATTTTACTTTGGATTTTAATAGAACTCATACTTTAAGAGAAATATCTCAAATACTTCAATGTCAGTTTTTTGGAGATGAAAATTTCCAAATAAAGGGAATGAACGAAATTCATGTTGTACGTGAAGGAGATATTGTTTTTGTAGATCATCCAAAGTATTATGAAAAAGCATTACATTCCGCAGCAACTGTTGTTTTGATCAATAAATTGGTAGATTGTCCTGAAGGAAAAGCGTTGCTAATTTCTGACGATCCTTTTCGTGATTTTAACAAATTAACAATTCATTTCAATCCATTTATTGCTTCAAAAAGTAATATTTTAATTACAGCAATTATTGGAGAAAACACTATCATTCAGCCAAATGTTTTTATCGGAAATCATGTGAAAATTGGTGCACATTGTGTGATTCACCCAAATGTTACCATTTATGACAATACAGTTATTGGAAATAATGTGACTATTCATGCAAATACGGTTTTAGGAGCAGACGCTTTTTATTACAAAAAACGACCTTCAGGATTTGATAAACTCATTTCAGGAGGAAGAGTAGTCATTGAAGATTTTGTAGATATTGGTGCTTCTTGTACCATAGACAAAGGTGTAACTGGGGATACAACTATCAAAGAAGGAACAAAAATAGACAATCAAGTGCATGTTGGACATGATACTATTATTGGAAAAAAATGTTTAATTGCTTCTCAAACTGGAATTGCAGGTTGTGTAATCATTGAAGATGAAGTAACTATTTGGGGACAAGTTGGCACAAATAGTGGTATTACTATTGGAAAAGGAGCAATTATTTTAGGTCAAACAGGAGTTACCAAATCCATTGCAGGAGGGAAAACCTATTTTGGAACACCTATTGCTGAATCAAGAGAAAAGCTAAAAGAAATGGCTGCAATTAAACTATTCTTAAAAGACAAAAAGAATTTATAAAAACGTTTTTTTAAAAACTTTCAAAGAACTATTTTTGCACCACAAATAAAAAAATCTATCCATGAGTGTTTTAGTTAACAAAAATTCAAAAATTATTGTTCAAGGTTTTACAGGAAGTGAAGGTACTTTTCATGCAAGTCAAATGATTGATTACGGAACCAATGTTGTTGGAGGAGTAACACCAGGAAAAGGAGGTCAAGAACACTTAGGAAAACCAGTTTTTAATACTGTAAAAGAGGCTGTTGATAAAGCAGCAGCTGACACTACCATTATTTTTGTTCCACCTGCTTTTGCTGCTGATGCCATTATGGAAGCTGCTGATGCAGGTATCAAAGTAATTATTTGTATTACTGAAGGAATTCCAACTGCTGATATGGCAAAAGTGAAAGCATATATCTCAAACAAAGATTGTAGATTGATTGGCCCAAATTGCCCAGGAGTAATTACACCTGAAGAAGCAAAAGTAGGAATTATGCCAGGTTTTATTTTCAAAAAAGGAACTATTGGAATCGTTTCAAAATCAGGAACATTGACTTATGAAGCTGCTGACCAAGTTGTAAAACAAGGTTTTGGAATTTCAACTGCAATCGGAATTGGTGGAGACCCAATTATTGGAACAACAACCAAAGAAGCTGTTGAAATGTTAATGAATGATGATGAAACTCACGCAATCGTAATGATTGGTGAAATTGGTGGAAATCTTGAAGCAGAAGCTGCAAAATGGATCAAAGCTGATGGAAATAGAAAACCTGTAGTTGGTTTTATCGCTGGACAAACGGCTCCTGCTGGAAGAACTATGGGACATGCAGGTGCAATTGTTGGTGGTGCTGATGATACTGCACAAGCAAAAATGAAAATTTTAGCTGAAAATGGAATTCACGTGGTAAGTTCTCCAGCAAAAATTGGAGAAATGGTTGC
>DAIUBY010000081.1:0-2601 GCA_036846425.1 Polaribacter sp.
TTCAAATCTGGAAAATGATTTTTTAAAATGGAAGTTGCTTTGTAACTATTCAATCCTTTTTGACAAACCATTATGTATGTTTTTGAAGAATCAATTTGAACTTTATCAACTGAAAACTCTTGAATTGGAATGGTTTGAGAAACTTGAAAAGGCAATTGCAAGTTTGGCAAAACAGCAATAATTTCTAAATTTTCTGATGAAATTTTTTCTTTTAAATCTGATGAAGTAATCAACCAATTTGGATTTTTAACTTCACAATTTGCATCAAAATAAGTTTCAGTATCAAATATTTTTTGAATTTTTTCTATTGAATAAGTTGATTTCAATTGTATTTTCAAATGTGAATTTTGCAAAGAATTATAAATCAACAATTCATTTTGAAGTGGTTTTCCAACTCCAGTGATTATTTTCAAAACTTCATTTACTTGTGCAGTTGCAATCAATCCAACAATTGCATTCAAAGTTCCTGCAGTTTCGCAATTAGGAATATCAGTTGCCATTTCAGGAAAAGCGTCTCTTAAATTTGCAGAGAATAATCCATTTTTTTTAGGTAAGTTAAAACTGGCAACATAGCCATCAAACTTGTACAAAGAACCATACACTAAAGGTTTGTTTTTTAGCACACAAGCGTCATTTAACAAATATTTTGTAGGCAAAGAATCTGTGCCATCAACCACAATATCAACTGTTGAAATCAACTCAAAAACAGTTTCTTTGGCAACAGCAATGTTGCTAAAATTGACTTCTGTAAATGGCGCTCTTTGTTTGATAAAATTAGCTAAAGTTGCTGCTTTTGGTTTGCCAACATCATCCAAAGTATAAAAAACCTGTCTGTGCAAATTGCTATTATCAATCAAATCAAAATCAACCAAATGAATTTTTCCAATGCCACTTGCAGCCAAATACACTGCAATTGTACTTCCTAAACCTCCACAACCAACAATTAAAACTGATGCTTTTTGGAGTTTTTCTTGTCCAAGTTCACCAATTTCTGATAAGGTAATTTGACGTTTGAAAAGTTCGGATTTTGTAGGTTTCATAAAAATTTAGAGTTCCTTTTTTGCAGCTTCAAATTCTTCAGGAGTGTTGATATTTCTAATCAAATCATCATCAACTTCCACAATTTCAACATCATTATTGATGAGCATTTTTCGCGGACAAGAATATCCTTGCCCTAAATATTGCAACAAAATTGGATACGCTTTTGGCTCGTAAATGGTAATTAAAGGCTCTACAAATTCCTTATTTTTTCCTTTGATTGCTGTTGCTACTTTGCTTGGATTTCTTCTGTTTAACAATAATTTTATCAATTCATTATTCACAAAAGGAAGATCAGTTGCCAACACAAACCAAGCTGAATTTGGGTCTTTTTGAAACGCTGAACAAATGCCTCCAAAAGAGCCTAAATTCAGGAAAGTATCTGGAATTTCTATTGGATTTTCTGAATTATTTGCCACAGAAAAATACGTTTCTAAACCTTGTTTTTCTAATAATTCTTTGGCAAATTCTTTTTGAGGTTTTCCGTGAAAATCAAGTAAAGATTTGTCTTTTTTCATTCGTGAACTTTTTCCACCAATTAAAATCAAACCTTTTACGTTTGCAGTTTTCTGTTGAATGATTTGCTGAATTAATGATGAAATTTTATCAATTTCACCAATTGAAAAACAAGGAATTTTTCTGATTTCAGGAAATTTATCAATCAAAAAAGGAAAAATTTCAGTCTCATTTTTTAGTTTGATAATGCCTTGAATGTTGGTTAATTGTGAAATTCTTTTTAAAACAGAAGCTTCTTTTTCTTCATCCAAAATCAAGATTTGTTTTGCGCCTTCAAAATGATTTCCGTTGATAAAAACCAAATCAAATTGCGCAAAATCTAATTTTTGTTGATAGGAATTTACATTTTGAAAAGAGGAAATTTGTACATTTCCATGATGATGAAAAGTAAATTCTGAAAGTGTATTTGCAGCAACATTTTTTGCGTGAGAAGCATCAAAATATGCCAATTTATAATGAGATAATTTTGCGGAAACTTTGTGAACCAAATCCGAAATAACATCACATTTTGTTCCTAAAATAGCGATTTCATTAGGCGCAAAAATATCGTTATTTCTTCTGATTAAATTGGTATGTTTTTGATGTTTATCCATTTTTGATATCCGATTTTCCTCCTGTTTTTTCCATCAATTTTATGCTTCTAATTTCCATTTGTTGACTGATGCTTTTGCACATGTCATAAATCGTTAAACAAGTAACTGAAGCTCCTGTTAAAGCCTCCATTTCAACACCTGTTTTTCCTTCAATAGAAACCTTACAATTGACTTCAATAGTTTCATTATCAATAATTTGAATGTCAATATCTACGCCATTTATCAACAAAGGATGACACATTGGAATCAATTCAGATGTCTTTTTAACTGCCTGAATTCCTGCTATAATTGCCGTTTGAAAAACGGGTCCTTTTTTAGCTATCAATTCATCATTTGTAAATTGAGAAATCACTTCATTTCCTAAAAACATAGTTGCTTTTGCAATCGCTGTTCTTTGCGTTATTTGTTTATCAGAAACGTTGACCATTTTTGGATTTCCTGTTTTGTTGATGTG
>DAIUBY010000081.1:2701-10357 GCA_036846425.1 Polaribacter sp.
TTTTTAAACTCAGTTTTATCATTTGGCAATTGAATAAATCCATCAGCTTTTATCAAACTTGATAAATCTCCTGAACCATTTGAGTGAATTGGAGTTGCAATTAAATGTCCAAATCTATAACTCAATTTTACTTGTAAAAAGTACGTTAGATTTGGTTTGAAAATTACATCTTCTGATAAAATAGCTGATTTTTCAACTATTTTTATTCCCATAGATTTGTAAAACCAAGGATAAAAATACACCAAACAATTTACAAAAGTGGAAACTGGATTTCCAGGAAATGCAAATATATTGCAAGTATCCGTTTTTCCATACCAAAAAGGTTTTCCTGGCCTTTGTGCAACTTCATGAAACAATTTTTGAACGCCTAATTCTTCTAAAACTTCTGGCAAAAAATCAAATTTTCCTTTGCTAACAGCACCACTAAAAAGCAAAACATTAAATTCCTTTAAATATTTTTCAATTTTTAATTTTAGAACTTGTTTATCATCTGCAATATGATTGATTTCTGAGGGAATTTTCAAATTTTCCAACAACGAAACCAACGTAAAAACGTTACTTCTTCTAATTTGATGCGCTGACGGAATTTCATCAACAGCAACCAATTCATCACCTGTAGAAATAATCATCACTTTTGGTTGTTTGGCAACTTTTACCAAGTATTTTCCAACGGTTGCAAAAACACCAATTTCTGCAGGACTAATTTGAGTGTTTTTTGGAATTAAAATTGCTCCTTTTTGTTCATCTTTCCCTCGTGGATGAATGTTTTGAAAATCTTTAATTTCATCAATATTTATGGTTGCAATTCCATTTTTGATAGTAATATCCTCATATCTAACAACAGCTGAAGTGTTTTTTGGCAACACAGCTCCTGTCATCACTTCAATACAATTTTCAGGATTTTTTAAAGAACCTTGTTCACTTCCAGCAGCTTGAATTCCTTCAATAAAAAATGTTTTTTGACCATTTTGAAATTGTTGAAAATCAATAGCAATTCCATCCATTGTAACTCTGTTGAATGGCGGAAAATCTCTGTCAGCAACAATATCTTCTTTTAAAATTCTTCCAGAAGATTTTAAAAAAGGAATTTCTTCAACACCAAAATCTTGGGTTGAGTTTAAAATTATTTCTAATGCTTTTTCTACTGAAATCATATTTATCCACCAATTGTACTCATACTTTCTGAAACATTTCCTGTTTTTCTATTGGTTTCTGCAATAAATCCGTTTTCGGGTTTTTGTTTGATGAGTGATAAAAAAAGTGCTTTTAAATCATCATTACTAGCGCCATTTCTGATAAAATCTCTCAGATTAAAAACGCCATCATCAAACAAACAATTTTTGAAAGTACCTTTACTTGTGATTCTAATTCGGTTGCAATCATTGCATATTGTTCTTGTAAAAGCAGGAATAATTCCTACTGAGCCCAAGTGATTTTCGATTATGTAATTTCGTGATGTGGAGGATTTTTCTGACACAATTTCAGTAACATCAAACTGACTTTTAATTTCATTTAAAATTTTAGTGAATGTCCAATTTTCGTTCATTTCACGCAGACCTTTTCCATTGAAAGGCATTTCTTCAATAAAACGAACAGCCACATTTTTATCTTTAGTTAGTTTTACAAAATCGCAAATTTCATCAGTATTAAAACCTGATTGAACAACTATATTTAGTTTGAGATTTAGACTACTTTTTTCCAGCAATTCAAACGTTTTAAACACTTCTGGAAAAACATCTCTTCTTGTAATTTTGGCAAATTTGTCACGTTGTAAACTATCAATACTTAAATTGATTGTTTTCACTTTTTCCAATCTTTCAAGTGTCGGAATGTGTTCAGAAATCAACGCCCCATTTGTAGTAATATTGATTGTTTCTAACAAATCATTTTCAGAAATCATTTCAATAAAACTCATAAAATCTTTTCTCACAAAAGGTTCACCACCTGTTAAACGTACCTTTTTAACACCTAATTCTGTCAAAACACGAATTAAACGTGTCATTTCTTGAAACGTTAATAATTCCTCTTTTGGAACAAGATCAATTCCGTGAGCAGGCATGCAATATTGACAACGCAAATTGCAACGATCTGTAACTGCCAAACGCACATAATCAATTTGACGACCAAAAGAATCAATCAAATTGTTCATTAATTAGGAAGTTTTTTACTGAGCAAGCCATAAATAAATGCGCCTATCAAAGCTGAAATTAATAAAATCAAAGCTGGTAAAAATTTGAATCCCAAAATCACAAAAATTGGTCCTGCACAAGCTCCAGAAATTCCCCATCCAATTCCAAAAAAAGTACCTCCAACCAAAGTTCTGACAACACCTTTTTCTTTCTTTTTTGGTGTAATGATATTTCCATGAATGTCTTTTATAATTCCACGTTTGAATAATTGCATAAAAATGGCAGAAATCACAACAGCACTTCCAATAATTCCAAACATGTGAAATGATTGAAAACGAAACATTTCATAAAAACGCATCCAAGAAATTGCTTGAGATTTGCTTAAAACAATTGCAAAAAAGATTCCTAAAAGTAAAAATTTGATATTTTTCATAACTTAAAAAATTGTTGGAATAATGAACCAAGCAGCAATAATACCTCCAATAAAAAATCCAATAACAGCTAATAATGATGGAAATTGCAAACTACTCAATCCTGTTATTGCGTGACCAGAAGTACATCCTCCTGCATAACGAGTTCCAAAACCAATTAACAATCCAGAAAAAACTAAAATCAACAATCCTTTCAAAGAAAATACTGCTTCGTTGCTAAATATTTCGTCAGGAAAATACTGATTTCCAGCATTTGAAAAGCCAATTTCAGTTAATTCTTGAACAGTTTTTGGATTCAAATTTACTGCTTGATTTGGAATCAAAAAATTGGATGCAATGAAACCTCCAATTACCAAGCCAACCACAAAAAGCAATGCAAAATCTCGTTCTTTCCAATCTTTTTTGAAATAATCTGAGAGTTTTCCAGCACCTGCAATTGTACAAAGTGTTTCAAATTCGGTGGATGTTCCAAAGTTTTTACCAAAATAAAAATATAAAACCAATGAAAGTGCAATTAAAGGACCTCCAACAAACCAAGGCCATGGTTCAAAAATAAATTCCATTTTATAATGTTGTTTTTAGATAATTCATGATTTTTTGAGTGGCACCCAAATGTTCTTGGATGTAATTTTTATTGATGTTTCCAGTTGTTATTCTGAAACTTTTATCTTGTTTTAATTTTGTAAAAATAGCTGAAAATTCTTTTTGATTGCTGATAGAAATACAGCTTTTTAAACGAACTAAATCTACAGCTTCTTTAAATTTTCGATATTTATTTCCAATCACAACAGGAATTCCAAAAGTGGCTGGCTCTAAAATATTATGTAATCCTGTTTTGAGACCTCCACCCACATAAGCTACATTTGCAGCAGCGTAAATTTTGGTCAAAATCCCAATAGTATCAATAATAAAAACTTGAAAATCAGCTAAATTTTTTCCTTCTTTTTCAGAGAATAACAATGACTTTTTCGAAATGGATTTTTGCAGAGCAGCAATTGATTCTCTATTTATATTATGAGGTGCAATTATAAATTTTTCTGATTTGGAAGCTGTTCTATTAATATAATTAACTAAAAAAACTTCATCTTCTTTCCAAGTACTTCCTGCAACAATTGTGTATTGATTATTTTTAAATTCTGAAATGAAATCTAGAGAATTATCTTGTTTTAAAATTTTTGCAACACGATCAAAACGTGTATCTCCCACAACTGTATTGTTTTGAAAACCAATACTTTCTAACAATTTTTTCGATGTTTCATCTTGTAGAAAAAAATGATGAAAAGCTGTCAAAGCTTCTTTCATAAATGCACCATAAGATTTGAAAAAAGGCTGATTTTGCCTGAAAATTCCTGAAACCAATATCGTTGGAATTTCTTTTCTTTTCAATTCATATAATAAATTTGGCCAAAATTCATATTTTATAAATATGGCAAATTTCAATTGTAAACTCTCTACGAATTGTTTAGCATTTTTTTTTGTATCCAGAGGTAAATAACAAATTACATCCGCCAAATCGTAATTTTTTCTGATTTCATAACCAGAAGGAGAAAAAAAAGTTACGAGTATTTTGTAGCCAGAAAAAGATTTTTTTATCTCTTCAATAATTGGTCTTGCTTGTTCAAATTCGCCCAAAGAAGCTGCATGAAACCAAATAACTTCTTGGTTTTTTAGCGAGGAAATTTTAAAAAAAGTTTGTTTTCTGCCTGCTACAAAAAGCTTCATTTTCTTGTCAAACAAAGCAATTATTGGTAGTAAATGTGATATTAATAAAACCGCAAAATTGTACAAATTTTTCATGATAGTAAAAGTACAAAAAATGCGCTCAGTAAAAATTATAGAAGTAAAAAACAAGGTGGTTGTTTTAGTTCCAATAAAAAAGCCACCCAAAAAATGGATGGCTAAAGTTTTTTTAGTAAATCTTAAAACAAATTGTTCCCCCGAAAAATCGTCTAAGACACAACACTAAATAATATAAATTTATGTTAATTTTAGTTTTAAAATTATAAAATGTTCTAAATGATTGATTTTGTGTTCTTAAATTGAATTTATTCGTTTTACAATATCATCTCTGAATTTTTTTCCAATTGGAATTTCTTCATCAATAATTATAACAGAATTGTTGTTTATATGACTCAAATAGAGCACATTAATTACAAAACCCCTATGAACTCTAATAAAATTACTATTCAATTTATTTAAAATATCGTTTAAACTTGTTCTTACCACATATTTTTGTTGGTTTTTCAACAAAATCTCTACATAAACATGGTCGCTTCTTAAATATAAAATGTCATTGAACGAAACTTTTGTGAAATAACCTTTATTTTTTATAAGAAGCGACTCTTTAATTATCAAGTTTTCGTCCATCAAATCTCCTGATTTTGTTGAGAAATTATGCAAAGCAATTTCAATTGAGCTGTACAATTCTTCCTTTGAAAATGGTTTTATCAAATAGGCAGGAGGTGATACTTCTTTGGCTTGATTTATGGTAAAAGAATCCGAATTAGAAGTCAAAAAAATGAATGGAAAATGATAGTTTTCTCTGATTGTTTTTGCCAAATCAATTCCAGATTTTTTCCCCGAAAGTTGAATGTCCAAAATAGCGATATCTGGCTTTTCATTTTCGATAATTTCAATAGCTTCTGTATAATTTATTGCAGGTTCTAGGGAATGATATCCCAATTCATTCAAAGCATTACAGATACTATCTGCAATGATAATTTCGTCTTCTACAACAAGAATTTTTATTTTATCCATTTTAGTTTCGTAAACTTAAAAAATGCATGAGTTCCTTAATTCACAAGTCTTCTTGCGTAATTATCTTTAAATGTTATTTCGAATTTTGCACCATTTTCATTGAATTGGCGCAAACTCCCTTGAAGCTGTTTTACCAATCTGTTGATTAATACTAATCCTAAACTTTTTGCTTTTTTGATGTCAAAATCTTCCGAAATTCCAAGACCATTGTCTTGAATTGTCAGTTTATAATTTTCAGATTCTTTGTGAATCGCAATCCAAAGTTTGTTGTCCTTTTGATCATGAAATGCATGTTTATAAGCATTTGTAATTATTTCATTGATAATTAAACCTAATGGAATTGCAGTATCAACCTCAAAAAACATATTTTCCGATTGTATAGTAGTTTCTACATTATTTTTCAATTTGTAAGCAGTAGCCAATTCGCGAGTGAGTAATTTCAGATATTCATTAAAATCAATCAAACCAGAATCATTTTGATACAATTTTTGATGAATTAATGCCATCGATTTTACCCTATTTTTCCCTTCGTTAACAAGTTCAAGAGCTTTTTCATCTGCAATTCCTTGCGTTTGCAATTCTAACAAACTCGCCACAATTTGAAAATTATTTTTTACTCTGTGATGTACTTCTTTGATTAATAATTCTTTTTCTTTTAATGTTTTTTCAATTAAGTTATTTTTTCTTGATAATTCTTTGGATTGTCTCATTATTTTTCTGATAATGAACAAACTAATTATTAAAAATATACCAACTAAAATTAAAATAACGCTGTATAATTTACTTTTTTCTTGCGCATATTCAACTTCTTTTTGTTTATCTTCTACAGCATTTTCAACCTTAAAATCTGCTAGAGATTTAGATAAATCTTGAGAATAAATTTTCCTTGTTAAAAAAATTGATTCATCTTTTATTGCTAAAGCTTCTTTAAAAAATTGATTGTTTTCTAGAGCTCTTGAACCTTCAAAAAGAACTTTGAAAAAATCATTTGAGTTTAAATCTTTCCCTAAAATCTTAAATTTTTCAACCAATTCTTTGACATTTTTCACCTCAAATTTTTTCAAGATTTCATCTCTAATGGATGAATCTGTGTTTGGTCTTCCCAATAATTTTAAATACAATGCATACGTTTGTATTTTAAAAGTTGGGTCATTATACAATTCTTCAATCAAAGAAAATACTTTTTCAGTATTTCCTCCTTTAAAAATATATGCATCAATTAAATGCTGTAAAATCGCAAAATAATAAGGTGATTTTTCTTTGAGTTGATTTTCTAATTTCAAACTTTCTTCAGAAATATCAATGTATTCTTGCAGTTTTCCTTCAATAACTAAAAAATCCGATAGATGATATAAAAATATGATTTGCAGCTCAATATCTTTCAGTTCTTTTGATTTTTCTAGACAATCAAGTGCTAATTTTTTTCCTTTTTCTACATCTTTTTCAATAAGATAAAGAACTATGGGATGTGTTTGAATTCGTAAAGTTGCCTTTTGGATGGTGTTGTCATTTTGATTGAAATTAGAAAGATATTTTTCAATTTCTTTAAACTTTTCGGAAGCTTTTTCAACGCTAACATCATCTCTAAGACTGTAAATTTGATCGCATTTTATTCGGAAAAACCATTCTTCAAATATATTATTTTGAGGAAATTTTACATTTTCATCAATAAAATTGGAAACACGTTCATATTTAACGGAAGTTCTATCACTTAATTTTGAAAAAAAAGTATTGTATTCTTTGTAGGAAACTTCTTTTTCAGAAACAATTTTTTCAAGTATAATTTTATAGTCAGATTTATCAATATTTTTCAAAAAAAAAGCAGCAGAATCATATGCTTTGATTAAAATAAAATCTTCTACTTTATTTATAAATTCACTTTGTGGTGCTTTTTTTTGTTGCCCAATTAATAGAAAAGAAATAAAAAAAAGAAGGAAACTAACTGTGGTTTTCATAGTTGATTTTTGATTTTTAAAAATAGTAAAACTATTGAAAGTAACAAGTTTTAAATAGCATAAAAAAAACGCTCAAACAAATTATGTTTGAGCGTTTTATTATTTATGTAAAAAATATTTATTAAACTTCAAATGGAGTTACAGAAACATAAGATTTATCATCTCTTCTTTTTCTGAATTCAACAACACCATCAATCTTTGCGTGTAATGTATGGTCTTTGCCCATGTAAACATTATCACCAGGATTGTGAGTGGTGCCTCTTTGACGAACTATGATGTTTCCTGCAACTGCAGCTTGTCCACCAAATATTTTTACACCTAGACGTTTCGATTCTGATTCTCTACCGTTTTTCGAACTACCTACTCCTTTTTTATGTGCCATGA
>DAIUBY010000082.1:0-10177 GCA_036846425.1 Polaribacter sp.
GTGAAAAAAATAATCAATGCTTATAAAAGTATAGAAACTGAGTAGTTGAAATTTTTAGTACCAAGAATTAGTTTTAGAAGTTATATTTTTGAGAACTGAAATATAGATATACAAATGAATACAATTAACGAAACAAATTTTCAATTCCCGAATTTAAAATCAGTTTACAAAGGAAAAGTAAGAGAGGTTTATAATATTAATAACGAACTTTTGGTGATGATTGCCACTGATAGATTGTCTGCTTTTGATGTAATTTTACCAAAACAAATTCCATTTAAAGGACAAATTTTAAATCAAATCGCCACTAAAATGATGAATGAAACTGTTGATATTGTTCCAAATTGGTTGATAGCAACTCCTGATGAAAATGTAGCAATTGGACATTTATGCACACCTTTTAAAGTAGAAATGGTGATTCGTGGTTATTTATCAGGTCATGCAGCGCGTGAATACAAAGCAGGAAAAAGAGTTTTGTGTGGTGTTCAAATGCCTGATGGAATGATAGAAAATGACAAATTTCCTTCACCGATAATTACACCATCAACCAAAGCAGATAATGGTGAACATGATGAAGATATTTCTAGAGAAGACATTTTAGCTAAAGGCATTGTTTCAGAAGAAGATTATTTGGTTTTAGAGGATTATACTCGAAAATTATTTCAAAGAGGAACAGAAATCGCTGCTAAGAGAGGATTGATTTTAGTAGATACAAAATACGAATTTGGAAAAACCAAAGAAGGAAAAATTGTGTTGATTGACGAAATTCACACACCAGATTCTTCTCGTTATTTTTATGCAGATGGATATCAAGAAAGACAAAATAGGGGTGAAGCTCAAAAACAATTATCCAAAGAATTTGTTCGTCAATGGTTGATAGAAAATGGATTTCAAGGAAAAGAAGGGCAACAAATTCCTGAAATGAATGATGAAAAAATCACTGAAATTTCCAACAGATATATAGAATTGTATGAACAAATCACAGGAGAAAAATTCGTGAAAGCTTCTACTGAAAATGTATTAGCGAGAATTGAAAAAAATGTGATGGATTTTCTTTCAAAATGAAAGTAGTTAGCCTAAAACAACTCAAAGACGAACTTTCGCATAAATCTTTTAATGAACTGAAAGAGTTGTGTTTACAGCTTTCAAGATTCAAAAAAGAGAACAAAGAATTGCTGACGTATTTGTTGTTTGAGTCTCACAATGAAGAGGCATATATTGAATCTATAAAATTGCAAATGGACGAACAATTTGCTGAAATCAATACAAAGAACTATTTTTTTATTAGAAAAAACGTTCGTAAAATACTTACACAAACCAAAAAATACATTCGTTATTCTAAGAAAAAAGAGACTGAAGTTGAGCTTTTGTTACATTTTTGTAAAAAATTAAAAATGATGAAACCTTCAATTCATCAAAGTCAGCGTTTGGAAAACGTTTATTTTTCCCAACTAAAAATGGCTACAAAAGCCATTGAAAAATTGCATGAAGATTTACAATTTGATTATCAAATCTTACTAGAAAATCTATCTGAAAATGACTAAAGAAAGACCCGAAATAAAAGGAATTGTTAAGGATTCAACATTAGAAATTGAGAAATTTCAAAATGAAACAATTCGTCCAATAATCAAAATGCAACACGATTTTTTGATAGGATTATTTAAGCTTCAGCTTTCAAAAAGAAAAATTGATCTTACTGTAATTGCAAAAGATGAAATGTTGGCTAAAATAAAATCAATTTTCGAAAAAGATAACAATTTCAAAAATCTTATTTTAGGTGTTGTTATTGGACATTTTTCAAAAATCGAATTTGAAACTTATAAAGAAAATCCTACTGAGTTTCATAAAAGAATCATCCAAATAACGATTCAAAGAATTCAAGATACACTCATAAAATGATAAAACCGCTACATAAAGTAGCGGTTCCAATCAATCAACCAAAAAACTTCTTTAAAACTTTCGCACAAAATGCAAAATAACTATGAGAAGCGTTTACTTTTATTTTTTAATTTTAAACACAGATTAAAGATAAATATTTTTTGTTTAATAAAATGTTAAAAAAATAAAACATTTTATTATTTTGGCATTACAACTGTATCAATTGCATGAATCACTCCATTTGAAGCAGCAACATCAGTCATTACTACTGTAGAAACATTTCCTTTTGCATCTGTCAAAATAACTTTTCCACCTTTTAATGATGCAGTTAATGTGTTTCCTTGAACAGTTTTAATTGTAAATTTCCCTTTATTATCCTTGATAGCTTTCAACACATCTGATGCTACAAATTTACCTGCAACAACGTGATATGTTAAGATTGCAGTTAATAATTCTTTGTTTTCTGGTTTCAATAAAGTTGCAATTGTACCTTCTGGAAGTTTTGCAAATGCATCATTTGTAGGAGCAAAAACAGTAAATGGTCCATCACTATTCAATACTTCAACCAAACCTGCAGCTTTTACAGCAGCAACTAAAGTTGTAAAATTTTCATTTCCAACTGCAACTCCAACAATAGTCTCTTGAGCTGAAGTGTTTTTTGTTTCTTTTTTATCCTTAATTGGATCTGTGTTGTTTGCAACAGTAGTTAATGAAATTGTTGCTACTAAAACTAATGGTAAAATTTTCTTAATAAACATGATTTAGATTTTAAGTTCGTCACAAAATTAACCCTAAATTCAATTCAAAATGTTTAATTAAAAGTTAAAAAGATTAAACAAAAGTTAAATTTACAAATTCAATAAAATTCGAATTCCAACAAATGCAATTAAAATTGCAGTAGCTTTTTTTAATAAAATAGGATTAAAAAAATTGGCACTGAATTTATTTCCTATGAAACCTCCTAAAAAAACGGAAAAAAGTAACATAAATGTCAAATTCCAATTTACAGAGAAATTTGGATTTGACATTTGACCTCCTAAACCAGCCAAAGAATTCACCAAAATAAAAACACTTGAAGCTGCTGCAATTTTTTTTGGAGAATCCCAATAAGTAAGGTGCAGAAGAGGTGCTAAAAAAATGCCTCCACCAATGCCAACCATTCCAGAAATGAAACCTATAAATCCGCCAAAACTCAAATTTCTAATCAAATTTGGTTTTCTATTTTCACTATTTTCTGAAACAATTCTTTTTGAAATCCACATAGTGATTGCTGCAAATAAAAGTGTTAATCCTAATAAAATAAAAAATAATTGTTCCGTTATTTTTATATAGCCTCCTAAGTAAGCCATTGGAACACTTAGAATTACCAGCGAAATTATTTTTTTTAAATCAATATTTTTTTGCCTGTAAAACTGAAAAACATTACCACTAACTACAACAATATTGCAAAATAAAGCAATAGCTCTTATCTCGGTAAAAGCCAATGATGTTAATGCTAAAATGGCTAAATAACTGGAACCACCTCCAAAACCAACAGAAGAATATAAAGTAGCTACTATAAAAAACAACAGAATAATTTGCCAATACGTTGAAAAAATATCTACAAACATTAAAAAATATGATGATAATTAATTTTTTTAAAAATAAGGATTTATTTTTTACATTGCTTAGAAATTTTTTTAATCAAAAAACTTTATGGATACACAAAAACATAAAAAATACTGGAAAAAGAATCTGAAATATTTGTCAATATTACTCAGTATATGGTTTTTGGTCTCCTTCGTTTTTGGAATTCTTCTTGTTGAAGAACTAAATTTAATTAAAATTGGTGGATTTAAATTGGGTTTTTGGTTTGCACAACAAGGGTCAATTTTTGTTTTTGTAATCTTGATATTCATCTATATTCGTTTGATGAATAATTTAGACAAAGAATTTGGATATCATAAATCATAAATAAATAAAGAAAGTTATGAATATTCAAATTTGGACATGGATTATAGTTGGAATTACGTTTGCACTTTATATTGGAATTGCCATTTGGACTAGAGCAGGCTCTACAAAAGAGTTTTATGTTGCTGGAGGAGGAGTTTCTCCTTTGGCAAATGGCTTGGCAACTGCTGCAGATTGGATGTCAGCAGCTTCTTTTTTGTCAATGGCAGGCATCATTTCTTTTAGTGGTTATGATGGCTCTATTTATTTGATGGGTTGGACTGGAGGTTATGTTTTATTAGCTTTGTTATTAGCACCTTATCTTCGAAAATTTGGCAAATTTACAGTTCCAGATTTTATTGGTGATCGTTATTATTCTGATGTTGCTAGAAGTGTAGCTGTTTTTTGTGCGCTTTTAATTTCTTTCACGTATGTTGCAGGACAAATGCGTGGTGTAGGTTTGGTTTTTTCTAGATTTTTAGAAGTTGATATCAATACAGGCGTTATTATTGGAATGATTATCGTTCTTTTTTATGCAGTTTTAGGTGGCATGAAAGGAATTACATATACGCAAGTTGCGCAATATTGCGTGCTAATTTTTGCTTTTATGGTTCCTGCAATTTTCATTTCTATTCAAATGACAAACAATCCATTTCCACAATTGGGTTTTGGTGGAACAGATGAAAATGGGGTTTATTTATTAGATAAATTGGATGGTTTGCACAAGGAATTAGGTTTTTCTGAATACACATCAGGAAGCAAATCAAAATTAGATATTCTTTTTATAACAGCAGCTTTGATGTTTGGAACTGCAGGATTGCCTCACGTAATTGTTCGATTTTTCACTGTTAAAAAAGTTTCTGATGCTCGAAAATCTGCAGGTTGGGCATTACTTTTTATTGCGATTTTATACACAACAGCTCCTGCAATTGCGGTTTTTTCAAGAACAAATTTAATTGAAACTGTAAGTAATACTGAATATGAACAATTGCCAAAATGGTTTAATAATTGGGAAAAAACAGGACTCATCAAATTTGATGATAAAAATAAAGATGGAAGAGTTCAGTATTTGGCTGATGAAACCAAAAATGAATTGATTGTTGATAACGACATTATAGTTTTGGCAAATCCTGAAATTGCAAATTTGCCAAATTGGGTCATTGCATTGGTTGCAGCAGGAGGTTTAGCAGCAGCTTTATCTACAGCAGCAGGATTGCTTTTGGTAATTTCATCCTCAGTTTCTCATGATTTGATTAAAAAAATGATCAATCCAAAAATTTCTGAAAAAGGCGAATTGATTGCAGCAAGATTATCTGCAATTGTAGCAGTTTGTATTGCAGGATATTTTGGAATTCATCCGCCAGATTTTGTTGCAGCAACTGTAGCTTTAGCTTTTGGATTGGCAGCAGCTTCGTTTTTTCCATCCATTATTTTAGGAATTTTCAGCAAACGAATGAATAAAGAAGGCGCAGTTTTAGGAATGATTGTTGGAATTTTATTCATGCTGTTTTATATGATGAAATTCAAATTTAATTGGTTTGGAGGTGGAACCAAAAAAGATTGGTGGTTTGGAATTTCGCCTGAAGGTTTTGGAACAGTTGCCATGATGGCGAATTTTATAGTATCAGTAATAGTTTCGAAATTTTTTCCAAAACCGCCAAAAGAAGTAAGAGAAATTGTAGAGAATATTAGAATTCCAAGTGGTGTTGGAAAAGCACATTCACATTAAAAAAATCAAAAATGAGTAATTATCACATAAAACATCTTGAAGAATATTATCAAGTGTATCGTAAATCTGTTAGAAATCCAGAATTATTTTGGGAAGAAGTTGCTGAAGAACATTTTTTATGGAGAAAAAAATGGAATAATGTATTGAGTTGGGATTTTTCAAAACCTGAAATTAAATGGTTTGAAGGAGCAAAATTAAACATCACAGAAAATTGTATAGACAGACACTTGGTAACAAGATCAGAAAAAACAGCCATTTTATTTGAACCAAATAATCCTAATGAAAAAGCGCAACATATTTCTTATCAAGAATTGTATGAAAGGGTGAACAAATTTGCCAATGTTTTAAAATCAAAAGGCATTGAAAAAGGTGATAGAGTTTGCATTTATTTGCCCATGATTCCAGAATTAGCAATTTCATTATTGGCTTGTGCACGAATTGGAGCCATCCATTCTGTTGTTTTTGCAGGTTTTTCAGCAACAGCATTATCAACTAGAATTAACGATTCTCAATGCAAAATGGTTATCACTGCTGATGGTTCTTTTAGAGGTTCAAAGACTATAGATTTAAAAGGAATTGTTGATGATGCTTTAGAAAATTGTTCATCAGTAGAAAATGTCTTGGTTGTAAAACGTACTAATTCTGAAATTTCGATGAAACAAAATCGTGATTTTTGGATACAACCTTTATTAGAACAAGCTTCATCAGAATGCAAAGCAACCTTGATGGATGCTGAAGATCCGTTATTTATTTTGTACACTTCTGGTTCTACAGGAATGCCAAAAGGAATGGTTCACACAACAGCTGGTTATATGGTTTATACAGCATATACTTTTAAAAATGTTTTTCAATATCGAGAAGAAGATATTTATTGGTGCACTGCTGATATTGGTTGGATTACAGGACATAGTTACATCGTTTATGGTCCGTTAGCAAATGGCGCAACAACGGTTCTTTTTGAAGGAATTCCAAGTTACCCTGATTATGGTCGCTTTTGGGAAATCATTCAAAAACATAAAGTCAATCAATTTTATACGGCTCCAACTGCAATTCGTTCGTTGGCAAAAGAAGGAGTTGGATTTGTAGAACAATATGATTTATCAAGCATTAAAGTGTTAGGAACTGTTGGCGAACCAATTAATGAAGAAGCTTGGCATTGGTATGATGACAATATTGGAAAGAAAAAAGCACCTATTGTAGATACTTGGTGGCAAACTGAAACTGGTGGCATTATGATTACACCAATTCCGTTTGCAACTCCAACAAAACCCACGTATGCAACTTTGCCATTTATAGGAATTCAGCCCTGTTTGATGGATGAAAAAGGTGAAGAAATAAAAGGAAATCAAGTTGATGGAAGGTTGTGTATCAAATTTCCTTGGCCCTCAATTGCAAGAACAATTTGGGGAAATCATCAACGATTTAAAGAAACGTATTTTTCGGCTTTTGAAAATATGTATTTTACTGGTGATGGCGCTTTGAGAGATGAAGTTGGTTATTATAGAATTACAGGAAGAGTTGACGATGTCATTATCGTTTCTGGTCATAATTTAGGAACTGCACCAATTGAAGATGCAATTAACGAACATCCAGCAGTTTCAGAAAGTGCAATTGTTGGTTTTCCTCATGATATCAAAGGAAATGCGTTGTATGGATTTGTAATTTTGAAAGAAACTGGCGAATCAAGAGTTCATGAAAATGTAAGAAAAGAAATCAATCAAATTATTACAGAACAAATTGGACCGATTGCAAAATTGGATAAAATTCAATTCACAGAAGGTTTACCAAAAACTCGTTCTGGAAAAATTATGCGTAGAATTTTACGAAAAATAGCAAGTAATGAATTGACAAATTTGGGAGATACAAGTACGCTTTTAAATCCTGAAATTGTGGAGACAATAATTGAAAATAGACTGTAAATTTTAAGTTCAAGTAAAACGTATTTTCTTGTGAATGATTCCATCATTCATTGTGTACACTTATGATTTGATACTATGTTGCTTCCTTTTTTTGATTTTTTTTGGGGTTGAGTAGGGGTTTTGGGTATATTTGGGAGATAATAATTTGCATGAAATAAGTGATGTAAACTTTTGCATGTTTACTAATTGGCAGTAATCTTAGGAAGACAAACAGAATAAAATGGAAAGAATAAGAATAACAAAAGAAAATATCAAAAATTGGCCAAAATTTGAAGCGTTGCTTAATTCCAACAAAATTAAGTTCGATTCGACTGGAAGACTGAGATATTTACATGGTGCGCCTGTTGGTGACTTAATTCAAACAAAAACCGATAAAAAGGGACAACCTGTTTTTCAAGAAATTGCTGAAGAATGGTTTGACCTTGAAAGTCAAAAAGCAAATGAATTTATTTGGTCATAGAATAACAAGAATGAAAAATGAATTTGACTTTTTTAAAACAACAATGCCTGAAACAAGAAAAGCGAATTTCTATTTAGGCTGTCTAGACGGTTCTGTATTTCTTGACTTCAATTTCACGACAACCAAACAAATTAATTTATGCAGAATTTCATTTGATGGTTATGGATGCTGCGAACTTGACAACAATGCAAAATGCTTGGACGAAAAATCCTCAAAGACTTTTATTTACGAAATTGACAAAAACGATTTAGACCAAGAAAAAATTACAAAAATTATTCTTAAACTAATTCAAGTGAATAAAGACAAAATCTGGACAGATGCACTTGAAAAGTATAATTTAATTAAAAAACAATGATAAAAACTGGTGCTAAGCCGTGTATAAAAAATTACTACTTTTAGCTTAACCAAAGTTTGTTGCATTTTTACCAACTTCAGAATTTTCGTTGGAAATTCCTCGTTGTCAAAACCGCAACTTTCTATACACAAAAACGTTGGCAAAAATTATTTAAAGAAAAGATGTAAATATGAAAAAAAGTTTATTCCTTTTAACATTTCTAGTATTTTCTAACATTCAAGCTCAATTTGAATCTGGAACAATTTATTTTAAAAATGGTTCTAGTAGAAGTGGTTATATTAAGTTTAAAAACTATAGTGAAATTAAATTTAAAAAGGAAAAACTTGGAGAAGTTCAAGTTTATGGATACAATGAATTAACAAAAATTTATACAGGAGGAACCTATTATGATTTCATATTAGTCAATAATAAACCTAGATATCTAAAACCAGAAATAAAAGGAAAAATGAATCTTTATAGTGAGCAAGGATTACATACAGATTTATATACTGGAGCAAGTTTCGACAAAATTATATACTACATCGAAAAAAATGGAAAAACAGTCATAACAAATAAAGAGTTTAAAAAAAAATTTGACTTTTTAATTAAAGATTGCATGGGTTTGTATAAAGCAGTAAAAAATAAAGAGATTAACAGAAAAGAATTAAAAACAATTATTGAATACTATAACGAATATTGCAACTAAAAAATAAAATTATGAAAAGTAAAATGAATTTTCTAAATGTATTAATCATATTAATGCTTGTAATAAGTTCCTGCGAAAAAAATAGGTGTGATGAAGGTTATCAATCAACTACTGTTAATGGTCAAGAAATATGTGTTTTTAAATTTAATATCGGAATAGAATTTCCAATTGAAAACGGAACAAAATTATATCATGAAAAACATGGTATCGTTGAGTATAATCAAGGGAAGTGGATAAATCAAATTGGAGAGGATATAACCACAAAGATAAAAAATGAAAAATAATTATTTCTAACACAGAATTTCCGTTGGATATTTCTCGTTTTCAAAATCGCAACTTTTTATATACAAAAACTGTGGTAAAAATAATATGAAAATAAAAATTATAAATTTCTTAATAATTATTTTATTTAGTTTTAATACTTTTTCTCAAAATGAATTTAGACTTGGGTTAAGTGGTGGTTTAAATTTTTCAAGTATTAAAAGTAATAATTCTACAAACTCAAATTCTAAATTTGGTTATCTCTTGGGTATTGATGCTGAATATTATTTGGGCAAAAATTTTTCAATAAAATCTGGTATAATTTATGAAAATAAGGTTGTTTCAAATTTTAATCTTATATCTGGGAATATGCTTGACGAAAATGATAATTACATAATATTACCTATCCTTTTTAAATATGATTTTGGAAAATTAAATAGTTACTTTGTAAATGGGGGATATTTTTTTGGCTATAGATTGAGTAATGATCAATATAATTTTTTAATTGATAGAAATTTTAATAAGAAAACAGATTCTGGGATTTCAATTGGTATTGGAAAAAAAATAAAATTAACTGGCAATAATTTGATTACTCTTGAATTAAGGAATAATTTCGGACTGAATAATATTTTTGATAATGAAAAACATACACCACCAAATTTTAAAAAAAAAATTATAAGAACAAATTCTATAAATTTCATAGCCTCTTGGAACTTTAAAATATAACTTTTGCTAACAACATGTCCTTTAAAAAATTGCTATTTTTAGCTTTACCAAAGTTTATTACTTCTTTGCCAACTTTTCATAAACAAACACATTACCATCAACCATAAAAAATCTTCATAAAATTTGAAAGCATACCAAAACTTGGTATATTTGTTTTAAATTTATTTGTCATGGCAAAAAATTCATCGATTTTATTAGGAGATTATTTTGATGATTTTATCAATCAACAATTAAAAAG
>DAIUBY010000083.1:0-8400 GCA_036846425.1 Polaribacter sp.
GGACATAGTTTGCATGTTGTATGCGATTTAACATTAGCGTCCAAAGAACATGCAATTTTTAAACAAACTGATGCTGATGTAACTTCGTTTGATGGTGGTTATGGTTCTGCATATTTGGCAAAAATGGTTGGTCAAAAAAGAGCGCGCGAAATTTTCTTTTTAGGAAGAAATTATTCTGCTCAAGAAGCTTTTGAAATGGGAATGGTAAATGCTGTAGTTCCACATGATGAACTAGAAAATACAGCTTATGAATGGGCGCAAGAAATTTTAGCAAAAAGTCCAACATCCATCAAAATGTTAAAATTTGCTATGAATTTAACAGATGATGGTATGGTTGGTCAGCAAGTTTTTGCAGGTGAAGCAACACGTTTAGCCTATATGACAGACGAAGCAAAAGAAGGAAGAGATGCTTTTTTAGAAAAAAGAAAGCCTAATTTCCCAAAGAAATGGATTCCATAAATCCCATCTTAATCTTCCTTAAGGGAAGAAATTGCAGTATGCTAAAATTTAAAACAATATTTTAAAAATGAAGTTGATTTTTAAATTAAATCAAGATAAGTTATAACAAATGACTATGGATTACCCAGTTTGTAGTTCCTTCCCTTTGGGAAGGTTAGGATGGGCTTTTTATGAAATCACAAATCGTAACTTTTTTAATACAGTGTCCTGATCAAAAAGGATTGGTGGCGAAAATCACCAATTTCTTTTTTGAAAAAGGTTTCAATATTTTGAGTTGTCAGCAATATGTAAATTCCATTGAAAATACCTATTTCATGAGAATTCGTTTGAATGCAGATGGCACAGTTTTATCAAAAAAAGAATTGGAAAGCAGTTTTTTAGACTTAGCAAATCCATTGAATTTCAAATGGTCTGTACATTATAGTGACAAAAAACAACAAGTTGCCATTTTAGTTTCTCATACAAGTCATAATTTATACGATTTATTAGAAAGATATAAAGAAGGAAATTTGAATTGCGATATAAAAATGGTTGTTAGCAATCACGAAAAATTAAAACCAATTGCTGATATGTTTCAAATACCATTTTATCATTTACCTGTAAATAATAAAGACAAGTCATCTCAAGAATTAAAATTGATGCAACTAATTGATAATCAAAAAATTGATTTAATCGTTTTAGCAAGATATATGCAAATTCTTTCCTCGGATTTTATTAATAAATACCCTGAAAAAATCATCAATATTCATCACTCATTTTTACCAGCTTTTCAGGGTGCAAATCCATATTTAAGAGCTTATGAGCGTGGTGTAAAATTGATTGGAGCAACTGCACATTATGCCACAGAAGATTTGGATGAAGGTCCAATTATTGAGCAAGATGTAAAACCAGTTACGCACGAAAGTACACCAACAACTTTGAAAAAAATTGGAGCAGATATTGAAAAATTGGTCTTGGCAAGAGCTGTAAATAATCATTTGAATCATCAAATAATTGTATCAGGAAATAGAGCGATTGTTTTTCCTGAAACAGGAGAATAAGCCCATCCTAACCTTCCCAAAGGGAAGGAACAAAAAAGAAAAAAAGAAAGAAAATAAAGTAATATTTTGAGTACTAATTTTTCCCCTTTGGGGAAATTAAAAGGGGCCAATGAAAATAATTTGTATTGGGCGCAATTACGCAAAACATATTGAAGAATTAGCGAATGAAAAACCTACAAATCCTGTTGTTTTTTTAAAGCCAGATTCTGCTATTTTACCAAATAAAAATCCATTTTTTATTCCGCCATTTTCAAATAATGTTCATTATGAGGTAGAGGTTTTGGTAAAAATTAATAAAGTTGGAAAGTTTATTGATGCCAAATTTGCGCATAAATATTATGACGAAATTGGTTTGGGAATTGATTTTACGGCAAGAGATGTTCAAGACGAATGTAAAGAAAAAGGCTTGCCTTGGGAAAAAGCAAAAGCCTTTGATGGAAGTGCAGCTATAGGTGAATTTTATCCAAAAGAACAATTTGATTTGGAAAATATTTCCTTTCAGTTGTATAAAAATGATGTGCTGGTTCAAGATGGAAAATCAAATTCCATGCTATGGAAAATTGACGAATTGATTGCCTATGTGTCACAATATTTTACACTAAAAAAAGGGGATATTATTTTTACAGGAACTCCTGAGGGTGTTGCAAAAGTTTCAGAAAATGATGTTTTGAAAGGAGTTTTGGAAGGAAGAGAAGCTTTTCAAATTCGGGTTAAGTAGATTAATGTAACAATATATTAATGTATCAATTTAACAATACAATAATGTATCAATACAATAATGCAGATACATTTTGAACTTTGAATATTAAATTTAGAACTTTAAACCCTTAAACATTGAAAGCAGAAATCATAACAATTGGCGATGAAATTTTAATAGGTCAAATAGTAGACACAAATTCACAATTTATAAGTCAAGAATTGAATAAGATAGGTGTTTCTGTTTATCAAATTACGTCAATTCAAGATGATCAACAACATATTTTAAATGCGCTTAAAGAAGCTCAAGATAGAGTAGATATTGTGATTATTACAGGAGGTTTAGGTCCTACAAAAGATGATATCACCAAAAAAACAATTGCTACTTTTTTCAACGATACTGAACTTATTGAATATCCAGAAGTCATAGAACATATCCAAAATTTGTTCGCAAAAATAAATCATCCTTTTCGTGAAATTCAACGTTATCAAGCGCAATTGCCATCAAAAGCAACGTTACTGAAAAACAATTTTGGTACAGCACCAGGAATGTGGTTTTTTGAAAATAACACTGTTTTTGTCTCTTTGCCAGGAGTGCCTTATGAAATGAAAGGATTGATGACGAATGAAGTTTTGCCAAAAATTCAGCAACAATTCAAATTGCCTTTTATTATTCATAAAACAATCATGACGTATGGTCAAGGAGAAAGTACCATAGCAGAAATAATTGAAGATTTTGAAAATAATTTGCCATCACATATCAAACTAGCTTATTTACCTTCTTTTGGTAGAGTTCGTTTACGATTATCTGCAAAAGGCGAAAATAAAGAACAACTTGAAAATGAGCTTACAGCTAAAATCGAAGAAATTTATCAACTAATTCCTGATATCATTACAGGTTTGGATGATGAAAGTTCATTAGAAAAAACCATTGGAGATTTATTAATCAAAAATGGAAAAACCATTTGCACTGCTGAAAGTATGACAGGAGGAAAAATTGCAGCAACTTTTGTATCAGAAGCTGGTGCATCTGCCTATTTTAAAGGAAGTTTTGTAACGTATTCAGCTGAAGCAAAAGTGAATTTATTAGGAGTTTCATCAAAAACAATTCAAGAAAATTCTGTGGTTAGTGAACAAGTTGCGTTGGAAATGGCAAGAGGAGCAAAGGAGAAATTGCAAACCAATTATGCCATTTCAGTTACAGGAAATGCAGGACCAACAACCGATCATAATGACAAAAGTGTAGGATTGGTTTTTATCGCTTTTGTTTCGGATGAAAAAGAGTTTGTAGAAACATTTAATTTTGGAGAACCCAGAGAAAAAGTCATCAACAGAACTGTGAGTAAATCTCTGGAAATTTTAAGAAAAGAATTATTTTAAAATTTTGTAAAATTATTTTGTTCAGAATTAGATTTATATGTAAATTTGCACCTCGTTTAGAGATAATACTTAAAAACTGTCAAGAAGATGTCTAGAGTTTGTGAATTAACAGGAAAAAAAGCAATGGTTGGGAACAATGTTTCTCATGCAATGAATAGAACAAAAAGAAAGTTTGACGCTAATTTAATGACCAAGCGTTTTTACATTCCAGAAGAAGATAAATGGATTACTTTAAAAATATCTGCTTCTGCTTTGAAAAACATCAATAAGAAAGGAATTTCTGCAGTTATTAAAGATGCAAGAGCTAACGGATTTTTAACAAAATAAATAATAGTTGCAGTTTTAAGTTTACAGTTGCAAAACTTTCAAACTTTTAAACTTTTTAAACTCGAATAGAGATGGCAAAAAAAGGAAACAGAGTTCAAGTTATTTTAGAATGTACAGAGCACAAAACTTCTGGACAACCAGGTACTTCTAGATACGTTACCACAAAAAACAAAAAGAACACTCCAGATAGAATGGAAATTAAAAAATTCAATCCTATCTTGAAAAAAGTGACTGTTCACAAAGAAATTAAATAATTAATTCGTCTAGAACTCAGTACAGAGCACATAGATTAAAAAAGACACAAAATGGCAAAAAAAACCGTTGCATCATTACAAACAGCATCTAAAAGATTAAGCAAAGCTATCAAAATGGTAAAATCTCCAAAATCTGGAGCTTACACGTTTGTTGAAGCAGTAATGGATCCTGCTGATGTTGATAAGTTTTTATCGAAAAAATAAAAACCATTCTATAAAATATATAAAGCTACTTTCTATTTCAGAAAGTAGCTTTTTTTATGGATTTTAATTGCGTATTTTTGAGGGTTCAATGACGATTTTTAAGTTTGAAAATCAATCAGATGAATACAGTTTTGCTAAAAAATAAAGTATCATAGTTTTAAAGTTATTTATTAACTATTCAAAATATCATGAGTTTTTTTAAAAATATATTTTCAAAAGAAAAAAAGGAAACTTTAGACAAAGGTTTAGAGAAAACGAAAGAGAATTTTTTTGATAAATTATCAAAAGCAGTTGTCGGAAAATCGAAAGTTGATGACGAGGTTTTGGATAATTTAGAAGAAGTTTTGGTTGCTTCGGATGTTGGTGTAAATACTACTTTGAAAATTATCGAGCGAATTGAAGAGCGTGTTGCAAAAGATAAATATGTCAGTACAAACGAATTGAATAAAATTTTAAGAGAAGAAATTGCAGCATTATTATCAGAAACAAATAGTGGCAATGATACTGATTTTACCATTCCTGAAAACAAAAAGCCTTATGTAATTATGGTTGTGGGTGTAAATGGTGTTGGAAAAACAACTACCATTGGCAAATTAGCTTCTCAATTTAAAAAACGAGGTTTCAAAGTTGTTTTAGGAGCAGCAGACACGTTTAGAGCTGCAGCCATTGACCAATTACAAATTTGGGCAGACAGAACAGGAGTGCCAATTGTTCGTCAAGAAATGGGTTCAGATCCAGCTTCTGTTGCGTTTGACACCTTAAAATCGGCAGTTTCTCAAAATGCAGATGTCGTTATTATTGATACTGCTGGAAGATTGCATAACAAAGTGAATTTAATGAATGAATTGACCAAAATAAAACGCGTAATGCAAAAAGTAGTTGCAGATGCACCTCATGATGTGCTATTAGTTTTGGATGGTTCTACAGGTCAAAATGCTTTTGAACAAGCAAAACAATTCACAAAAGCAACTGAAGTTACTTGCTTGGCAGTTACCAAATTAGATGGAACTGCAAAAGGTGGTGTAGTGATTGGAATTTCTGACCAATTTCAAATTCCTGTAAAATATATTGGAGTAGGAGAAGGACTTGATGATTTGCAAGTGTTTAATAAAATTGAGTTTGTAGATTCTTTTTTTAAGTAACAATTCAATTTAGTAATAAATTAATTTTTCTCCATAAATCTTCATCAAAAGTGGAAAGAGCAAAGTTACTATTACTTGCAGCATCTCCCATTCTGATAATTACCAATTTTTTACTAGGAATTATATAAATTTTCTGATCGTTTTTTCCAAGTGCAGCAAACATTTCAGTAGGTGCATTTTTGATTAATGAACCTTGAAATTCAAACTGACTTTGTGGTAAATGATAACTAGATTTTCCATTCAACCACCATAAATATCCATACGATTTATTGATTTGTTGAGAAGTATTTGTGGCTTCAATCAAAAAGTTTTTTGATATTATTTGCGTGTCATTCCATTTTCCTTCAGCTAAAATCATCAATCCAAAACGAGCCATGCTTCTCGAATTACTCCAATAAACACTTAAATCTCCAGTATTTCTCCAAAATCCTGTCATGCCAATTTTATCTCTCAATTTCAAATTAAAATAGGATGTAAATGGTTGATTTGTTGATTTTTCAATAACATCTTGCAATTTCACATACACATTGTGATAAGCCCATCTTTCTCCAGCATCAGCAATATATTTCAGGTTTGAAGGCGAAACACCATCTCCCAAATTGTCATCCAAACCCGAATTCATCGAAAGTAAATTTTTAGAAGAAATTAAATTTTCTTTTACTAATGGTGCAGTAGTCCAACCATTTCCTAAATAATCTGACACTTTGTTTGAAATATGTAACAAATTTTCATCTTGAGCAATTCCAACTACTGTTGAGGTGAGTGTTTTTCCTGCACTTGCCCAATACCAAACTGAATTGCTGTTATGATTATTGAAATATTTTTCGACGACAATTTTACCATTATAAAGGATTATAAAACTTCTAGTGTTTTTCTCTTCAAGAAAAGTCAATAATGGGTTTAATTGATTTTCATTCCAGCCCAATTTGGAGATACTTTCAGTTTCCCATGCATTTGAATTTATGGGTGGAAAATACATCTTGTTATTATTTTCATTGATGATTTCCTCTTCAATAATTGTTTCTTTTGAGCAAGAAAATACAATGAAAAATGAAATTAAAATAATGAAAATAGGATTCTTAAGTTTCATAAAAAAATCAAATTACCAGTAAGACATTTATTTTAAAAAAAGGTTTAAAGTAGTATCTTTGAGAATAAAATCAAATATAATGAAAAAAGCTTTCCTGATTACTGCATCAATTTTCTTGTTTATTACTTGTCAACGAAAAGAAAACACGTCATTTTTTAAAAAATACGATGAAACTTCCTTTTTAGAGAATCAGCAAAATCATCAAAGTGGGAGAATGAAATTTAGATTAGTTCAATCTAAATATTTAGATATGAATGAAGTTTTTAAACCATTCACTAACGAATTAGCAAATTTTTCTGAGCAAGAATATCAATCTTTAAAACCATTTATTTTAGAACAAGATATTCCATCATTACAAAAAAATGTAAAAGATGGCTATTTGTCTTATGAAAAATTAACGTTATTTTATTTATATAGAATTCGAAAATTTGAAAGTGACTCTACCACATCTTTAAACGCTATTATTTCATTAAATCCAAATGTAATTAACGAAGCAAAACAGCGAGATAAAGAGAGAAAATGGGCAATTTTAAGTGAAATGGAACTTTATGGAATGCCCATTTTATTGAAAGACAACATCAATACAAAAGGGATGCCCACAACTGCAGGTGCTCTTGCTTTAACTGAAAATAAAAATACTGACGATGCTTTTATTGTAAAAAAATTAAAAGAAAATGGTGCGTTGATTTTAGGAAAAGTAAACCTAAGTGAATGGGCTTATTATTTTTGTTCAGGTTGTCCTTTAGGATATTCTGCTGTAGGAGGTCAGTCGCTAAATCCTTATGGAAGAGGAATTTTTGAAACAGGAGGATCTAGTGCTTCAAGTGGCACTTCAGTTGCTGTAAATTATGCTGTTGCAGCTATTGGCACAGAAACTGCGGGTTCTATTACTTCGCCTTCAAGTCAGAATTCTGTAGTTGGGTTAAAACCAACAATAGGATTGTTCAGCAGAACTGGAATTGTACCAATTTCTAGCACTTTAGATACGCCTGGGCCAATGACAAAAAATGTGATTGATAATTTCATAGTTACAAATGCATTATTAGGAAAAGATGAAAAAGATCCAAAATCTTTTGAATTGATTTCTGCAAATTTTGGGGATATTGAAGAGGGTTTTAAAGGAAAAAAAATCGGTGTTTTTTCTACATTATTGCAAGATTCTATCTATAAATTGAATGTAGATAATATTCGAAAATATGGAGCTGAAATTATAGAAATTACACCACCTCAGGTTGATCTTCCTGGTTTTCTTACGCTTCTAAATATTGATATGAAGCATGATTTGCCTTTGTATTTGAAAGAATTTGCCGATAAAAATGTTGTTGTAAAATCTGTAAGTGATGTCATAGAATTTAATAAAAAAGATTCATTATTAAGAGCGCCTTATGGACAACAACTTTTTGAAGGAATTGTAAAAGATTCCACAACAATTGAGGAATTACAAACCATTAAATCAACTTTAAAAACCAATGCTCGCAATTTTTTTGGAGCGTTTGAAACACATCAATTAGATGCAATTTTATCCATTAATAATTATCATGCTGCATATTCTGCTGTTGCTGAATATCCAAATTTGACTGTTCCATTGGGTTATAAAAAAACAGGTGAGCCATTAAATCTTACATTTATTGGTCTTCCTAAAACAGAAGGAAAATTATACATTTTAGGATATGCTTTTGAACAGTTAACTAAGTATCGAAAATTACCTGTAAAGTATCAATAGAAAATCAGTAAAATGAGTTATTTTTGCAAACTTTTTAATAGGAAAAATAGCCAAAAGTTAATAGCAAAAAGCCCATAAAAATGCG